>NZ_JBSFWB010000116.1:0-1011 GCF_053592635.1 Streptomyces sp. NPDC002623 | reverse complement strand
CTAGGCGCTGTTTCTCGGACCTCCCTCCGTGAGTGGGGTGTTGGGGGCAGGCTGACTGGATGGGACGCGGAGACCTGACAAACGCGGAGTGGGATCGGCTGGAGTCGTTCTTGCCTCGCGGTGGTGCACGTGGGGGTCGGTGGAGCGATCATCGCCGGGTGATCAACGGGGTGCTGTACCGGGTTCGTACTGGAGTCCAGTGGCGCGATCTGCCGGAGCGGTTCGGGCCCTGGGAGACGGTCTACAAACGCCATCGCCGCTGGTCGGCGGATGGCACCTGGCGGATGCTTCTGTCGAAGGTGCAGGCTGCGGAGGACGCCGCGGGCCGGATCGACTGGGACGTGTCTGTCGACTCCACGGCGGTGCGGGCTCACCAGCACGCCGCCGGCGCAAGGAAGGCACCGCCTGCCGCGGTTCCTCAAAGGGGGGTCCGTCCACGGACGAACCAGGTCGATCCGGTACTTCGGAAACTGGTCGTCCGGCTGGAGGGAGTGGTCAGATCGGCGAGTGTCTGGGACGCTCCCGCGGCGGCTTCACGACCAAGATCCACCTCGCAGCCGACGGACGGTGCAGGCCACTTGCCCTCCTCCTGACACCTGGACACTACGGAGACGGCCCCCAACTCGAGCCCGTCCTGAAGCAGGTGTCAGTGCCCCGTGTCGCAGCGGGCCGGCCTCGCACCCGACCTGACCACGTCCTGGCCGACAAGGCCTATACGTCCCGCAGAAACCGCCGCTACCTGCGACGACGCGGCATATCGCACACCATTCCGGAACGGCTCGATCAGCGCAGACACCGCCAGAACCGCGGGTCCCGGGGCGGTCGGCCCACCGGGTTCGACCGCGAGCACTACAAGAAGCGCAACACAGTCGAACGGGCCATCAACCGTTTGAAAGGCTTCCGCGCAGTCGCCACGCGCTACGAGAAACGGGCCTACACCTATCTCGGCACCGTCACCCTCGCAGCACTCATCATCTGGCTCCGCACATGATCCGAGAAACAGCGCCTAGG
>NZ_JBSFWB010000115.1:0-1069 GCF_053592635.1 Streptomyces sp. NPDC002623 | reverse complement strand
CCGCCGAGTTCCCGGGCCAGGGCGCGGGGGTCGAGCCGTTCCCCGGACAGGGCGGCGAGGTGGGTGAGGCGGACGTCACGGTCGCCGGTGGCCACAGTGCCGTCCGGGCCGCGCGCCGACGTCGTCCACCAGGCCCCGTATGCTCGCCAACCGAAGCCACACACCGGAAGGCAGCAGAGTGAACTACAGGGTCCAGCCCAGCGCGCAGGTAGACGACAGTGCCGAGATCGGCGCCGGGAGCAGCGTCTGGGACCTCGCGCAGATCCGTGAGGGCGCGCGCCTCGGTGAGGGCTGTGTGATCGGCCGTGGCGCGTACGTCGGCTCGGGCGTCCACCTGGGCGACAACTGCAAGCTGCAGAACTACGCGCTCGTCTACGAGCCGGCGGAGCTCGGCGACGGTGTCTTCATCGGCCCGGCCGTGGTCCTCACCAACGACCACAACCCGCGTTCCGTGGACCCCGACGGCAAGCAGAAGCGCGGCGGCGACTGGGAGGCCGTCGGCGTGAAGATCGCCGACGGGGCGTCCATCGGCGCCCGCGCCGTGTGCGTCGCGCCCATCGCCATCGGCCGCTGGGCCATGGTCGCCGCCGGCGCCGTCGTCACCAAGGACGTCCCGGACTTCGGCCTGGTCGTCGGGGTTCCCGCGCGGCAGGTCGGCTGGGTCGGCAAGGCCGGCGTCAAGCTGGTCGCGCGCGCGGGCGAGGCCGATGTGTGGGAGTGCCCGCAGACCGGTGAGCTGTACGACGAGAAGGACGGCGTGCTGGTGGAGCGGGCCGCAGGCTAAGCGCTCCGCTGGAAGTGCCGCGATGTGCCGTCGTTCTGCTGCGGCGCCATCGTGGCTGGTCGCGCCCGCGCGGCGGAGCCGCACACGTCAGCGCCCCGCGCCCCTTCAGGGCGCTGCCGAACCGCAGCCGACTTCGACCGACCCGCTCAGCTCCACCAGCCCACCGGCACGCCGGCCCACCGGGTAGGGGAAAAGGGGGTCGGCCGCGTCCAACAGCCGGAGTGCCAGGCGTCGGCCGCCGCCTCGGCGTGGCGGCGGGACTGTTCGCGGGGGTCCGTGCAGAGC
>NZ_JBSFWB010000114.1:0-1073 GCF_053592635.1 Streptomyces sp. NPDC002623 | reverse complement strand
GCAGCGGGCCGCCTGCCCGGTCGTCGGGGACGAGGTCGGTGACGACGATGCGGGGCCGCAGGCCGTGGGCGTCGAGGAAGGCGCGTACGGTGTCGACCGCACCGCTGGTGGTGAGGACGGCGCAGGGCCGCGCGTCGGCCAGGACTCCGGCCAGGCGGTCGGCGTGTCCCGGCAGGTCGGGCGTGAACAGCGGGACGGCGACCATACCGGCCCTGAGCGCGGCGAGGAAGCCGATGACGTAGTCCATGCCCTGGGGGCTGAGCAGCGCGACGCGTTCGCCGGGCGCCACGGTCTCGGCCAGCCGGGCGGCGACCGCGCGCGTGCGTAGGTCGAGGCGGTGCCAGGTGAGCACACGAAGGCTGCCGCGCAGACCGGGGCTGTGGTGGTCGGCGAAGGTGAACGCGCGGCGGCCGGGGGTGTGATGGGCCCAGTGCGCGAGATGGGCGGGGAGGGTGGGCAGGTCTTCCGGTGCTGCGGGGGATGTGCCGGGGGCGTGCGGAAGGGCGCGCGCGGGCATGGGGGAACTCCTCACGTCACTGGTCAAGTCCCCGTCCAGGGGGTGTTGTTACGGCTGCGCCGCGCTCACAGCGG
Source organism: Streptomyces sp. NPDC002623 (assembly GCF_053592635.1). Taxonomy (NCBI): domain Bacteria; kingdom Bacillati; phylum Actinomycetota; class Actinomycetes; order Kitasatosporales; family Streptomycetaceae; genus Streptomyces; species Streptomyces sp. NPDC002623. The sequence goes on along the minus strand of NZ_JBSFWB010000114.1, from coordinate 482 downwards.
GATGTTGCCGTGCCGCCGGTCGGGGACGGCAGCACGTTTGCTGCGCAGCGTGCGCGCGGCAAGGTCCGCGAGACACTCCGCCGTTGTACGTGCGGCGGGCACAGAGGCAGGCACAGACGATCTCAGGGTTTCCGTGATCAAGGCCGAAGTCACCGCCCTCGGCACCTGCGAGCATGGCAGTTCCACAAGCCGCGGTCTTCCTTTCCGCGCCCAATGTGAAGTTGTTGAGTGATCTTGGTGCAACTTTCATAGACGAACTACAACGGGACAGCAGCCCTCGATCCAGCCACGGTCACACCCTCGGTGTGCAGGGCGTTCACGCAGTCGACTCCCATGCGTTCAACGGCTACACATCTTGTGGTCATGATGCGAGGGCGAGGTTGCGCTTGTGAGCGACGGCCTGGACCGCATGGTGGAGGCCGTCGCCGCGCTGCCGGCAGTCGCGGAGGATCTTGTAGTTCTTCATCCGGCCGATCACATGC
>NZ_JBSFWB010000113.1:0-1241 GCF_053592635.1 Streptomyces sp. NPDC002623 | reverse complement strand
CCGACCTCGGCGCCGGAGATGGAGGCGTTCTCCTTGAAGAGCATGCCGATGGCGCCGGCGGCGAGCAGGAAGCGGACGACTCCGTCCTCGTCGGCACCGGGCACGAAGTTCATGTAGTAGTGCAGGACCGCCGGGATGATGCCGGCCGCGCCGTTGGTGGGGGCGGTGACCACCCGCCTGCCGGCCGCGTTCTCCTCGTTCACCGCCATCGCGTAGAGAGTCGCCCACTCCATGGCGTGGATCCCCGGATCGCCGGCGGCGCGCAGCGCCCGCGCGGAGACGGCGGCCCGGCGCCGGACCTTCAGCCCGCCCGGCAGGATGCCCTCCAGGGAGAGGCCACGGGCCACGCAGGTCTGCATCACCCGCCAGATCTCCAGCAGCCCGTCCCGGATCTCCGCCTCGGTGCGCCAGGAGTGCTCGTTCTCCAGCATCAGCGAGGAGATCGACAGACCGGTCTCCTTCGTCAGGCGCAGCAGTTCGTCGCCCGTGCGGAACGGATGCCGCAGGACCGTGTCGTCGAGCTTGATGCGATCCGCCCCCGCCGCCTCCTCGTCCACGACGAACCCGCCGCCGACCGAGTAGTACGTCTTCGACAGCAGTTCCGTGCCCGACGCGTCGAACGCCCGGATCGTCATGCCGTTGGCGTGGTACGGGAGGGCCTTGCGGCGGTGCAGGACCAGGTCGCCGTCGACGTCGAAGGAGATCTCCTGGGCGTCGCCGACCTCGACGCCCAGCAGCCGCAGCCGCCCGGTCGCCTTGATCCGGTCGACATCGTGCCCGGCCCGGACGATGTCGACGGTGTGCGGCTCGTTCCCCTCCAGCCCGAGCAGGACGGCCTTCGGCGTCCCGTGCCCGTGGCCGGTCGCGCCCAGCGAGCCGTACAACTCGGTGCGCACCGTGGCGGTCTGGGCGAGTACGCCGTCCTCCTTGAGCCGGACGACGAACCTGCGGGCGGCCCGCATCGGGCCGACCGTATGGGAGCTCGACGGGCCGATGCCGATCGAGAAGAGATCGAAGACGGAGATGGCCATGAACGAGCTCCTACAGCGGGAGGACTACGACGACAGACCGGGGTACAGGGGGTGTTTGTCGGCGAGGGCGGTGACCCGGGCCTTGAGCGCGTGGGCGTCGTAGGTCGGCTTGAGGGTCTCGGCGATGACGTCGGCGACCTCGGTGAAGTCCTCGGCGGTGAAGCCGCGGGTGGCGAGGGCGGGGGTGCCGATGCGCAGTCCTGAGGTGAC
>NZ_JBSFWB010000112.1:0-1297 GCF_053592635.1 Streptomyces sp. NPDC002623 | reverse complement strand
TCGAAGGGCAGCCGGTCGTCGACGTCCTGGGTCTTCCAGGTGTCGCGGACCCAGCCGTGGGCGGGGTCGTCGCAGATCAGCCAGGCGCGGTCCTGACCCGGGCCTGCCATGACGTTGAGGTAGTAGAGGTCGTAGCCCGGCGCGGCGACGGAGGGTCCGTGCCAGCCGTGCGGGATCAGCACGGTGTCGCCGGAGCGGACCTCGGCGAGGACGTCGATCGGCCGCTCGGGGGTGCCGTAGACGCGCTGGTAGCCGAAGCCGTTCGGGTCCCCGCAGACCTCGAAGTAGTAGATCTCCTCCAGCTCGGACTCCTCGCCGGGACGGGCTTCGTCGTGCTTGTGGGGCGGGTAGGAGGACCAGTTGCCGCCCGGGGTGAGGACCTCGCACACCAGCAGCTGCTCGGCCTCGAAGGTGCCCGGCAGGCAGTAGTTGTTGACCTGCCGCGAACACGCCCCCGCACCCCGCAGCTCGACGGGCACGTCCTCCTTGCGCCCGTACCGAGCGGGAAACCGTCCCTGCTCGGTACGGGCGGAGGGCAGCGCGAAACGACCTCCGTGCGCGCTGCTGATGACGGCCTCCGACTCGCGCGGCACATACGCGAAGTCGGTCGCCGAGGCGAACACGCCCGTCCGGCCTGCGAGTTCGAAGGCCTTGCCGTCCGTGGTGACGGTGCAGGAGCCCGTCAGCGGCAGGACCAGGAACTCGCAGTCGTGTGTGGACAGGGAGTGCGCCTCACCCGGCTCCAGAGTCACGACTCTGAGGCCGGAGTATCCCCAGCCCGCCGACTCCGGCGTGACCAGGACGTCGTAGGGGCCGTCCGCCGAAGTCCCCTTCGGCAGGTAGTACTTGCCGCTCACAGCAGGCTCACCGCCTTGTCCACCGCACCGGCCACATCGCCGCTCGCGGGGTAGAGCAGCGAGCGGCCGACGACCAGGCCTTGCGCGGTGGGCTGCTTGAGGGCCTTGCCCCAGGACGCGAACGCGGCCTCCGCGTCCTTGACCTCGCCGCCCAGCAGCAGCGCCGGCAGCGTCGAAGAGGCCAGGACGCGCTCCATGTTCTCCACCACCGGCAGCTTCAGCCAGGTGTAGGCGGTGCGCCGGCCCAGCCCCGAGGCGATGGTCACCGACTTGACGACCGCGTCCGTGGACAGGTCGTTGCGGATCCTGCCGTCCTGCCAGGAGGACAGGAACGGCTCGACCATCGCGATGAGCTCACGGTCGTTGAGCTCGTTGACCGCCCGGGCGGTGTTCTCCAGGACGGAGGGGGTGGCGGGGTCGTCGAGGGCGATGCGGGTGAG
>NZ_JBSFWB010000111.1:0-1302 GCF_053592635.1 Streptomyces sp. NPDC002623 | reverse complement strand
CCGACCTCGGCGCCGGAGATGGAGGCGTTCTCCTTGAAGAGCATGCCGATGGCGCCGGCGGCGAGCAGGAAGCGGACGACTCCGTCCTCGTCGGCGCCGGGCACGAAGTTCATGTAGTAGTGCAGGACCGCAGGGATGATGCCGGCGGCGCCGTTCGTGGGGGCCGTCACGACCCTGCCGCCCGCCGCGTTCTCCTCGTTCACCGCCATCGCGTACAGCGTGATCCACTCCATCGAGTGGGCCAACGGATCGCCCTCCGCCCGGAGTTGACGAGCCGTCATGGCGGCGCGGCGGCGGACGCGGAGGCCGCCCGGCAGGATGCCCTCGCGGGACATGCCCCGGGACACACAGCGCTGCATCACCTGCCAGATCTCCAGCAGGCCCGCCCGGATCTCGTCCTCCGTGCGCCAGGAGTGCTCGTTCTCCAGCATCAGCGAGGAGATCGACAGACCGGTCTCCTTCGCGAGGCGCAGCAGCTCGTCGCCCGTGCGGAACGGGTACTTCAGGACCGTGTCGTCGAGTTTTATCCGGTCCGCGCCGACCGCTTCCTCGTCCACGACGAACCCGCCGCCGACCGAGTAGTACGTCTTCGACAGCAGTTCCGTGCCCGAGGCGTCGTGCGCCCGGATCGTCATGCCGTTGGCGTGGTACGGGAGGGCCTTGCGGCGGTGCAGGACCAGGTCGTCGTCGAAGGAGAACGGGATCTCGTGCGAGTCCAGCAGCCGCAGCCGGCCGGTCTCCTTGATCTGCTCCACCCTGTCGTCGGCCCCCTCCACGTCCACCGTGCGGGGCGAGGAGCCCTCCAGACCGAGCAGGACCGCCTTCGGCGTCCCGTGGCCGTGGCCGGTCGCGCCGAGCGAGCCGTACAGCTCGCACCGGACCGACGCCGTGGAGTCCAGCAGGCCGTCCTTGCCCAGCCGCCGCGCGAACATGGCGGCCGCGCGCATCGGGCCGACCGTGTGGGAGCTGGACGGGCCGATGCCGATCGAGAACAGGTCGAAGACCGAGATGGCCACGGGGACTCCTCAATAACAGGGGTGGTGCGGGGTTCCGGGGGCGCCGCGCACCTTCACAGTGTGCGCGGCGCCCCCGGAAAGGGAACTACTTGTTCAGACCGGGGTAGAGCGGGTGCTTGTCGGCGAGGGCGGTGACCCGCGCCTTCAGCGCCGCCGCGTCGGCCTCCGCGAACGGGGACGGCGCCTTCAGCGTCTCGGCGATGACGTCGGCGACCTCGGTGAAGTCCTCGGCGGTGAAGCCGCGGGTGGCGAGGGCGGGGGTGCCGATGCGCAGTCCTGAGGTGAC
>NZ_JBSFWB010000110.1:0-1303 GCF_053592635.1 Streptomyces sp. NPDC002623 | reverse complement strand
TCGAAGGGCAGCCGGTCGTCGACGTCCTGGGTCTTCCAGGTGTCGCGGACCCAGCCGTGGGCGGGGTCGTCGCAGATCAGCCAGGCGCGGTCCTGGCCGGGGCCTGCCATGACGTTGAGGTAGTAGAGGTCGTAGCCGGGGGCGGCGATCGAGGGTCCGTGCCAGCCGTGCGGGATGAGGACGGTGTCGCCGGAGCGGACCTCGGCGAGGACGTCGATCGGCCGCTCGGGGGTGCCGTAGACCCGCTGGTAGCCGAAGCCGTCGCTGTCCCCGGAGACCTCGAAGTAGTAGATCTCCTCCAGCTCCGACTCGACGCCGGGGCGTGCCTCGTCGTGCTTGTGGGGCGGGTAGGAGGACCAGTTGCCGCCCGGGGTGAGGACCTCGCACACCAGCAGCTGCTCGGCCTCGAACGTGCCCGGCAGGCAGTAGTTGTTGACCTGACGCGAACAGGCGCCGGCCCCGCGCAGCTCGACGGGCACGTCCTCCTTGCGCCCGTACCGAGCGGAGAGTGAGCTCCGCTCGGTACGGGCGGAGGGCAGCGCGAACGTCCCACCATGCGCGCTGCTGATGAGGGCCTCCGTCTCGCGGGGGAGGTAGGCGAAGTCGGTCGCCGAGGCGAACACCCCTGCCCGGCCTGCGAGTTCGAAGACCTTGCCCTCGACGGTGACGTTGCAGGCACCGGTCAGCGGCAGGACCAGGAACTCCGAGTCACTGGTCGAGACTGAGTGCGCCTCACCCGGAGTCAGGGTCAGGATCCTGAGGCCGGAGTATCCCCAGCCCGCCGACTCCGGCGTCACGACGAGGTCGTAGGGACCATCGGCGGCGGTCCCTTTGGGCAGGTGGTACTTGCTCGTTCCGTTCACAGCAGGCTCACCGCCTTGTCCACCGCACCGGCCACATCGCCGTTGGATGGGTAGAGCAGCGAGCGGCCCACGACCAGACCCTGCGCGGTGGGCTGCTTGAGGGCCTTGCCCCAGGACGCGAACGCGGCCTCCGCGTCCTTGACCTCGCCGCCCAGCAGCAGCGCCGGCAGGGTGGAGGAGGCCAGGACGCGCTCCATGTCCTCCACGACCGGCAGCTTCAGCCAGGTGTAGGCGGTGCGCCGGCCCAGTCCCGAGGCGATGGTCACCGACTTGACGACCGCGTCGGTGGACAGGTCGTTGCGGATGCGGCCGTCCTGCCAGGAGGACAGGAACGGCTCGACCATGGCGATGAGCTCACGGTCGTTGAGCTCGTTGACCGCCCGGGCGGTGTTCTCCAGGACGGAGGGGGTGGCGGGGTCGTCGAGGGCGATGCGGGTGAG
>NZ_JBSFWB010000109.1:0-1334 GCF_053592635.1 Streptomyces sp. NPDC002623 | reverse complement strand
AGGACCGTCGGCAGATAGGCCTGGTAGGCGACTGAGAAGAACACGGAGAGCACGCCGGAGACCAGTGCGACAACATAGAGCTGAGCGAGCGTCAGTGCTCCGGCGGCGTGGGCCAGCGGTACCGAGCCGATCACCACGAACAGCGCGAGGTCGCACCAGATCATCAGCCGGCGCTTGGCGATCCGGTCCACTATGGCCCCGGCCGGCAGCGCCACCAGGAGAAACGCACTTGTCTCCGCCGCCGCCAATAGGCCGACCTGGAACGCGGAGGCTTCCAACAACACGACGGCGACCAACGGCAGAGCGAGAACGGTGATGTGCGTCCCCATCTCGCTGACCGTCTGGCCGCCCCATAACAGCAGGAATTCGCGATTGTGCCAGATCGAGGAACGCGTTCTACTGTCGTCGGCCATTCATCAGATGGTGTCAGCGCCCCCAGCCCATGTCGATCAGTTTGCGGCTGATGCGGGTCGCTGCGGGGAAGCGTTCCGGCGGCGTGTGGGACCGGCTCGGGACCCGGGTGGCGGCGCTGGAGCGGTATCTGCGCCAAGCCGAGGGCGCCGTCGTCGTCGACTTCGATGAGGACCGAGGGGGCGAGCTGCACGCCCTGGCGGTCACCGTGGACAAGGGCCTCGATGCGCGGGCCGGCCTGCTGGCCGACTATGAGCGCTCCCGGTTGCAGCTGGCCGGTGACCATCTGGGGCACGCCCTGAAGGAGCGGGGCCGGCACCGTGCCGCAGTCCTTCTCGCCGCCGCGGTCCTGGCCACCACGCAGGCCGGAGACGCGGAGCGGAAGGCGGCCGAACTCGACTTCAAGGCCTCCGCGCCCAAGGCTCGGGAGGTTCACAGCCGGATCGGGGCGCTGACGACCAGCGGGGAGGCGGCCCGGCAGAAGCTGGAGGCGGACGACGCTCTTCGGGCGAAGAATGCCATAGGGATCGACGCGGGCCAGCGGGCGAACACGAAGTTGCGGCTTCGGCTGCGCAGCCGGCTCCCCGAAGCGCTCAGCGGTACGGGGCTGCTGCCGGTGTGGTTCGTCACCGGGCTCGGCTCGATGGCGCTTTCCCGGAACGCCAACGACTGGATGGACGCCGCGACGGATGTCCTGGCCTACCGGGTCACCTACCGGATCACCGATCCTGTGATCGCCCTTGGCGCTCCGCCCGACGGCCACCGCGCCGTACAGCGTGGCACCAGGAGCTGCGGCGCTGGGGGTAATGGGTCGAGCAGCCGCCCTCTCCTAGGCGCTGTTTCTCGGATCATGTGCGGAGCCAGATGATGAGTGCTGCGAGGGTGACGGTGCCGAGATAGGTGTAGGCCCGTTTCTCGTAGCG
>NZ_JBSFWB010000108.1:0-1355 GCF_053592635.1 Streptomyces sp. NPDC002623 | reverse complement strand
ACGAGGACGACGATGACCTTCAGTCCTTCGGAGATCATGGTGACGATCTCCTGGGCCATCATCAGGTAGGAGCCGTCGCCGACGAGGACGACGACCTCGCGCGACGGATCGGCCATCTTCGCGCCGACGCCGGCGGCGACCTCGTAGCCCATGCAGGAGTAGGCGTACTCGACGTGGTAGGCCTTCGGATCCCGCGCCCGCCACAGCTGCTGCAGGTCGCCGGGCATGGATCCGGCGGCGTTGATGACGACGGCCCGGTCGTCGAGGACGTCGTTGAGCGCGCCGAGGATCTGCGTCTGGGCCGGCAGGTCGCCGGTGTTGCGGTCCGGGGCGAAGCACTCCTCCTCGATCTCCCGTGTCCGGGCGATGAGTTGACGGGTGCGGCGGCGGTATTCGTCGGGGACTTCCCAGCCGGTCAGGGCGGCGGCCAGCGCCTGGATTCCGAGGCGGGCGTCGGCGACCAGGGGTTCTGCTGAGTGTTTGACGGCGTCGAGGCGGGCGACGTTGAGGTTGACGAAGGTGATGTCGGGGTTGGCGAAGACGGTGTGGCTGGCGGTGGTGAAGTCGGAGTAGCGGGTGCCGATGCCCAGGACGACGTCGGCCTCGCGGGCGAGTTCGTTGGCCGCGTAGGCGCCGGTGGAGCCGATGCCGCCGACGGCGCAGGGGTGGTCCCAGGCGACGGCGCCCTTGCCCGCGTGCGTGTCCGCGACCGGAATGCCGGTGCCTTCGGCGAAGGCCCGCAGTGCCGTCTCCGCACCCGAGTAGACGGCCCCGCCGCCGGCCACGATGAGCGGCTTCTTCGCGCCGCGCAGGAGGCGTGCGGCCCGCTCGACGGCGGCGGGTTCGGGCACGGGCCGGCCCACGTGCCACACCCGGCGCCGGAAGAACTCGACCGGCCAGTCGTGGGCCTCGGCCTGCACGTCCTGGGGCAGGGCGAGGGTGACGGAGCCGGTCTCGACGGGGTCGGTCAGCACCCGCATGGCCGCCAGCGCGGCCGGGATCAACTGCTCGGGGCGCTGGATGCGGTCGAAGTACTTCGAGACGGCGCGGAAGGCGTCGTTGACGGTGACGTCCCCGCCCCGGCTGTCCTCCAGCTGCTGGAGCACCGGGTCGGCGGCCCGGGTGGCGAACATGTCGGACGGCAGCAGGAGCACGGGCAGCCGGTTGGTGGTGGCCAGTGCGGCGCCGGTGATCATGTTGGTGGAGCCGGGTCCGGTGGAGGCGGTGCAGGCGAAGGCGGCGAGGCGGTCGCGCATTTTGGCGTAGGCGACGGAGGCGTGGACCATGCCCTGTTCGTTGCGGGCGAGGTAGTAGGGCAGGTCGGCCTCGCCGGTGGTGGCGGCCTGGAGGAGGGC
>NZ_JBSFWB010000107.1:0-1355 GCF_053592635.1 Streptomyces sp. NPDC002623 | reverse complement strand
ACGAGGACGACGATGACCTTCAGTCCTTCGGAGATCATGGTGACGATCTCCTGGGCCATCATCAGGTAGGAGCCGTCGCCGACGAGGACGACGACTTCGCGTGTGGGGTCGGCCATCTTCGCGCCGAGGCCGGCGGCGACTTCGTAGCCCATGCAGGAGTAGGCGTATTCGACGTGGTAGGCCTTCGGGTCGCGGGCCCGCCAGAGTTGCTGCAGGTCGCCGGGCATGGATCCGGCGGCGTTGATGACGACGGCCCGGTCGTCGAGGACGTCGTTGAGGGCGCCGAGGATCTGCGTCTGGGCGGGCAGGTCGCCGGTGTTGCGGTCCGGGGCGAAGCACTCCTCCTCGATCTCCCGTGTCCGGGCGATGAGTTGACGGGTGCGGCGGCGGTATTCGTCGGGGACTTCCCAGCCGGTCAGGGCTCCTGCGAGTGCCTGGATTCCGAGGCGGGCGTCGGCGACCAGGGGTTCGGCGGAGTGTTTGACGGCGTCGAGGCGGGCGACGTTGAGGTTGACGAAGGTGACGTCGGGGTTGGCGAAGACGGTGTGGCTGGCGGTGGTGAAGTCGGAGTAGCGGGTGCCGATGCCCAGGACGACGTCGGCCTCCTTCGCCAGCTCGTTCGCCGCGAAGGACCCCGTCGAGCCGATGCCGCCGACGGCGCAGGGGTGGTCCCAGGCGACGGCGCCCTTGCCCGCGTGCGTGTCCGCGACCGGGATCCCGGTGGCCTCGGCGAACGCGCGCAGCACGGTCTCGGCGCCGGAGTAGACGGCCCCGCCGCCGGCCACGATGAGCGGCTTCTTCGCGCCGCGCAGGAGGCGTGCGGCCCGCTCGACGGCGGCTGCCTCCGGCACCGGGCGGCCCACGTGCCACACCCGGCGCCGGAAGAACTCCACCGGCCAGTCGTAGGCCTCGGCCTGCACGTCCTGCGGCAGCGCCAAGGTCACCGCGCCCGTCTCGACGGGGTCGGTGAGGACGCGCATCGCGGCGAGGGCGGCTGGGATCAGCTGCTCGGGGCGCGAGATGCGGTCGAAGTACTTGGAGACGGCGCGGAAGGCGTCGTTGACGGTGACGTCTCCGCCCCGGGAGTCCTCCAGCTGCTGGAGGACGGGGTCGGCGGCCCGGGTGGCGAACATGTCGCTGGGCAGCAGCAGCACGGGGAGGCGGTTGGTGGTGGCCAGTGCGGCACCGGTGATCATGTTCGTCGAGCCGGGGCCGGTGGACGCCGAGCAGGCGAACGTGGCCAGCCGGTCACGCATCTTCGCGTAGGCGACGGAGGCGTGGACCATGCCCTGTTCGTTGCGGGCGAGGTAGTAGGGCAGGTCGGCCTCGCCGGTGGTGGCGGCCTGGAGGAGGGC
>NZ_JBSFWB010000106.1:0-1380 GCF_053592635.1 Streptomyces sp. NPDC002623 | reverse complement strand
CCTCCACCAACCAGCTCCTCGCCGAACTCGCCCACAACTGGACCACCGAAAACGGCGGCAAGATCATCAACATCGTCATGGAACTCCTCCCGCAGTAGTGACTGCCAGGCGGGAGGTGTGGGACACGCCCTCGCGCCGCACCTGCCGGGCGGCCTCGCCTGGCAGCAACCAGAACTCACAGGAGCGAAGAAATGACGAACACCCCCACTCCGCAGACCCCGGCCCAGACCCCGGCCCAGACCCCGGCCCAGACCCCGGTCAAGGCCGCGGCCCCGAACGGGCCGGCCTTCGCGGACGATCTTCCCGAGGGCTTCACCCAGGTCGTCCGGGAGGTCAACGGCACGCTGATACACAGTGTCGTGGGCGGTTCGGGCGAACCCCTCGTGCTGCTGCACGGCTGGCCGCAGACCTGGCGGGAATGGCGGTACATGCTGCGCCCCCTCGCCGACCTGGGCTACACCGTCGTGGCTCCCGACCTGCGTGGTACGGGCGGCTCGGCCGTCACGGAGGCCGGTTACGACAAGGACAACCAGGCGCGCGACGTGCACGAGCTGCTCCGGGTCCTGGGGCTGACCGGCCCGGTCCGCATGGTCGGGCACGACATCGGCGGCATGGTCGCCTTCTCCTACGCCCGCCTGTATCCCGAGCAGGTCCACAAGCTGGCCCTGGTCGACCTGGCCGTCCCCGGTTACGGCCTGGAGGAGATCATGGACCCGGCGTCGGGCGGCCTCTTCCACTTCGGTCTCTTCATGGCCCCCGAGGCGCCGGAACTGCTGTTCCAGGGTAATGAGAAGGCCTTCCTGGCCTGGTGGTTCGCGAAGATGGCCGCCAACTCCGCAGCCTTCCCGCCGGAGGAGATCGACACCATCGCCGCGTCCCTGAGCGGCCCGGACGCCCTGCGCGGCGGCTTCGAGCACTACCGGACCATGCTCCGGGACGGGCGGGACAACCGGGCCTGGGGCGAGGCGGGCGGCGTCCTGACGATGCCCGTTCTGGCCGTCGGCGCCGAGCACAGCGTCGGGAGCTATCTGGCGCAGACCCTGAAGCCCGTCGTGCCCGGTGTACAGGAAGCGGTGGTCGCCGGCAGCGGTCACTACATCCCCGACGAGCACCCCGAAGCCCTGCTCGCCCTGCTCGCCCCGTTCCTGGCCTGACCGCACCACCGACTCACGTAAGGATTCGCGTCATGTCCATGGCTTTCCTGGCCCAGCCGGAACAGCAGCAGACCCTCGAATGGCTGGACGGCGGCACGTTCTCCGTCCTCCTCGACAGCAAGGCCACGGACGGCCGGCTCACCGTGGGAAGGTTCGACGTCGCCAAGGGCGAGGCGCCGCCGTTCCACATGCACACCCGCGAGGACGAGATCTTCATGCTCATCAA
>NZ_JBSFWB010000105.1:0-1451 GCF_053592635.1 Streptomyces sp. NPDC002623 | reverse complement strand
CTAGTAGTGCCTGGTCAGGTTGATATGGGGTCTGGCGTGGTGCGGTGGCAGGTCGGGCAGGCGCCGGTCCAGACCGCGAGGAGTGTCTGCAGCTCGTGGACGACTTGGTAGAGGCTCAGGCCGGCGCCGCTTCTTTTGGGGCCCGGGCCAGTCGTTGCAGGGTGCAGAAGGCGTGCGCGACGGAGACGAGGGTGACGTGATGGTGCCATCCGTTCCAGGTCCGGCCTTCGAAGTGGGCAAGTCCCAGGGCCTGTTTCATTTCCCGGTAGTCGTGCTCGATGCGCCAGCGGAGCTTGGCGAGGCGGACCAGTGTGGTCAACGGCATGCCGGAGGGCAGGTCGGACAGCCAGAACTGCACCGGCTCGCTCTCGCCGGCAGGCCATTCGGCCAGCAGCCAGCAGACGGGCAGCTCCGGGCCGTCGGCGTTCTGGCGGACCCCGCGTCCGGCCGGCCGGATGCGAAGGGCCACGAAGCGGGAGTACATCCGCTTGCGGCCCGAGCGGCCGGTGCCGGACCGGGAACCCTCACGCCACTGCACCGGCCGGGCAGCCTTCCGCCCCGCCGCGATGACCAGTTCCTTCACCGACCTCGGCTTGTCGGGATACTTCGCAGCCGGCGGGCGTCCGGTCCCCGAGTACGGCTCGGCCACCGGCAGCGCGTCGGCGGGCTGGGCCGACAGCGTGGCGGAGATCCCCACCACGTAGTTCAGACCGCGCTCTTGCAGTCCGTGCCGGAACGCGGCGGCGTCGCCGTATCCGGCGTCCGCGACGGCGAGCGGCACCTCGAGCCCCCAGGAACGGGTCTCATCGAGCATGTCCAGGGCCAGCTGCCACTTCTCCACGTGCCCGATGTCCTCGGGGATGCCGCAGGATGCGCGGCGGGCGACCTTGTCCGCATCGGCCTGCGGCGAGGCGGGATCCCAGGTCTGGGGCAGGAACAGCCGCCAGTTGGCCGCAGCCGAGGCGTGGTCGGACGCGAGGTGGAGCGAGACGCCGACCTGGCAGTTGGTGACCTTGCCGGCGGTGCCGGTGTACTGCCGCGACACGCATGCCGAGGCCGTCCCGTCCTTGAGGAACCCGGTGTCGTCGAAGACGAAAGCGTCGGGCCCGATCGCCTCCTCCATCCGCCAGGCGAGCTGGGCCCGGATGCGTGCCGGGTCCCAGGGACTCGTAGTGATGAAGTTGGCCAGTGCCTGCCGGTTCCCGTCCTCGCCCAGGCGGGCGGCCATCGGCTCGACCGACTTGCGCTTGCCGTCGGTCAGCAGCCCCCGCAGGTAGACCTGCCCCCAGCGACGCTGGTCATTACGCGCGAACGGCTCGAACACCTCCGCCGCAAACGCCTCCAACTCACCACGCACCACGGCAATCTCGTCCGGAGTCATACACCCTCAACGTCACACCAAGCCCCAAGGACACGCACCACTCCAGCCGACCTGACCAGGCACTACTAGG
>NZ_JBSFWB010000103.1:0-1873 GCF_053592635.1 Streptomyces sp. NPDC002623 | reverse complement strand
GGCCGGGAAACTCCCGGCCCCCGACGTCTTCGGATCAAACGGGCTGCGGGGTCAGGCGCTTGTGGCCCTTGCGGTCGTAGTACACGGTCATCGCGAAGCCGAAGAGCAGCGCGATGGCCGCACCGATCGCGATCATGATCCAGGCGCGGGTGAGGCCGGCGTCGCCGCGTGCGTCGAAGTAGAGGATCGCGCGGACGCCGTCGCTGAGCTGGCGCATGGGCTCGAAGTGGGACAGGAAGTCGTAGAAGCCGGGGACCGCCTGGAGCGGCACGGTGGCGCCCGAGGACGGCAGCCCCAGCACGATGAACACGAACATGGACACCAGCTGGCCGATGCCGCCGAAGGCGGCGTTGATGGCCTGGACGCCGAGGCCGACCGCGAGGGACGCGCAGTAGGAGTAGATCCACAGCAGGGGGATGTGGGTTGCGTCCATGTCGAGGATGCTGACGCAGGCGAGCATCACGAGGGAGACGCTGACGAGCGTGATGCCCGCCGTCATGGCCATCTTTAGCAGCAGGGTCTGGGTGCGGTTGATCGGGACCGTGGGCAGTCGGGTGTGCCAGGGGCCGATCTCGTTGTCGGCGTAGCCGAGGGCGGTGTCCACGCCGTTGCTGATGACGTTGCCGCCCATGAATCCGGCCAGGACGAGCAGCAGGGTGAAGTAGAACGCGGTCAGTCCCAGTCCGCTGTGGTTGCCGAGGGGGTGGCCGACCTGGGTGGTGACCGCGACCGGATCGGCGAGCAGCAGTTTCGTCCTCGAGTCCGCGGTGGCCGTCGTGAGCTGCTTGCCGATGGTCTGCGAGGCCTGGTGGCCGGCCGCCGTGGTGATCTGGCTCGCCAGGGAGGAGCCGAGGCTGCCCTTGCCCGGGTTGGTGAGCACGGTGATGACCGGACGCTCGGTGGCCCTGGCCGTGGTGAGCGCGGCGACGGAGTCCGTGAAGTCGGAGGGGATCACCAGGGCGCCGTAGACCTTGCCGGAGTCCAGTTCGTCCTGGGCCTGCGCACGGGTGAGCGTGTGCCACTCGGCCTTGCCGCCGGCGGAGTCGGCGGTGATGGCCGCGCTGATCTGGGTGCCCAGATTCTGCTTCTGACCGGGCAACGGCTTGCCCGTGTCCGCGTTGACCAGCGCGATCGGCAGGTCGTGCAGGTCGCCCTGCGGGTTGACGATGCCGCCCATGTAGAGCAGGGACAGCAGCAGGGCGAGCAGCCCGGTGAGGACCGTGGGCGCCACCCACAGCTTGGGGCGGCGCAGGAGTGCGGTGGCGCGTGCCTGAGGGCCGGCGCCGGGAGACGTGGCGTCGGGGGGTGTGGCGTCGGAGGTCATGGTTCTCCGTCGTGTTCTGGGACGCGGTGGGTGGGGCCCGCACGGGACTCCTCGTTAGGCGCTCGCGCGCGCCTTCTCGTACAGGACGGGGTCGTGGGCGCTGACGATGGTGAGGTCAGTATCGGCGCGCCGGTACAGCTCGGCCAGACGGGCGTGGTTGTCGCGGACCTTCTTCAGGTCGAACCCGACGACGGTCTCCATGCTGCGCAGGGAGGCGGGGACGGGGGAGCGGCCGTCGAGGGTGCCGTGGTGGTAGAAGGCGTCGCCGGCGTGCAGGATCCAGCGCGTACCGGTGTCGACCGCCACGGCGGCGTGGCCGCGGGTGTGGCCGGGCAGGGCGATCAGGACGATGCCGGGCGCGATCGCGTCGAGTTCCCTGGCCGCGGCGAACCCGCGCCACTGCTCGCCGTCGGGTCGGTGCTCGACGAGCTTCGGGCCGTGCGCCCACTGCGCCGAGCTGTAGCGGATCCGCTCCCGCCAGGTGGGGGAGTGGACGGCTCCGCGCGCCTCGTCCGCGGTGAGGTGGACCTGGGCGTGGGGGAAGTCGGA
>NZ_JBSFWB010000102.1:0-1933 GCF_053592635.1 Streptomyces sp. NPDC002623 | reverse complement strand
TTTAAGTGCGCCACGAGCGCAGAGAGTGAGGTTGATGTAGGTAGGCCCACTTGATGCGGTGCTGTGCAGATGATGAAGGTTTTGTGGCCCTTCGGCGTCGCCCTCGGGGGGAGGCGTCAAACCACCTCAAGCTGCGTTGGCTGAAGACCGTCGTGGTGAGCGTTGAGGAAAAGGCGCCCGTGAGGCGTCAGGTGGGGATCGGAAAGGCGAGCGAGAGCGAACCGCTGACGACGTGTCGAAACAAGCAACTGACATCAAAACCGGGGCGGTTAAATGGCGCCGGGATGAGCCTGGCGGGAGCCCGTCTATTGGCCAGGTGGTGTCCGGCATGGAGGCGGCGCGAGTCCGGTCTGCGGCTTCTGCATGGAACGTGGGAAGGCGAGTGTCGATACGGCTGTCTGGTTCCAGAAGGGCTCAGACGGCGAGAGGGAGCACGCCGGGCGGCGGAAACCGTGAGGCGTTGAGTACCGATGCGACACGCGCTGGCGGACCGGTCCGTAGTAGTGGTGAAGCCCTGGTAATCGGGGTGGAGCGAAGGGGCCGGCTCATTGGTGATCTGTTCGCGCGAACAACCGGATGTCTTCCGGGAGGAAGCGGGTGAGCATGTCAGGTCTGGCGGACAAGCCGTTCGCTATTTCGAAGCGACTCGTATGGGAGGCGTACGAAAGAGTCAAGGCCAACAAAGGTGCGGCCGGAGTGGATGAGTGCTCGATCGAGGACTTCGAGAAAGATCTACGGGGAAACCTGTACAAGATCTGGAACCGGATGTCCTCTGGGACGTACTTCCCTCCTCCGGTGAAGGCGGTCGAGATCCCTAAGCCCGGGGGAACAAGAATCCTCGGGGTGCCGACTGTCGCCGACCGAATCGCTCAGACGGTAGTCGCTTTGACGCTGGAGCCCAGGACGGAGTCGATCTTTCATGACGACTCCTATGGGTATCGGCCCAGGCGGTCGGCGTTGCAGGCGGTCGAGCGGTGTCGACAGCGGTGCTGGAAGAAGGACTGGGTTCTGGACCTCGACGTTCAGAAGTTCTTCGACTCCGTGGATCACGCCCTCATGGTCAAGGCTGTGGAGGCAAACACCGACCAGCGTTGGGTGGTGCTGTATGTGAAGCGGTGGCTCGTTGCGCCGCTTCAGCTGCCCGACGGGACCCTTCAGGAGCGGGACCGGGGGACCCCGCAGGGGTCTGCGGTCTCGCCCGTGCTCGCCAACCTCTTCATGCACTATGCGTTCGACCAGTTCCTGGCGCGGGAATTCCCTTCGGTGGACTTCGAACGTTATGCGGATGACGCGGTGGTGCATTGTGTGACCGAGCGCCAGGCCCGGCAGGTATGGGCGGCACTCGAAGTGAGGATGGAGGAAGTCGGGCTGCGGCTGCATCCCGACAAGACCAAGCTCGTCTACTGCAAGGACAGCAGACGCCGAGGCTCTTCGGAGCACACGTCGTTTAAGTTCCTGGGGTATACGTTCGCCCCACGGAAGGCGCGGTATCCGGACGGCAAAGCATTTACGTCGTTCCTGCCCGCGGTCAGTCCGGAGGCCCTCAAAGCCATGGGCCAACAGGTCCGTGAATGGCGACTTCACCGACGCACCAGACTCGAACTCATCGAGCTCGCCGACTGGATCAATCCGATCGTGTCGGGCTGGATGACCTACTACGGCCGGTTCTACCGGTCGCAGTTGTATCCCTTCCTGCGACGCATCAACACCTACCTGATGCGATGGGCACGGCAGAAGTACAAACGGCTGCGGGGCTACAAACGCTCTCGTGCATGGTGGACCGGACTCGTACAACGAGCGCCGGGACTCTTCAAGCACTGGGCGTGGGACCGCGAGTTCGTGTGGACTCGATGAGAAGAGCGGAGTGACGGGAGACTGTCACGCTCCGTTCTGTGGGAGCCCGGGGGTGAGATCCCCCGGGCCACCCGACCCT
>NZ_JBSFWB010000101.1:0-1977 GCF_053592635.1 Streptomyces sp. NPDC002623 | reverse complement strand
CGCCCGCCTGGGGCGCCTGCCCGGCCGCTGGCTGCGCACCGGCGATCTCGGCACGCTGCTCGACGGACAGCTCCTGGTCACCGGCCGTCTGAAGGGCCTGATCATCGTGGACGGCCGCAACCACTATCCGCAGGACGTCGAGGGCACCGTGCAGGCCGCCCATCAGGCGATACGTCCCGACCGTCTCGCCGCCTTCGCCGTCCGTGCCGGTCAGGCACTCGGTGGCGGCGCGGCGGCCGGGGCCACCATCGCCGCGGAGTGCGCGGTGGTCGTCGCCGAGCACGCCCGCGATCTGCCCGCACAGGCCCGCGACCCCAAGGAGGTCGCCGCCGCCGTCCGCGCCGCCGTCTCCGCCCGGCACGGCCTGCGCCTGGCCGACGTGCTGCTCGTCCCGCCCGGGGCGGTGGCCCGCACCTCCAGCGGCAAGGTCTCCCGTGTGCTGACCCGCTCCCGCTACCTCGACGGCTTCTACGACAGCGTCGAGCGGGGCACGGCATGAGCGCGCTCCAGGCCGATTCCGCTCCCAGCTGCCGCCGGATGCCAATCCCTGGGGCGGATACCTCGACGACGCCACCCGCACGGGGTTCGACTCCTCCTTCTTCCGCGTCTCCCCGCGCGAGGCCGACGCGATGGACCCGCAGCAGCGCATGCTGCTGGAGGTCGCCCAGGAGGCCCTCGACCACGCCGCCATCCCCGCCGCCTCCCTGGCCGGAACCGCCACCGGGGTCTTCGTCGGAGTCTCCGCCCCCGACTACGTGGCTACGGCGTCGTACAGCGGAATGCCCGCCACCACCGTGACGAACATGCCGACGTTCGTCCGGGCGATCGTGGGCCGGGAGGACCTCGACCCCCTGTCGCTGTGGAGCGCAGCGACGCTGCACGCCGCCACCTGGCAGGACTTCAACCCCCTGCCACGCGCGAGCGCCTTGCGGGGCACCGCGCTCTGCGTCTCCGTCGGCGCCGGCGGGCTCGGCACCATCATCGCTCTCGCGCAGATCATCAGCGGTGGCATCGAGGCCGTGCTGCCCGGGGTCCTGGAGAGCCTCTACCAGGGCGGCGCGCACCAATGGAGCGACTGGCAGCGGGAGTTCACCGCCTCGTGGCCGGTCCTCGCCGGAGCGCTCGGCCTGCCGGTCTGACCTGGACGGAATTGTCCGTACAGCTTTGTTGCACTCGGACAACACCTGGGCTCCGTCTTGTAACACCAGGACAGGGCAGGGGAGTTGGGCGGGGGATATGGTCGTTGGTGCCGCCTGACCAACGGCTAGGAGCAAACAGCTTGGATCCCTTCGCCGTTGTCCCCCGCCAACTGGCAGATTTTCTGCGCCCGAATCTCGATGACATCGCCGACGAAGTCGCTCGCGAGGTGCAGCTTGAGGTGCCCGAGTACGCACGACCGACCGATGACGCATACGTGCGGACCATACGAGCCGGAGTCACCCAGGCCCTGACACTCTTCGTGGACCGCATCGCCGACACCGGACGGGAGCGTGACCGGGCGCGCGTCGTCCGTACTTATCAGGAGATCGGGCGCGGCGAGTCCGGCGAAGGGCGCGGCCTCGAAGTGCTGCAGGCCGCGCTCAGGCTCGGCGGGCGGGCCGCTTGGCGGCGCATGATGAAGGCCGCCGACGAACTCGCCCTGGACTCCGGCGACGTGGCCGCGCTGGCGGACGCGGCGTTCACCCACATGCACGAGATCATGCAGGCGGCCACCGAAGGCCACACCGAGGCCCGGCTGCGCAGCACCGGTGAATTGCAACGCCGCCGCCAACGCCTCCTCGACCTGCTGTTCACCGAACCGGCGGCCTCGGCGGAGGCGGTCGGCGAACAGGCACGCGCCGCGCGCTGGCCCCTGCCTCAGCGGGTCGCCGTCATCGCCGTCGGCGGGCCCGAGCGGGAGGACGACGAACGGCTGCTGCTGCCCGCCGGAGTGCTGGCCGACATGACCGCCCGCCCGGCCCGGCTGGTCGTCCCGGA
>NZ_JBSFWB010000100.1:0-2032 GCF_053592635.1 Streptomyces sp. NPDC002623 | reverse complement strand
ATCTCGACGAGGGCGCGCGCGACGTTCGCGAACGGGAGGGTGGGCAGCCCGGGGACCTTGCCGACCCGGTCGAGGCGCTTGACCGTGGCGGCGGGCGCGGCGGGGGCCTCTTTGAGGTTGACCGGGTAGACGGTCGTCCAGTTCAGGCCGCTCGCGGGCAGGCTCTCCTCCGAGAGCTCCTTGTCCTTGAAGATCGCGGCGACGACCGTCTTGTAGACCAGCCGCCCCACGAACGACGCCTTCGCCGCCGTGTCCCCGACGCCGAACGCGGAGACGAGCACGAACCGCTCGACACCGGCGTCCCGCGCCGCGGCGGTGACGACCGGCAGGGTGCGCTGCATCAGGTCGACGGGCTTCTTCGCCCGCAGGGCGACCCCGATCGCCGAGATCACGGCGTCACTGCTGGCGAAGGCCTTCGCCAGCGCGGCCCGGTCGTCGAGGGAACCCTGCACGACGGTCACCCCGGCCTGCCGCTGCACCGCGTCGGGATTGCGTACGTAGGCCACGACCTCGTGCCCCTGGGACAGCGCTTCCTTCACCACGTGTGAGCCGATGTTGCCGGTGGCGCCCAGTACGACGATCTTCATGGTTCTTCTCCTCCTCCGGGGGACCTGCTCGGACCCACTCGATATTTACTTCGAATTCGAAGCATCGCACCATAGTACTTCGAATTCAAAGCACATGCTTGACGGTAGCATACTTCGAACTCGAAGCAAGGACGGTGGACCATGGAGCCGACGCCCCAGCACATCGCGGCCTACTTCGCCCTCATGGAGGCCGGAGCCCTGCTGCAACAACTGGTCGAGCAGCAACTGCGCGACGAGGGCAACCTCACCTACATCCAGTTCCGCGTCCTGGCGCAGCTCACCGAGGCCCCCGGCCAGAGCCTGCGTATGACTGATCTCGCCGACGGGTTGGTCTACAGCCGCAGCGGACTGACCTACCAGGCCGACCGCCTGGAGCAGAACGGCCTGATCGTCCGCGCCCCGTCGCCCGACGACGAACGGTCGGTGACCGTGACGATGACCGAGGCCGGACGGGAGACACTGGCGCGCGTGCTGCCCGGCCACGTCGATCTCGTCGCGAGAGAGCTCTTCGGCCCGCTGGACGAGAAGGACGTCACGGCGATGGCAGACGTTCTCACGCGCGTCCGCGACAACCTGCGCAGCGCCCCGCGCCGCCGGACACCCCGCCGCCGACCCAAGGCGACCTGATCCCTGCGAGGGCATCGCGGGCATCGCTCCGACCTTGCTCGAGCCTTGACGGACTTACGACATAAGCGCGCTAAGCCGATCTCTGGACACCGTGACCCCGATGCTCCCGTGGTTCCCCGCCAGGACGATGCGGCGGCGCACCCCGTCGACGAAGAGTTCCAAGTCGGAACAGCTCCGGCGCAGGTCAGCGCCGCCGCGTCCACGCTCCAGGGCGCAGCGCACGATCTCTTGCTTTGTCAGAGTCCACGGCACGTCATTCTCTGCACCATTGGCCATCCTCCATCGGTGGCGGTGCATCCGGATCGAACATGCAGCGTGGGCCCGAGCGGAGAATCCACCCTGCTCGCGAGCGCACATTTGACACCACTTATGTCGTAAGTCTAGCTTGAAGGGAAGGTCGACATACGCCGTAAGTGTGATGGAGGCTCGCGGATGACCCGCACCATGCGCACCCTCTGAACATGCGGGGAGCCCGACGTCGACCGGGCGGACCTCCGCCTGTCCCAGGGCGCCTGCAAACCTGCCGGCGTCCACGCGCGAACCGTGGCCTGCCCGCACCTCACACCTCCAAGGACACCCACCATGAAAGTCCGCCACCTCAACTGCGGCACCATGCATCCGCCCGGCGCCCGCCTCGTCTGCCACGTCCTGCTGATCGAGACCGCGAACGGCCTGGTCCTCGTCGACTCCGGCTACGGCCTCGACGACATCGCCGACCCCAAACGGCGCGTCGGACCGGCGCGCCGCTTCATCCGGCCGGTGTTCGACCCCGAGGAGACCGCCGCCCGCCAGGTCGAGAAGCTCGGCTTCCGCCGCGA
>NZ_JBSFWB010000099.1:0-2378 GCF_053592635.1 Streptomyces sp. NPDC002623 | reverse complement strand
GTCAGCCTCGAAGAGCTCACCAACCACATGGCCGGCGGCACCGAACTCGCCGCCCTCAAACACGAGCTGGCCCAGGTCCGCGGCGTCGACGTCGAGGAACTCCCCGACGCCGTGACCGTGCCCCCGACCTCCTGACCTCCTGACCGACAGCTGACAGCTGACAGCTGACAGCTGACTACCGACGACCGACACACCGGAAGGCAACCCGTCGTGAAGATCGCCCTCGACCCCTACATGATCCGCAACGTGCCGCTGCTCGAACTCCCCGCCGTGGTGGCCGAGTTGGGCTACGAGTGGATCGAGCTGTCCCCCCGGGAGGACTTCATCCCGTTCTTCCGGCACCCCCGCGTGGACGACGCCACCGTGCGCAGGTTCCGCAAGGCGCTGGACACGGCGGGCGTCGGCGTCTCCTCCCTGCTGCCGCTGTTCCGCTGGTCCGGCCCCGACGAGGATGCCCGGCAGGCGGCCGTACGGTACTGGAAGCGGTCGATCCAGATCGCCGCGGACCTCGGCGTGGACAGCATCATCTCGGAGTTCAACGGGCGGCCCGAGGACTCGGACCGCAGCGAGGCCCAGTTCTGGAAGTCGCTGGACGAGCTGCTGCCGGTGTTCGAACGGGAGGGCATCCGGCTCACCCTGGAGCCGCATCCGGACGACTTCATCGAGAACGGTTACGACGCCGTCAACCTGATCCGCGGCATCAACCACCCCAGCGTCAGCTTCCTGTACTGCGCCCCGCACACCTTCCACATCGGAAACGACGCCCCCGGCATCATCAAGTACGCGGGCGACCTGCTCACCCACGTCCACCTGGCCGACGCCTTCGACCACACGGCGTCCTCGGGCAACCGCTACATCCTCAACCCGCCGGGCACCACGGCCCGTATCCACCAGCATCTCGACATGGGCGAGGGTGAGGTCGACTTCGACGAGCTCTTCCGCGAGCTGCGCGCGAACGGCTTCGACGGCACGCTGACCGCCTGCGTCTTCGCCTGGGAGGAACGGGCGAAGGAATCCTCGGTGTTCATGCGCGACAAGATCACCGAGTACCTGTCCGCGGCGCAGTAGCCGCTCCCCCTCCCCCCTGCGCCGGCCCGTGAGCACGGGCGCCGGCCGCGCTTTTCTTAAAGCGCTTTAACAGCCACCACCGAAAGGAAACCAGCGAGATGCCGTTCGAAGTGCTGACCATGGGTCGCGTGGGGGTGGACGTGTATCCACTTCAGACAGGCGTGGGACTTGCGGAGGTCACTTCGTTCGGCAAGTACCTGGGCGGCAGTCCGACGAACGTGGCGGTGGCCGCCGCCCGGTACGGGCGTTCGGCGGCCGTGATCACGAAGACGGGCCGGGATCCGTTCGGCGAGTTCGTGCGTACGGCCCTGGACGGGTACGGGGTCGACGCGGGGTTCGTGGGGGTGTCGGACACCGCGCCGACGCCGGTGACGTTCTGCGAGATCTTCCCGCCGGACGACTTCCCGCTGTACTTCTACCGGCTGCCGAAGGCTCCCGACCTGGACATCGGTGCGGGTGAGCTGGACCTGGAGGCGGTGCGGGACGCAGCGATCTTCTGGGTGACCGGGACCGGGCTGTGCGAGGAGCCGAGCCGGTCGGCGACGCTGGCGGCGCTGGCGCACCGGGCCAAGTCCGGCTCCACCGTCTTCGACCTCGACTGGCGGCCGATGTTCTGGTCGGACCCGTCCGAGGCGCGGGCGTACTACAAGGAAGCCCTGCGGCACACGACCGTCGCGGTCGGCAACCTCGACGAGTGCGAGGTGGCGACCGGGGAGC
Organism: Streptomyces sp. NPDC002623; assembly: GCF_053592635.1. Taxonomy (NCBI): domain Bacteria; kingdom Bacillati; phylum Actinomycetota; class Actinomycetes; order Kitasatosporales; family Streptomycetaceae; genus Streptomyces; species Streptomyces sp. NPDC002623. Next base: position 593 of record NZ_JBSFWB010000099.1, on the reverse strand, counting down.
GGGAGCCGTATGCGGCGGCGAAGGCGCTGCTGGCGGCGGGTGTGGAGCTGGCGGTGGTGAAGCAGGGGCCGCGCGGTGTGCTCGCGATGGACCGGGACGGCGCGGCCGTCGAGATCCCGCCGGTTCCGGTCGACGTGGTCAACGGGCTGGGCGCCGGTGACGCGTTCGGCGGCGCGCTCTGCCACGGCCTGCTGGCCGGCTGGGACACCCGTCGCACCGTGTCCTTCGCCAACGCCGCCGGCGCCATCGTCGCGGGCCGGCTGGCCTGCTCCGAGGCGATGCCGACCGAGGCCGAGGTCGACACCAAGCTCCGTGAGGCGTCCCTCGCCTCCTCCGAACGAAAGGCGTGACGACGTGCTGTCCGAGAACGTGAGCCGGATCGTGGCCGCCCGGGTGGGCGACCCAGGCGCCGTCGCGGCCGCCGCCGCGCGCCGGGTGAAGGCCACCTCGCTGCTGGGCGAGCACGGCAAGGCCATGATCGTCGCGGCGGACCATCCGGCGCGGGGCGCCAACGGCGTCGGCGGCGACCCGAACGCGATGGCCGACCGCTTCGAGCTGCTGGACCGGCTGTGCGTCGCGCTGGAGCGGCCGGG
>NZ_JBSFWB010000098.1:1443-2996 GCF_053592635.1 Streptomyces sp. NPDC002623 | reverse complement strand
AGGCTTAGCTTCCGGGTTCGGAATGTAACCGGGCGTTTCCCTCACGCTATGACCACCGAAACACTATGAAACTGTGAATCTGCCGCACCATGCCGTGACCATGGCATGGGGCCGTTCGTGGTTTCAGAACCAACACAGTGGACGCGAGCAACTGAGGACAAGCCCTCGGCCTATTAGTACCAGTCAGCTTCACCCATTACTGGGCTTCCACATCCGGCCTATCAACCCAGTCGTCTACTGGGAGCCTTACCCTCTCAAGGAGGTGGGAACACTCATCTCGAAGCAGGCTTCCCGCTTAGATGCTTTCAGCGGTTATCCCTCCCGAACGTAGCCAACCAGCCATGCCCTTGGCAGAACAACTGGCACACCAGAGGTTCGTCCGTCCCGGTCCTCTCGTACTAGGGACAGCCCTTCTCAATGTTCCTGCGCGCGCAGCGGATAGGGACCGAACTGTCTCACGACGTTCTAAACCCAGCTCGCGTACCGCTTTAATGGGCGAACAGCCCAACCCTTGGGACCGACTCCAGCCCCAGGATGCGACGAGCCGACATCGAGGTGCCAAACCATCCCGTCGATATGGACTCTTGGGGAAGATCAGCCTGTTATCCCCGGGGTACCTTTTATCCGTTGAGCGACGGCGCTTCCACAAGCCACCGCCGGATCACTAGTCCCGACTTTCGTCCCTGCTCGACCCGTCGGTCTCACAGTCAAGCTCCCTTGTGCACTTACACTCAACACCTGATTGCCAACCAGGCTGAGGGAACCTTTGGGCGCCTCCGTTACTCTTTAGGAGGCAACCGCCCCAGTTAAACTACCCATCAGACACTGTCCCTGATCCGGATCACGGACCCAGGTTAGACATCCAGCACGACCAGACTGGTATTTCAACGACGACTCCACAACCACTGGCGTGGCCGCTTCAAAGTCTCCCAGCTATCCTACACAAGCCGAACCGAACACCAATATCAAACTATAGTAAAGGTCCCGGGGTCTTTCCGTCCTGCTGCGCGAAACGAGCATCTTTACTCGTAGTGCAATTTCACCGGGCCTATGGTTGAGACAGTCGAGAAGTCGTTACGCCATTCGTGCAGGTCGGAACTTACCCGACAAGGAATTTCGCTACCTTAGGATGGTTATAGTTACCACCGCCGTTTACTGGCGCTTAAGTTCTCAGCTTCGCCAAGACGAATCTTGACTAACCGGTCCCCTTAACGTTCCAGCACCGGGCAGGCGTCAGTCCGTATACATCGCCTTACGGCTTCGCACGGACCTGTGTTTTTAGTAAACAGTCGCTTCTCGCTGGTCTCTGCGGCCACCCCCAGCTCACCGAGTAAATCGGATCACCGGACGTGGCCCCCCTTCTCCCGAAGTTACGGGGGCATTTTGCCGAGTTCCTTAACCATAGTTCACCCGAACGCCTCGGTATTCTCTACCTGACCACCTGAGTCGGTTTAGGGTACGGGCCGCCATGAAACTCGCTAGAGGCTTTTCTCGACAGCATAGGATCATCCACTTCGCCACAATCGGCTCGGCATCAGGTCTCAGACTACGTG
>NZ_JBSFWB010000098.1:0-1350 GCF_053592635.1 Streptomyces sp. NPDC002623 | reverse complement strand
CCGTCCTACACCCTTACCCCGGGACAACCACCGCCCGGGATGGACTACCTTCCTGCGTCACCCCATCACTCACCTACTACAAGTCTGGTCCGTCGGCTCCACCACTTTCCATTCCCCGAAGGGTCCGGAACGGCTTCACGGACTTAGCATCGCCTGATTCAATGTTTGACGCTTCACAGCGGGTACCGGAATATCAACCGGTTATCCATCGACTACGCCTGTCGGCCTCGCCTTAGGTCCCGACTTACCCTGGGCAGATCAGCTTGACCCAGGAACCCTTAGTCAATCGGCGCACACGTTTCTCACGTGTGAATCGCTACTCATGCCTGCATTCTCACTCGTGAACCGTCCACCACTGCCTTCCGGCGCGGCTTCACCCGGCACACGACGCTCCCCTACCCATCACAGCAGGCGTTGGCCCTATAGCTGCAATGACACGACTTCGGCGGTACGCTTGAGCCCCGCTACATTGTCGGCGCGGAATCACTAGACCAGTGAGCTATTACGCACTCTTTCAAGGGTGGCTGCTTCTAAGCCAACCTCCTGGTTGTCTGTGCGACTCCACATCCTTTCCCACTTAGCGTACGCTTAGGGGCCTTAGTCGATGCTCTGGGCTGTTTCCCTCTCGACCATGGAGCTTATCCCCCACAGTCTCACTGCCGCGCTCTCACTTACCGGCATTCGGAGTTTGGCTAAGGTCAGTAACCCGGTAGGGCCCATCGCCTATCCAGTGCTCTACCTCCGGCAAGAAACACACGACGCTGCACCTAAATGCATTTCGGGGAGAACCAGCTATCACGGAGTTTGATTGGCCTTTCACCCCTAACCACAGGTCATCCCCCAGGTTTTCAACCCTGGTGGGTTCGGTCCTCCACGAAGTCTTACCTCCGCTTCAACCTGCCCATGGCTAGATCACTCCGCTTCGGGTCTTGAGCGTGCTACTGAAACGCCCTGTTCGGACTCGCTTTCGCTACGGCTACCCCACCCGGGTTAACCTCGCAACACACCGCAAACTCGCAGGCTCATTCTTCAAAAGGCACGCAGTCACGACGCACCAAGCAAGCTTGATGCGCGACGCTCCCACGGCTTGTAGGCACACGGTTTCAGGTACTATTTCACTCCGCTCCCGCGGTACTTTTCACCATTCCCTCACGGTACTATCCGCTATCGGTCACCAGGGAATATTTAGGCTTAGCGGGTGGTCCCGCCAGATTCACACGGGATTTCTCGGGCCCCGTGCTACTTGGGTGTCTCTCAAACGAGCCGTTGACGTTTCGACTACGGGGGTCTTACCCTCTACGCCGGACCTTTCGCATGTCCTTCGCCTACATCAACGGTTTCTGACTCGTC
>NZ_JBSFWB010000097.1:0-3086 GCF_053592635.1 Streptomyces sp. NPDC002623 | reverse complement strand
CTGATCGGCGGCCATCTCATCGGCCCCGACGTCACCGAACTCCTGCCCGAGCTGACCCTGGCCCAGCAGTGGGACCTCACCGTCCACGAGGTCGCGCGCAACGTCCACGCCCACCCGACCCTGGGCGAGGCCGTCAAGGAAGCGGTGCACGGCCTGGCCGGCCACATGATCAACATGTGACGCACCACCCACCCGCTGTCCCCGCTTGCCGGGTCACCTTCGGAATGGAACGGCACCAGCATGAGTACAGGCACTACCCCCGACCGGCCCTCCGACACAGCGGCCCCCGCACCCGGCAAGTTGGGACGCAGCGTCTTCATCGCTACAGTGGCCGCGATCGGCGGCTTCCTCTTCGGATACGACAGTGCCGTCATCAACGGCGCGGTGATCGGTATCCAGCACCATTTCGACGTGTCCTCCGCGGAGACGGGTACGGTCGTCGCCAGCGCGCTGCTCGGCTCCGCCGCAGGAGCGGCCGCAGCCGGACGACTTGCCGACCGGCTGGGCCGACTAAGGGTGATGCACACGGCCGCGGCCCTCTTCGCCGTCAGCTCCGTCGGATCCTCACTCGCACAGTCCGTCTGGGACCTCGGCGCCTGGCGCGTCCTGGGCGGCATCGCCATCGGCCTCTCCTCCGTCATCGGCCCCACCTACATAGCCGAGATCGCCCCGGCCGCGTACCGGGGCCGTCTCGCGTCGTTCCAGCAGGCGGCCATCGTCCTCGGCATCACCGCCTCCCAGCTCGTCAACTGGGGCATAGCCAAAGGCGCAGGAGGCCGCAGTGAGAACCCCTTGGGGCCCCTCGACGCCTGGCAATGGATGCTGCTGGCCGCTGTCGTGCCAGCAGTGATCTACTACGTCCTTACCTCGCGCATCCCGGAATCCCCCCACTTCCTCGTCGCTCGAGGCCGCACCGACGAGGCCCGCCGGGCGGTGGTCGAGGTCCAGGGCACCGAAGCGGACGCCGAGACCCGCCTTGCTGAGATCGGACACGCGCTGCGCAACGCCCACAAACCGCGCGTACGCGATCTGTTCGGTGGTTCCTTCGGCCTCCTGCCGATCGTTTGGGCGGGCATCGGACTCGCTGTCTTTCAGCAGTTCGTCGGCATCAACGTGATCTTCTACTATTCGTCGATCCTGTGGCAGTCGGTCGGTATCGACCAGTCCGGATCCCTGCTGATCAGCCTGTCCACCTCGATCGTGAACATCGTCGGCACCGTGGTCGCGATGCTGTTCATCGACCGGGTCGGCCGCAGGCCGCTTGCCCTGATCGGCTCGGCGGGCATGGCTGTTTCCCTCGCACTGGCATCCTGGGCCTTCTCGTACAAGGCGGGTTCGGGAGACGGCATCTCCATCCCTGACGTACAGGGCACGGTGGCTCTCGTGGCGGCCCACACCTTCGTCTTCTTCTTCGCCGTCTCGTGGGGCGTCATCCTGTGGGTCATGGTCGGGGAGATGTTCCCGCTCGGTGTCCGGGCCGCCGCGATATCCGTGGCGACAGCGTTCAACTGGCTGGCCAACTGGGCTGTCACGGAGAGTTTCCCGAGCATGGCGGACTGGAACCTGTCGGCCACGTACGCCTGCTACGCCGCCTTCGCACTGCTGTCCGGAGTCTTCGTGCTGAAGGTGGTCAGGGAGACCAAGGGCAGGCGGCTGGAAGACATGACGGCGGCTTGACGGTGGTGAGCGATGGCCAGATGTCGGCGCAACACCTGCGGAATCTGCGCCTGAGTCGGCAGGTCCGTGAACTCGCTGCCCCCACAGGGCCTGGGGAATCGGCCGGCCACTAGCTGGCAGCCGTGACAACCTGCGCGGCTCAGGCTTGTCAACGTTGCTGAGTGTTCGCGTCGGCCTCACCGAGACCGACGCGAGCAGATCACTGGTGTCATGTTCAGTGAACCGCTCGCCCTCGTCGGGATGCTCCAGCGGGTGGCCGCAGGCTGACCGACGACATCGCGACGGGACGGGCTCTGTGGCCGATCGCGCCGCGGTCCCCGGGGAGCATGCCTCACCGGCCGGGCGGGGCATAGGCGTTGGAGTCCAGGCCCTCAGGCCAGGACACGGGTGAGAGGGTGCAGTCGATGCTGCGCGCCCGTGTTCACCCGGATCGTCCCGAGGACGTCAGCCGACGGTCCGCTTCTGGCTCGTGGCGCTCGTGCCCGTCAGCTGGACGACCTGTGCTCCGGTCGCCGTCGAGCTGTCCAGACGCCGAGGTGCAGTTCGCTGTTGACGTTGGCCAGCACGAAGACCTTGCCCGTGTAGCTGCCGACCCGGTCGAAAACGAGGACCAGGTCCCGTTGAGGGAGGTGGTGGAGGCGTAGACGTTGTCGTTCAGGCTCCGGCCGGTCAGGTGCGAGGCCAGCAGGCAGTGGACGCCGTTGCTCTTGACCATGGCCGGCGCCTGGTAGCTCGAGCTGCCGGAGTTGCCCAGGATGGCCACGGTGCTCACCACGGACAGGTAGTCGATCGACCTGCTCCCTGAAACGGAACAGACCGGCGTACAGCCCGACTCGTCTGCCGCCACCTGTGGCTTCAGTGGTTGCCGGTCGAGTTCCCCATCGCGGCCAGAAGGCCGGCGAAGATGTTGGGCGCACCCTCAGTTCGCACGTCTGGGGTGGAGTTGCCAGGAGTTCCACGATGTGACCGGCCAGGGCTTCGACGGTGACGTACCGGTCAGTCGCTGTGGCGGGCAATGTCCACGGCGAGGTGTCGGTCGGGGGATCTGCGGAGTTGGCGCGCCAACATCGTTGGTACCCGTGTGTGGTTGCTGTGGTGTGGGTGGCGTGTCACCGCGGTGGGCCGAGGATGACCTGTCCGTACTTCTCGGAGGCTTCGGCCAGTCTCTCGGGTGTGATGGCGAAGTCCTTGGGTCGGGGGGTGGTGATGTCGCGGCCGGCCTGCTGGAACATGCCCTCGATGCCGCCGGGGGTGGTGATCATGAGGAGGTCGGCGGTGTCGGAGGTGATGCGGTAGCCGTGCGGGATGTTCCTCGGCAGGTAGACGATGCCGCCCTCGGACAGCTCCATCTGCTCGTCGCCGAGCCAGAGCAGCGCCTCGCCCTTGATGAGCATGAAGATCTCGTCCTC
>NZ_JBSFWB010000096.1:0-3126 GCF_053592635.1 Streptomyces sp. NPDC002623 | reverse complement strand
TGGACTCGATGAGAAGAGCGGAGTGACGGGAGACTGTCACGCTCCGTTCTGTGGGAGCCCGGGGGTGAGATCCCCCGGGCCACCCGACCCTCGGCCTGAGATGAGCCGGGCGAGTGTCTCTGTGGGCCAGCAGAGCCATGCAAGAAGCGGGCTCATGACCACGAACCAGTGGACACTGATTCGGCCCTGCTCCTTGTCCAGGATCGCTGGGGCCTCATCCCGGTAGACGTAGCGGAGGTAGCGGCGGCGGACCGGCGCTCCAGCCATCAGCAGCACTGGTGAGGCGACAAGGATGGCCAACGGGACCAGGACTTTCGCGGCGGTGAGCTTCGCCTTCTCCTCGTATCGCATGCGCTCAGCCTGTCGTCTAACCTCAACTCCTTGAAGGGGTGGGTATGGATCAGGCGGTCTTCGAGTCCATCAGGTACTCAGCTGGGTGCCCGGACTGCGGTGTGGAGTTGGAGTGCTGGGGCGTCCAAGCCCTGGTTCACGGCTCCTTGCGCTGGGACACGGAGTCCAGGTGTTCAGCCTGCGGGTTTGCGATAGCTGACTGCGGCGGTGATCTGCCTTCCGAACTACGGGGGCGGCTGCTCTCCGAGCGGGGACCAGCCCGCCTCCAGGTGGATCCATCAGCGAGGAACGCTGCGATCATGCGGGTTCTGCGGGCAGAACTTGGCATAGGTCTGGTGGAAGTCAAGACCCTTCTGAGGGAGGTCTTGGCGGGAGCCCACTCGGGCACGATGCCTGAGATGGAGTTCCTGGCCCGCAAGCTGCGGGCGTCTGGCGTCGATGCTGTTGCCGCTCGGCCGTAGAGACCCTGAGCTGGCTTTTCCGCTGATTCTCCGGGGTTTCGTGCCGACCCTGTGGTGTGCTGGGCGGGTGTATGCCTCGCCGGTGGCGAGGACGCGTCCGACTTCGTAGCGGGTGGCGGGCCGCTGGTTCTTCGAGCCGAGCGGTCGGCCGGGGCCGGGGCGGGTGGGTTTCGGTGCACCGGCTGGCGTGCCGGTCTTCGCCCGCAGGTTCCTGAACCCCCGCCGAACCCGGGCCGGGGTGAGTCTGTTCGGTTCCGCCGGCCGCTCCCACGGCCGTCGGAGGTCGCGCGCGAGCGGGCGGGCGAGGCGAAGCTGAGCGTGCGCGGCCAGGACGAGCCAGGTCCAGCGGTCGGCGGCCTGCGAGTCTCGCAGTTTCGGGCGGATCCAGCCGAGCGTCTGCTTGAGCGGGCGGAAGGTGTGTTCCACGTCGAAGCGCCGGAGGAACGCCTGCCAGCACCGGTCGACGTCGTCGGGGCTGGCGCCGGTGCCCGACCACCACAGCCAGACGGGCTTGTTCACCCCGCCGCTGGGCAGTTTCGCGACCGTCAGGCGGATTACGGTGCCCTCGATGATCGGCAACGGGCCCTCGTGGTCGAGCCACGCTGCCCTGCGGGTGAGCCGTGGGTGGAGCCGGTCCCAGGCTTGGGCGGTCGCGGTCCCGTATCGGTTGGTGTTGGTGACGGTGACCGCGGTGGCCTCGCCCCATGTGGCCGGGTCGCCGAAGACGAACTCGCCTCCGTGCTTGGGCGGGCGGCCGCCTTGCGGCGGGCAGATCCATGGCACGGGGACGGGTTTGCGCATGACCCGGTCCGAACGGAGCCGGCCCAGCACCTCGACGGGAAGATCACTCAGGAGGTGAGCGATGCGGGGCGCGTCGTAGCCGGCATCGAGGACGACCAAGATGTTCGGGGCCCCTGCCTGCCACTGGCGGGCTTCCACGAGGAGTTCGACGACATCGCGGACCTGGCTGGCGGTGACTGCGGCCAAGTCGGCGCCGGGCTCCAGCCGGATCGCGTCCAGCAACGCGGTCCACGAGGTCCGACCGGTCTCCAGCGCCGCGACGATCGAGTACGGCCAGCCGGGCACCATCTGGTGCTTGCCCAGGCCCCGGCCGAAGGTATGACAGAAGGACCGGTCAGAGGATGTGTCGGCGTCCGGCCGCAACCACGGCGAGACGTCCACCGCCAGCACCAGCCGAGCGTCCCGGGCTCGGGGAAGCGGGACACTGGACAGTGCCCGCCGCAGCCGGGCGACGTCAATCCGACCGTGGTTGATCCCGGAGCACAACGCCCCGTGCCCACGCCGATGCTCGGGAGCGAGCGCCAGGTCCACGAGGGTGCGGACCGGACCGTCGGTGCACAGCAGCGCGTCGCACAACTCGAACAGGACGTCGCCCCGCGCGGTCAGGCACGCGTACAACTCCGAGCGGAACTCCGCCACCACCGTCAACGCGTCTCGTTCAACCTCGTGCCCGACCAGCCCCACGATCCCGGCCTCCGTACTGCGCTGTCGCTCAGCACAGGATCGACCCGCGGTCCCTCACGCAGCTGGTGAACTGGGAAAACACCGAACAAGTTCGACCCTCGTTCGACGCCGGACCATAAACGACAAGCTAAAGGGTGTTGCACAAGGCTCTGAGCTGGGCATCTCCTTGGTATGGCCGGGGTCTTGCGTGCTGAGCGGGTGTGGGTGGAGACGTCCAGGGGCTGCGGATGCCGCAGTTTTCGGGCCTGTTGAAGGTGGTGCGGGAGCGGGGTGGCAACGGCACGCTGCGGGGCTGGCCGTGGTCGTTGCCGTTGGCCGAGCGGGTGCTGATGGTTGCGGTGTACTACCGCACGAACCTGACGATGCGGCAGTTGGGTCCGCTGTTCGGCGTCTCTTCCTCCACGGTCTGCCGTGTCATCCAGCGGCTTGGTCCGTTGCCGGCGCTGGAGCCCGTCTCTCGCACTGCCGATGCGGCGGACCGGTTGTGGATCGTGGACGGCACACTGGTCCCGGTCCGCGACCGGAACGTCGGCTCATCGTCACGCAACTACCGATTCTCGGCGAACGTGCAGGTCATCGTCGATGCCGACACACGCCTTGTGATCGCGGCCGCCCACCCGGTGCCGGGCACCACCGCGGACGCGCACGCCTGGCGGGCCTCCGGCTTGTCCGAACACTGCCAGGGTGTGACCGTCCTGGGCGACGGCGCCTACCTCAACTGCGGGATGGTCGTTCCGCACCGCAAACGGCCTCACCGGCCCCTGCTGCCGGGCGAGGAGGACGACAACGCCGCCCACCGCAAGGTGCGTGCGCGCGTGGAGCATGTGAT
>NZ_JBSFWB010000095.1:0-4568 GCF_053592635.1 Streptomyces sp. NPDC002623 | reverse complement strand
CTCTGGCCCTGCGCCCGGGCCGGCTCACCGCCCCGGGAGGCTGCGGGTCGGCCACCGCCTGCGGCGTCAGCACGCTCGGGCAGCCCTCGGTACGCCACAGCAGGACCATGCCCGCGACGGCGACGGCGACGGCGACCACGCAGACGCCGGCCGCGATAGCCACGTTCCCTCTGATCGACATGGCCCGGAAGGCCATCAGCCGGGGCCAGTCGGGTGCCCCGGCTGGGCCGTTGGCCTATATGGGGCCGTTTCCGGGGGTTATCGGCGTCCGCCGAGGCGACCGTCGTGGGTGTGTCCGGCGACGGCGGCGAGTTGGTCGGGGTCGGCGAGTTCGGTCAATCAGTGGACCGCGGCGTCCATGCGGTCAGGGCTGTCCATGCCGACGACCCAGGTGACCATCTGCTCCTCGAGGGCTACGTGCGCTCCGACGTGGTGGACCAGGCCCTGCTCGTACAGCTGGGCGATCAGATCGGCCCGCAGCCGCTTGCCGACCTTGGCGGTGACTTCGAGGACGCGGGGCATGAGAGCGCCGTTGGCGAAGCCCTCGCCACGTAGCTACTCGTTCGCGCCCATGCTCCCGGAGCGATCGTCGAGGACGTAGAGGTGGCCGTCGTAGCCGCGTGCGGCACCGATGTAGAGCGCGGCCCAGACGCGTTCGCCGACGCGGCGGCGGGTGGTGGCGTGGTGCTCGGCGTCGAAGCGTTCGGGCCACAGCGGTTCACCGAGTCTGCGGCCGAGCGGGTCGGTGTCGCCGTCCGCGAGCGCGGGAAGGTCAATGATCTTCCACTCGTCGGCCTGCGCGTCGGCGAGGATGCGCCCGGCGAGGTCGTCTTCGTTCCAGCGGGTCTGGATGACGCAGATCGCGCCGTCGGGTTCGAGGCGGGTCTGCAGGACGGACTGCCACCATTCCCAGGTGCTGCGGCGCATGCTGGGCGAGTCGGCGGAGGCCATGTCCTGTACGGGGTCGTCGAAGAGGGCGATGGTGGCGCCCTTGCCGGTGAGGCTGCCACCGATGCCCGCTGCGACGAGGCCGCCCTGGTGGCCTGCGATGTCGAGCGCATCGCCGCCCGGCTGGAGGGGTCGATGTGGATGCCGAGCTCATCGCCCCATGCCTCGATAGCGTCATGCGCCCTCGGTTCCCGGACCACACGACCATGCTGCCGCCGTGAGAGCCATGTCCCACCCGCCCCGGGACGGCCGTCACCGCCTCATGTCTCCATCGGGACGCAGAGCACCGGGACGGGCGAAAGGTGGAGCAGTTTGTGGGGTGTCGAGCCCAGCAGTGCACCGCGGACGGGACTCTCCCCCCAGCTGCCGACCACGATGAACCGCGCGCCATGGCGCGACGCGGAGTCCAGGAGGGCCTGCGCCGGCTTCTGGTCGATGATCTCGACGGTTGTCGCGACACCTACGGCGTCGGCCGCTGTGACAGCGTGACCGAGGGCCACGCTTCCGGCCTCGCGAACGGCCTGCTGGTGGGTCCGGTACTCGTCCCCCGGGCCTCCCGGTGCGGCGGCGCCGTAGACCAGGACGAGAGGTTCGGCCAACGCCGCGGACAGCTCCAAGGCCACTCGCAGGGCGCGGACCGCGCCTGGGGACTCGTCGTATCCGAGGATCACCGCCATGTCAGTGCCCCTTCCGGTGCACGAGCTCGGGATCGGCCACATCGGGGCGTTCCGACCAGAAGTCCGGAGAGATCAGCCGCCACACGACCATGAGGACCACGCCTGCGACGGCGATGCCGATCCCGATGACGAGCGGCGGTCCGAGACCGAACCATGAGACGCCGCTGTAGGAGTTCGCCGGGTCCGCCATGTCGGTGACCGACTCCACCAGCAGCCAGGCGAGCAGCCCCGCGCCGACGAGCGGGCCGAGCCCGACCAGTACGAAGTTGTGGAGACTCTCCGTCAGATGGCGGCGGTAGTACACGGCACAGGCGACCCCGGTGAGCGCGTAGTAGAAGGCGATCAACAGCGACAGCGCGGTGAGGGAGTCGAACAGGGCGTTGGCGCTGATCTGGTTGACCACGACGTACCAGGCGATGGCGATGCCGGCGACCCACCACGTGCTGACGTCGGGCGTACGGAAGCGTGGATGGATGTGGGCGAAGTGCCGGGGCAGTGCGTGCCGGCGCGCCATGGACAGGGCCGTACGGGACGCCGGGATGATCGTCGTCTGCGTCGAGGCCAGCGCGGAGGTGGAGACGGCGAGCAGGACGACCCAGTCCCAGTCTCCCATCGCCTCGCCTGCCAGCAGTGCGAAGACGAACTCCTCTTCTCCCGCGTTGTCCGTCAGGAACGTCGTTCCGGCGTAGGCCACCACGGCGAAGGCGACGGAGACGTACGTCACCAGGAGCACGACCGTCGACCAGACGGCGGCCTTGCCGGGCGCGCTGGCGGGGTCCTCGGTCTCCTCGGTCAGGTTGACCGCCGACTCCCAGCCCCAGTAGATGAACACGCCCAGCAGCAGAGCGGCCGTGAGCGAAGCGCCTCCGGCACCGAAGGGGTTCAGCCACTTGATCGACGGGTCGACGGAATCGGACATCCCCTTGTCGGCGTAGACGCGGTAGAGCGCCACGACGGCGAAGGCGAGCAGGCAGGCGACCTGGGCGAGGATGAGGACGTTCTGCACCCGGGCCGAGAGTTCGGTGCCCGCGACGCACACGGCGGTCATCACGACGATGAGCAACACCGCGAGCAGTCGGCGCACGAGGTCGTTGTCGGCCCAGCTGTCGAGGCCGAAGGCGAGCAGGGCGAAGGTGACGGCGACGTCCGCCAGCGACCCGACGACCAGGACCCCGGTCATCGTGATGGCCCAGCCCCCGAGCCAGCCCGCCCACGGCCCCATGGCGCGGGTGACCCACGAGAACGTCGTTCCGCAGTCCTGGTCGACCTTGTTGAGGTAGTAGAACGCCGACGCGATCAACAGCATCGGTACGAAGGACGCCACCATCACGCCGGGGGCGTAGACGCCCACGAGGACCACGACCGGACCGACGACCGCGGCCAGCGAGTATGCGGGCGAGGTGGAGTTGAGTCCGATGACGAGTGCGTCGACGAACCCGATCGCGTCGGCCTTCAGCCCCTCCGGTGGCTGTGCGTCCACGCTGCTGTCCGCCATACGCCCTCACCTCGCTCGTGGGTACCTGCGGTCATCCAACAGGGACTCGGTGGGTTCCCCATGGCACAAGCGCTGTGCGGGACCGCGATTCACTCGGCTGCGTGGCCTCGACGCATTCAGCCGACGGCGAGCGTCTGCATTCCGAAGCGGAGGGTGTGCTCCAAGTCGAAGCGGCGGAGAAATGCCTGCCGACGCAGGTCGACGTCCTCGCCGGTCATGCCGGTCTTGCCGGTCTTGCCGGTCTTGCCGGTCATGCCGGTCAGGGAGGACCACAGCCAGACGGGCAGCGGGTCACCTCCGCCGGGCAGCGGGTCACCTCCGCCGGGCAGATGGTCCACCTGGAGGCGGATCAGGGTGCCCTCGATGACGGGGAGTTCACCGTCGTGGACGATCCACGCGCTGCGGGTGGTCAGCCGGGGGTGGATACGGTCCCAGGCCGTCGCCTGCGCGGTGCCATACCGGTCGGTGACCTGCACGGCTTCGGCGTCCGGCTCACCCCAGGTGTCCGGCTTGTCGTCGGGGCCGAGCCGGACCGCGTCCAGCAGTTGGCACCACGACGTCCGTCCGGTCTCCGGCGCGGCCACGAACGAGTACGGCCAGCCGGGGATGAGCTGGTCGCTGGAGCGTCCCGAGAGTCCGTAGACGTGACGGAACAGCCGGTCCGGGCTGGTCGGTGTGTCGGGCCGCGGCCACGCGGAGACATCGACGGCCAGGACCAGACGCCCGTCCGCGACCTCGGGCTGCGGCAGCATCGCCAGCGCGCGGCGCAGCCCTGCCGCATCGATGCGGCCCTGGTTGAGCGCGTCGTACAACGCGCCGTGCCCACGCCGGTGCTCGGCCAGCAGCGCCAGGTCGACCGGCGAGATCACCGGGCCATGCTCGAGCAATCAAGTTCGAGGGACTGTTCGACCAGCCAAGTGGGTCTCACCCGGCCGTCCCCGACGGGCATGATGGGGCCGTGGACAGGGATGCATCGGGCGACGCCGTCGTGGAAGCAGGCTGGCAGGCAGTACGGGACGACGGTCGCGTGCGCGTCGAACTCCTGGAGGCGGCCTACGCGGAGCCGCGCTTGCGGCAGCTGTTTCCCTGGACAGGGATGGGCGAGCTGCACTTCAGCCGCTGTACCGAGAAGCGATGGACCTGGGACATCCCCTACATCCAGCCCGCCGCCGGAGATACCTATTGGGTCTCCGGGCCTCCCCGCACCGAGACGGTGGGCCCGGCAACCACAGCGCGGGAGGCCATCGCCATGGTGGTCGAACTCCTGCCACCGGACTGCGGCCCCGCGTTCCTGGGCACCCCCGAAGAACTCGCAGCTCACGAGGCCACCACGCGGGAGCAAGAAACAGACGAAGGGTCGGGTGGCCCGGGGGATCTCACCCCCGGGCTCCCACAGAACGGAGCGTGACAGTCTCCCGTCACTCCGCTCTTCTCATCGAGTCCACACG
>NZ_JBSFWB010000094.1:0-4979 GCF_053592635.1 Streptomyces sp. NPDC002623 | reverse complement strand
AGCCTGTCGCTCCTCGCGGCCGAACAGGGACACCGGGTGACAGGCGTCGATCTCTCCCCGGCCATGATCGACCTGGCCCGCGCCAAACTCGCCGGCGCCTCGGCGGGCGGCGGCTCTCGCGGTGTTCGGGGTCAGCCCATGTGCACCGGGGCCGCCTCGCCCTCGGCGTGGTGCTGCCTGCCGGCGTTCACGGCGAACGCGGTGACGGCCAGGCCCGCCAGGAACATCGCGCCGGCGGCCACGAACGCCATGGTGTAGCCGTGGGTCACCGCGTCCCCGGCCCTGGCGACCAGGGCGAAGTCCTTGGTGGCCAGGCCCCGGTAGAGGTTGGCGGCCGCCTCGGGGAGCTTGTCGTCGGCCGCCGACGTGGAGATCGTCGACAGGACGGCGAGGCCGAGGGCGCCGCCGATCTGCTGGGCGGTGTTCAGCAGCGCGGAGGCGACACCCGTGTCCTGGTGATCGACGCCGCTGACCGCGCCGAGCGTCATCGGGACGAAGCTCATGCCCAGTCCGAGGGCGGTCACGAACATCGCGGGCATGAGGTGGGCCGCGTAGGAGGAGTCCGGTTCCAGGGTGGCGAACCAGAACATGCCCGCGGCGGCGACCAGCAGACCGGGCCCGGCGATCAGCCGGGGCGCGTAGTGGGCGACCAGCTTGGAGCTGATGCCCGCGGCCGCCGCCATCCCGAAGCTGAAGGGGAGGTAGGCGAAGCCGGTCTTCACCGGGCTGTAGCCCAGGATGAGCTGCATGTAGAGGGTGAGGAAGTAGAAGGTGGCGAACATGCCGGAGCCGATGAACAGCATCGTGGCGTAACTGCCCGAGCGGTTGCGGTCCTTGAACAGACGCAGGGGCATCATCGGGTCCGCGGTACGGGCCTGGAGGAACAGGAAGGCGACGAGCAGTACGGCGGCGACCGCGAAGGAGGCCAGGGTCAGGCCGTCGGTCCAGCCGTGCTCGCCGCCGCGTGTGATGCCGTAGACGAGGGAGATCAGGCCGCCGGTGCCGGTGACGGCGCCGGGCACGTCGAGGCGGCCGGGGTGCCGCTCGGCCTCGACCAGGGTCCTGGTGCCGGCCAGGACGGCCAGGCCGATGGGGATGTTGACGAAGAACACCCAGCGCCAGTCGAGTACGTCGGTCAGTGTGCCGCCGAGCAGCAGGCCGACCGTGGCGCCGACACCGCCCATCGCCGCGTACACGCCCATCGCCGTGTTGCGCGACCTGCCCGCCGGGAAGGTGGTGGTGATGAGGGCCAAAGCGCTGGGCGCGGCGAGTGCGGCGCCCACACCCTGCAGGATGCGGGCGCCGATCAACAGCTCCTCGTTCGGGGCGAGTCCGCCCAGCAGCGAGGCAATGGTGAAGACGACGATGCCGACCTGGAACATCCGCCGACGGCCGAACAGGTCACCGGCCTTGCCGCCGAGCAGCAGCAGGCCGCCGAAGGCGAGGGCGTAGGAGTTGACGATCCACGCGAGGTTCGCGTCGGACACGCCCAGGTCGGTCTGGATGGCGGGCAGGGCGATGTTGGTGATCGTGGCGTCGAGGACCACCATCAGCTGGGCGGCCGCGATCACGACCAGGGCGAGGCCCAGATGACGGCCTCCCCCTGACGAGGTCTCTGACGCCTCGGTGTCCCCCCGCGAGGACGCGGTGGTTGCGGTACTGCCTGCAGACATTGACGTGCTCCAAATATGGATTGAAGAATTCCCCGGCCGGACACACGACAGGAAGAGAAGTCGCATTCCTTTTCGGGAAAAGAGGTCAGGGTGGACCCTCATGGAAAAGATGGGGAACACCCGCCATGCAATCCGAGACGGCACGCCAGAACGGCATGTGACCTGAACTCGGGACGAGCCAGAAGCTTAACATCCCGAAGTCGCAGGTGACGGCACTGATCAGCACTCACAATGTGACCATGGTCGCGCTTGACACCACCGCTCGACTTGTGGGCACAAGAGGCCGGATTAAAGCTGTGCCCACACAGCGGCTCACGAGTCAAGCGCAATATTCGAGCATTCTGCGAGTTGCATTTGCGGCCCCTTTCACAGGCCGCGCCCGGCTCCTGACGGCCGTATGCAGGACGCGGCAGGCACGGGCGGCCTTGAGGGCCCGTGCCTGCCGCGCTCCGGTGGGGTTACAGCGGACAGGTGTTCAGGAAGGCGACGGTGTTGGGGTCGTTGGGGATCGGGCAGAGGAACTGGTCGTAGCGGGTGTCGTTGTCGATGAAGCGTTTGAGCCAGGCGATGCTGTATTCGGCGACCGTGGTGTTGGCGGCGGCGAAGGTGAAGTGGTCGGCGTTCCTGAGTTCGACGAACGCCTTGTTGCGGACGTTCGTCAGCTCGTTGTAGGCGGGCAGGGCGAAGGTGGAGACGGGGGCGACGGTGTCGCCGTCGGCGCCGAAGATCATGGTGGGTACCTTGATCTGGCCGGCGGGGTTGGTGATGTCCCAGGGCGCCAGTGCGATGGCCGCCTTGAGCGACGGGGTGCTCGCCGCGCTCTCCAGCGTGCCGCCGCCGCCCATCGACCAGCCCATCACGGCCGATCGCTTGGGGTCGATCCTGTTCTTCACCACGCTCTGGGTCGTCAGATAGGTGAGCGCGGCGAGTTGCTGATTGCTGCGGTCGGTCGGGAAGTCCCACAGCGCGTTGCTGTCCAGGGTCATCACCACGAAGCCCTGGGAGGCCAGCCGGGGCCCGTACCAGGCGATCTCCGCCTGCGGGGCGACGAAGCCCGGCATGATGACGACGGAGCCGAAGGTGCCCTGACTCGAGTCGATGGGGAAGTAGACGGTGCCGGTGTTGAAGCCCGGCCCGCTGCCGGACGGCACGGTGACCGAGGCGACGGTGAACGGACCGGTCTCGGCGGTGATGCTCGCCCAGGTCGGGGCCGGGCCGCGCTCGTAGGGGTTGGCGGGGGCGGCCTGGGCAGGGGCCGCGAGGGCGAGGGCCAGCGAGGCGAGGACGGCGAAGATGGCCATGAGCGCCCGGGACGAGAACAGTTTCACGGGAGTCCTCTCGGACGGGCCGTCAGTTGGTGTAGACGGCGGGGGCGCCGTCGACGCTGCTGTCGACCACCGGGGCGTAGGTGGCCGAGAAGTAGCCCTTGCCGGTGCACAGCAGCGAGCCGGAGACCTTGCTGAACACCTGGTCGGTGAAGGTCAGGCTGGTGTCGCCGTTGGAGCTGACCGCGGAGAGGCTGGGCGCCTGGTAGACGCAGCTGACGGAGCCCAGCAGGGTGGAGAGCACCACCGTGGTCTGGATGGCGCCGCCCGAGGCCGGGGTCACCGTGACGGTGCCGTCGGAGGCGGCGGAGGTGGTGTAGGGCATGTCGTTGACGGTGATGCTCTGCACCCCGCGGACGCCGAAGACGTTGCTGGTGCAGCCGCTGAAGGTCTGGGCGGTGGCGGACTCGGTGGCGGCGCCCGGCGCGGCGGGGTTGTCCGTCACCGTGGCGGAGAGCGTCGAGCCGGTGCAGGTGATGCCGGAGGTGCCGGTGCCGCTGGTGGCGAGGGTGGCCGTGGTGCCGTTCGCCAGCGAGGCGGTGAGCACGTCGCCCACGGAGACGGCGTTGCCGGCGGCGCTGCCGTAGGTGAGCACGGCGTCGTCCGCCGAGGCGGCGGTGGCGGGGAGGAAGACCAGGGCCGTCAGGGCGGCCGTGGCGGCGAGGGCGGGGACGGTGTGTCTGCGCATGCGGGGTCCTCTGGTACAGGTGCGGGTGGCGAGGGCGGGTCGCCGATCCCCGGCTCGGGGTGAAGGCGGTGACCCGCGCGGGGTGGTTCCCGAACTGCGGGAACGACCGGACCAGTGCGCGTCTCCGACCTCGGATCAGGGACGCGAGCACACTTGTTGGCGGCCTTGCGGGTGCGTGACACTGTCGGCTTCAGCGGGTCTCCGGCCGCAGGTCCGCGCAAGAAGAAAACCTGTGAGAGTTGTAAACCTGACGGGTATTCAAGTCAAGACAGTGCGTGCAAGTCGGTGCGTGCATTTCGGTGTGCGTAGATCGGTGTGCGTAGATCGGTGTGCGCGAGTTCCCGAGGAAGGATGTGGAATGGCAACAGGCCCGTCGGTTGCGCCCGCGCCGGTGCTGCCCGGTACGCGTACGGGACGCGACCCGGAGCGTTCGCTGCGCCGAGGACCGCGCCGCACCTCTGCCGAGGCGGTCGCCGCCAACCAGCGCGACCGGCTGCTCGACGGATTCGTCCGCACCGTCGCCCAGGTCGGCTACGCCCGCACCCGGGTCAGCGACATCTGCCAGGCGGCCGGCGTGACCAGGCCGGTCTTCTACGAGCTCTTCAAGGGCAAGGAGGACGCCTTCCTCGCCGCCCACCGCTACGGCACGGCGATGGTCGTCAAGGCCATGGAGGAGGCGCACGCCCGGACCTCCGACTGGCCCGGCGCGGTGCGCGCCGGGCTCGGCGCGCTGCTCGGCATCCTCGCCGAGGCGCCCGCGTTCGCGACCATGGCGATGGTGGAGATCGACGCGGTCGGCCCCGCCGGGTGGGAAGCGCGCGAGGCACTGCTGATCCGCTTCCGGGACTTCTTCACCGACGTTCCCGAGAGCGGACTTCCTCTCCCCACCGAGGAGTTGGTCGACATCGTGGTCGGCGGAGCGTACTCCGCGATCCACCGGCGGATCGCCGCCGGCCGGACTGCCGAGCTGCCCGGCCTGCTGCCCGGACTGACCTTCTCCGTGCTGGCCCCCTTCCTCGGCCCGGAACGCGCCGCCGCCCACCTCGCCGACCTGGCGCACCGGGGCTGCGAGCGTCATGGCCACCACGGCACCGGCTGCTGACGTCCCAACACACTAGATCGCCGTGCGATACCTGCGTTAGCCACCGGATTGACAAACGCGGTCCCGGTTTTCCTCGGCAGGTGAGCATCAGCCGCCGCGGACGGGTGCCGGCGCCGGCCGGGGGTTCTCGCGGGGCGGCCCGGAGGTCGCGCCGGCCCGCAGGGCCAGTTCCAGCTCGAAACGGGTCTCCG
>NZ_JBSFWB010000093.1:0-6159 GCF_053592635.1 Streptomyces sp. NPDC002623 | reverse complement strand
TCCCGCCCGGATCCAGCGCCCTGGGCATCCGCAGCACCAGCTTTCCGGTGTGCCTGGCCTGCGACATGAACCGGAACGCCTCCGGCGCCCGCCGCACATCGAACGACCGCACCGGCACCGGCTCCAGGACACCCGACCCGAACAGCGGCATCAGCGCCGCGAACAGCACCCGCATGTGCTCGGGAGCGACCGTCAGCAGGTCGTAGGGGAGGTACGCGGTCCCGGGGTGTTCGGCATGGACGGCGGCCGGATCGCGCAGATCGGTCTTGCCCATCTCCAGCAACCGGCCACCCTCGGCCAGCAACCGCAACGAGGCGTCCACGAACTCCCCGGCGAGGGAGTTCAGCACGACGTCCACACCCCGGCCGGCCGTGGCCGCCCGCACCCGCTCCTCGAAGTCGAGCGACCGCGAATCGGCGATATGAGCGTCGTCCAGACCGAGGGAGCGCAGCGTGTCCCACTTGCCGCGACTCGCCGTCGCGAACACCTCGGCACCCAGATGCCGGGCGATCTGCACCGCGGCCATGCCCACACCACCCGCACCGGCGTGGATCAGCACCGACTCACCCGCGCGGAGTGCGCCCAGCTCCACCAGCCCGTAGTACGCCGTCAGGAACACCACCGGCACCGACGCCGCCTGCTCCCACGACCACCCGTCGGGCAGCTTCGCCACCATGCGCCGGTCGGCGACGGCGTGCGGGCCGAACGCGTCCGGGAAGAGCCCGAACACCCGGTCCCCCACGACGAGTTCGGAGACTCCGGCACCGACCTCGGTGACGACGCCGGCGCCTTCGCCACCCATCGACGCGGCACCCGGGTAGACACCGAGCGCGATCAGGACGTCCCGGAAGTTGAGACCGGCGGTCCGGACGGCGATACGGATGTCGTGCTCGCCGAGGGGCCGTCGTGCGGTGTCGCCGTCGGGGAGGAGGGCCAGGCCCTCCAGGGTGCCGGTGCCCCTGGTCCGCAGGGCCCAGTCGCCGGGCGGCGGCGCCAGGACTCCGCCGTCACTGCGCCCACTGTCCTGGGTGTTGTGACTGTTGTGACTGTTGTGGCTGTCGTCGCTTCCTGCGCGCACGAGGCGGGGCACCTGCGCCTGTCCGTCCCGGAGCACCAACTGCGGCTCGCCGCTGCGGGCGGCCGCCTGGAGCAGTTGCGCGGACTCGGGGCTGTCGTCCGTGTCGACGAGGGTCAGCCTGCCGGGGTGCTCGCTCTGCGCCGAACGCACCAGCCCCCACACGGCAGCGTGGACGAGATCCGGCACCGCGTCGCCGGCCGACGCGGCCAGCGCGCCGTGGGTGACGACCACCAGCGGCTCGGGGCCGACGTCACCGGCGAGCCACTCCTGAACGCCCGCCAGCACATCGGCGGTCGCCGCCGACACCGCGTCCGCCAGCCCGACACCGTCCACGGCCGCGGTCGCGGGCGCGGGCGGGGGCGGGGCGCAGTCGAGGACGGCGAGCTCGCCGTGTGCGTCCGTTCCCGCGGGCACGTCGGTCAGGGCGACCGGAACCCATCGCATCCGGTAGAGGAACCCGGCCGTCTCGTCGCGGGCGGCGCCGAGCTGCTCGGGGGAGACGGGGCGCAGCACCAACTCCCTTATGCCCAGCACGGGTTGGCCGGTGCCGTCGACGGCGTGGATCGACAGTCGCTCGGGGCCGGTGACGGACAGGCGCAGCCGCAGGGCCGAGGCGCCACCGGCCAGCAGCGTGATGTCGTTCCAGGCGAACGGCAGCCTGAGCAGTCCGTCCTCGACTCCCGCGCCGGTGAGTTTCGCGGCGTGCAGCGCGGCGTCGAGCAGCGCGGGGTGGAGCCCGAACATGCTTGCCGACTGCGCCAGTTCGTCGGCGAGCGCCACCTCCGCGTAGACGTCGTCACCGAGCCGCCAGGCCGCCCGCAGCCCCCGGAAGGCGGGCCCGTAGCCGTATCCGCTCTCGGCCAGCTCCTCGTAGAAGCCGTCCAGGTTCACGGGCTGGGCGGCGGGCGGAGGCCATGCGGTCAGGCCGAAGCCGAAGGAGTCGCCGTCCGCAGTGGTGCCCGGCTCCGACTCCGACTCCGGCTCCGGCTCCGGCTCCGCGGAGAGGGTGCCGGTGGCATGCCGGGTCCAGGCAGCTCCCTCGCCCGGGTCTGCGTCGTCGGCGGTCTGGGGGCGGGAGTACAGCTCGACGCTGCGACGGCCGTCCCCCGGATCGCCGCCGATGACGACCTGCACCTGCACCCCGGCTCGTTCGGGCAGGGTCAGCGGTGCTTCGAGGGTCAGTTCCGTGACTCGGGAGCAGCCGACGGTGTCGGCGGCGTGCACGGCCAGTTCGGCGAGCGCCGAGCCCGGCAGCAGGACGGTCCCGGCGACGGCGTGGTCCGCGAGCCAGGGGTGGGTGCGTACCGAGAGCCGTCCGGTGAGCAGCATCTGGTCGGTTCCGGCGAGCGGGACGGCTGCCCCGACCAGCGGGTGACGACCGGCGGCGACACCGAGGCCGGCGGCGTCCGCGATCGGCCCGGAGGCGCTGTCGAGCCAGTAGCGGCTCCGCTGGAAGGCGTACGTCGGCAGCTCCACGGCACCGGATGCCGTCCCGTTGCCCACCCCGGTGAGGAGCGGCTCCCATCGGACGGGCGCCCCGGCCACGTGGATGACGCCCAGCGCGCCGACGGCCGTCTCCACCTCGGGTCGTTCGCGGCGCAGGATCGGAACGGCGGTGAGGTCGGCACCGGTGCTGGTCGTGGTGCCGACGCGGGTTCCGGTGCCGGTGCCGGTGCCGCTGCCGGTCCCGGTCCCGGCGTCCAGGGTGTCGCGGACCATCGCGGTCAGGACGCCTTCGGGGCCGAGCTCGAGGAAGGCGGTGACGCCTTCCGCGTCCAGCGCGGCAACCCCGTCGGCGAAGCGCACCGCCTCGCGCACCTGCCGCACCCAGTACTCGGGCGTGCGCAGCTCGTCGGGTGCCGCGATCTCCCCCGACAGGTTGGAGACCAGCGCGATGGTGGGCTCACCGTAGGAGACGGTGGTCAGGATCCGCCGGAACTCCTCCAGCATCGGCTCCATCCGCGCCGAGTGGAACGCGTGGCTGACGCGCAGCCGTCGCGTCTTGTGCCCGGCGTCCGCGAACCGGGCGGCGACGG
This sequence comes from Streptomyces sp. NPDC002623, assembly GCF_053592635.1. Taxonomy (NCBI): domain Bacteria; kingdom Bacillati; phylum Actinomycetota; class Actinomycetes; order Kitasatosporales; family Streptomycetaceae; genus Streptomyces; species Streptomyces sp. NPDC002623. Next base: position 3,045 of record NZ_JBSFWB010000093.1, on the reverse strand, counting down.
CGAGCACCGGTTCCTCGTCCCCGGACAGCACCACCGAGGTCGGACCGTTCACCGCGGCGACGCATACGGCGTCGGCTCCCGGCACATCGTCCCGCCGTGCGGCGGCCAGGCCGTCCGACGCCTCCCGCTCGGAGACCGAGACGGCCATCATCGCTCCGCCCGTGGGCAGCGCGTGCATCAGCCGGCCCCGAGCGGCCACCACGACGGCCGCGTCCTGCAATGACCACAGACCCGCGACGTGAGCCGCGGCGAGTTCGCCGATCGAGTGCCCCAACAGGAACTCGGGCCGCACCCCGAACGACTCGACGAGCCGGTAGAGGGCGACTTCCAGGGCGAAGAGGCCCGCCTGGGTGAAGACCGTCTCCTTCAGCAGACCGTGCGTGTCGTCGGCTCCGAAGACGACGTCTCGTACCGAGTGGTCCGTGTACCCGGAGAGCTGCCGGTCGAGTTCGAAGATCGCGGCGTCGAACGCCTCGGCGAAGACCGGGAACGCCTCGCACAGCTCGCGGCCCATGCCCGGATGCTGGCTGCCTTGGCCGGTGAACAGGAACGCGACGCGTGCGTCGGGGCGGGCCGCGCCGACCACCAGGCCGGGCGCGGGCCGGTCCGCGGCGAGCGCGTCGAGCCCGGCCAGCAGCTCCTCGCGGTCGCGCCCGGTCACGACGGCGCGCTCCTCGAACACCGCGCGGGTGACGGCCAGCGCGTGCCCGACGTCGGCCGCGCCGAGTGCGTCGTCGGCCCGCACGAGCGAGGCGAGACGCTGCGCCTGACCGGCGAGGGCATGCTGCGTACGGGCTGACAGCAGCCAAGGCAGGACATGACCCCGGGCCTCGGGGTCCTCAAAGTCCTCGTTCCCAGCTCCGGGGCCGGCATCGACCTCGGCCCCGTCCTCGGTCTTGTCCTCGGCAATGGGCTCCGGGTCGGGGTCGGGTCCCTGTTCCAGGACGACGTGCGCGTTGGTCCCGCTCGCCCCGAAGGACGAGACACCCGCCCGGCGGGGACGGCCGGTGTCCGGCCACTCGTGCGCCTCGGTCAGCAACTCCACCGCGCCGGCCGACCAGTCCACGTGCGGGGACGGCGCGTCTACGTGCAGCGTCTGCGGCAGCACGCCTTCGCGCATCGCCATCACCATCTTGATGACGCCCGCCACACCCGCCGCGGCCTGCGCATGACCGATGTTCGACTTCAACGACCCCAGATACAAAGGACGTTCACCAGCGCCCCGCTCCTGCCCATAGGTCGCGATGATCGCCTGCGCCTCGATCGGATCGCCGAGGGTGGTGCCGGTGCCATGGGCCTCCACGGCGTCGATGTCCTGGGCGCTCAGACGCGCGTTGGCGAGCGCCTGGCGGATCACCCGCTGCTGGGACGGACCGTTCGGCGCGGTCAGCCCGTTGCTCGCACCATCCTGGTTCACCGCCGTACCCCGTACGGTCGCCAGGACGCGATGGCCGTTGCGCCGGGCGTCGGACAGCCGCTCCACGAGGAGAACACCGACACCTTCAGACCAGCCGGTCCCGTCCGCCGCGGCCGAGAACGCCTTGCAGCGCCCGTCCGGTGACATTCCGCGCTGCCGGCTGAACTCGACGAACAGACCGGGGTTGGTCATGACGGTGACGCCGCCGACGAGGGCCATGCTGCACTCGCCGCTGCGCAGCGCCTGACCGGCCAGATGCAGGGCCACCAGAGACGACGAGCAGGCCGTGTCCACCGTGACCGCGGGGCCTTCGAACCCGAACGTGTAAGCCACGCGGCCCGACACCACACTCGCCGACGAGCCGGTGCCGATGTACCCCTCCACCTCCTCGGGGACCTCGGCGAGACGGGCCGCGTAGTCGTGGTACATGACGCCGGCGAACACGCCCGTCTGACTGCCGCGCAGCCCGGCCGGATCGATCCCGGCCCGCTCGAACGCCTCCCACGACGTCTCCAACAGCAGCCGCTGCTGCGGGTCCATGGCCAGCGCCTCGCGCGGCGAGATCCCGAAGAAGCCCGCGTCGAAGTCACCCGCGTCGTACAGGAACCCGCCCTCGCACGCGTAACTCTTCCCGGGCACGCTCGGGTCCGGGTCGTAGAGGTCCTCCAGGTCCCAGCCCCGGTCGGCGGGGAAACCGGAGATCGCGTCCCGTCCCTCCGCCACCAGCCGCCACAACTCCTCCGGCGACTGCACACCGCCCGGGAACCGGCACGCCATGCCCACGATCACGACCGGATCCCCGTCCACCGCCCCACCACCGGCAGCAGACGGCCCACCCACAGCGACAGCCCCTGAACCCACCAACTCCGCACGCACATAGCGGGCGATCGCCGCCGGAGTCGGATAGTCGAACACCAACGTGGACGGCAACCGCAGACCCGTCACCGCACTCAACCGATTGCGCAGATCCACCGCCAGCATCGAGTCGAACCCGAGCTCCTTGAACGCCCGCCCCGCACCCACCGACTCCCCCGACTCATGACCGAGGACGGCGGCCACGACTCCGCACACGAGCTGGACCAACTCGCGCTCCTGTTCGGCGGGCGGCAGCGCCGCGATGCGCCGGGCGAGGGCGGAGGTCTCGTGGTCGTCGCCGACCGGAGCGGAGACCGTGCGCTTGGCAGCGCGGACCAGGCCGCTCAGCAGCGGCGGCAGCAGTCCGGCGGCGGACTGCTCGCGCAGCGCGTCGGCATCGAGGCGGATCGGCACGCTCAGAACGGGGGCCGTCGGGGCGAGGGCGGCGTCGAAGAGCGCGAGACCCTGCTCCTCGGTCAGCGGCACGATCCCCCTACGAGCCAGGCGGGCCGTGTCCGCGTCGGCCAAGTGCCCGGTCATCCCGCTGGCCTTCTCCCAGAAGCCCCAGGCCATGGACGTGGCGGCCAGCCCGTCGGCACGGCGGACCTGCGCGAGCGCATCCAAGTAGGTGTTGGCCGCCGCATAGTTCGCCTGACCGGGGCCGCCCAGGATCCCGGAGGCGGAGGAGAAGAGGACGAAGGCGGAGAGGTCCAGGTCGCGCGTCAGCTCATGCAGATTGACCGCGCCGTCCACCTTCGCCCGCAACACCTTGT
>NZ_JBSFWB010000092.1:0-6727 GCF_053592635.1 Streptomyces sp. NPDC002623 | reverse complement strand
TCCGGGACGACCAGCCGGGCCGGGCGGGCGGTCATGTCGGCCAGCACTCCGGCGGGCAGCAGCAGCCGTTCGTCGTCCTCCCGCTCGGGCCCGCCCACGGCGATGACGGCGACCCGCTGAGGCAGGGGCCAGCGCGCGGTGCGTGCCAGTTCCTCGACTGTCTCCGCCGAAGCCGACGGATCGGCGAACAGCAGGTCCAGGAGGCGCTTGCGGCGGCGCTGTAACTCACCGGTGCTGCGCAGCCGGGCCTCGGTGTGGCCTTCGGTGGCCGCCTGCATGATCTCGTGCAGGTGGGTGAACGCCGCGTCCGCCAGCGCGGCCACCTCGCTGGAGTCCAGGGCGAGTTCGTCGGCGGCCTTCATCATGCGCCGCCAAGCGGCCCGCCCGCCGAGCCTGAGCGCGGCCTGCAGCACTTCGAGGCCGCGCCCTTCGCCGGATTCGCCGCGCCCGATCTCCTGATAAGTACGGACGACGTGCTCCCGGTCGCGCTCCCGTCCGGTGTCGGCGATGCGGTCCACGAAGAGTGTCAGGGCCTGGGTGACTCCGGCTCGTATGGTCCGCACGTACGCGTCGTCGGCCGGCCGTGCGTACTCGGGCACCTGAAGCTGCACCTCGCGAGCGACTTCGTCGGCGATCTCGTCGAGATGCGGGCGCAGAAAATCTGCCAGCCGGTGGGGGACAACGACGAAGGGATCCATGCTGTTTGCTCCTACCGTCGGTCAGGCGGTACGACCGACGACGATATCCCCCTGCCCAACTCCCCTGCCCTGTGCGGAAGTTATAAGACGGAGCCGGGGTATTGTCCGTGCGCGACAAGGTGTGCGGCGGCGACGGCCCACGGCATGCAGACAGCTCCGTACAGGTCAGACCGGTAGGCCGAGCGCTCCGGCGAGGACCGGCCACGAGGCGGTGAACTCCCGCTGCCAGTCGCTCCATTGGTGCCCGCCGCCCTGGTAGAGGTGCTGGGTGACCGGGATACCCGACTGGCCGAGAGCGGCGACGAAGCTCTGTGTGGAGGGCGCCACCAGGCTCTCCAGGACCCCGGGCAGCACGGCGCCGATGCCGCCGCTGATGATCTGCGCGAGAGCGATGATGGTGCCGAGCACGCCGGTGAGGCTGCCGGTGCCGACGGAGACGTAGAGCGCGGTGCCCCGCAGGGCGCTCGCGCGGGCCAGGGGGTTGAAGTCCTGCCAGGTGGCGGAGTCGCGGGTCGGATCTCCCCACAGCGACAGGGGGTTGAGGCTTTCCCGGCCCACGATCGCCTGGACGATCACCGGCATCCGCGTCACCAGGGTGTCGGGGATTCCGCTGTACGACGCCGCGGCCACGAACGTTCCGGGATGGCGGGCGGCATGTGCCATGGCGCCGTATCCGCCGGTCGAGACCCCGGCGACGGCCTGGACGGTGGAGGCCCGGTAGGCGGCGCGCAGGACCGCGGGGACCTCCTGGAGCTGGAAGGTCTCGTAGTCGGGGCCGGTCTTCCAGCGGGTGGGAATGCCGGTGGGCCCCGCGTCCGGCATGGCGACGATCAGGTCCCGGTTCGCGGTGAACGCCTCGATGTCGGTCTCGCGCGTCCACGAGTTGTAGTCGTCGTGCGCGCCGTGCAGCAGATGGAGCACCGGCCAGGTGCGGCCCGGCTGGGCGGCGTAGGAGGTCGGCAGGATGATCCGGACGGGCGCGGTGCGGCCCAGTGCGGCCGAGGGGATGCCCAAGTCGTAGGTGCGAGGCCCCAGTTGAGCGACGGTGAGATCGGCGGCCGAGGCGCTCCAGGCGCCGGTGAGCGTGCCCGCGACCCCGAGGGCGGCGGCCTTGGCGAGAGTGCGGCGGGACAGGCCGCGGTGGGGAACGGACGGGCGGTCGGACATGGCGGGCGGCTCCTTGTGGGGTGATGTCGGGGAGCTGGGTGTTCAGCCGAGCGCCCGGTTCAGGTGGTCGGCGATGGCCTGGGCGTGCGGCGGGTCGAGCAGTGAGAGGTGGTGTCCGGGGATGCGGACGATCTCCAGGTCCGGGCAGAGTTCGTCCCAGCCGAGGGCGTCGTCCTGGCGCTCGTACGCCGGGTCGCGCACCGTGTGCGGCGCGGGTTCGGTGGCTCGGTAGAGGATCACCCGGCCGTCGTAGGGGCGGGGGGTGTGCGCCTCGCCGGTCCGTAGGTCCAGGTACGAGGCGCGCTGGTGCTCCAGTGCGGCGGGCGGGATGTCGGCGACCGCGCTCAGGGCTTCCAGCACCAGGTCGATGCGGGCCCGGTCGTCGAGGCCGGCGAGTTCCCGGTACGGCAGGTCCAGTCGGGCGCCGTAGGTGCGGGACACGTATGCGGCGAAGCCTTCGAAGTGCTCGCGTGCCACGTCCCACGCGGTCCGTCCGGGCGGGCGGGGCAGCGGGCGCACGGCGTCGATGAGGACCACCGCCTCGGGGGGTGCGAACTCGGCGGCGAGCAGCCGGGCGGTCTCCTGCGCCACGAACCCGCCGAAGGACCAGCCGCCGATCCGGTAGCGGCCGTCGGGCCATGCCTTGCGGATCGCCTCGGCGCACAGTCGCGCCTTCGCGGCGACGGTGTCCGCCTCCTCGACCCGGTCGAGGCCGTACACCGGCAGCCCGGGGGCCAGCAGCCCGGCGAGCGGCCGGTAGACGTCCGGGGTGCCGCCGGCCGCGTGTGCCAGTACCAGCGGCGGTCGGTCGCCGCCCGGCCGGAGGACGCGCAGCGGGTACGGCATGGACCTGACTGCCGGGCGAGGGGCAACCGGGGTGCGCAGCATGCGTTCCGGCCGGTCGTCGTGCGGGGAGAGGGTGATGACGTCGGCGGCGGCCTGCACGGTGCCGGACAGCAGCAGGTCGCGCAGTGAGAGCGGGACGCCGAACTCGCGCACGGCGGCCTCGCGCAGCCGGACGGCCATGAGCGAGTCGAGGCCGAGGTCGGTGAGCGCAGTGTCCGGGGTGATCTGCTCCGGGAGGTGTCCGGTGACGGCGGCGATATGGCGGATGAGCCGTTCGGCGACCGTACCGCCGCCCCTCCCCTGTTCCGGCGCCGGTACGGGATCGGCTGCGGGAAGCCCGCGCCCGTCGTGCGGGACGTCGGCCGACGGGCTGCCGTTTTCGTGCGTCCACCAGTGCCGGGTGTGCCGCCAGGCCGGCAGGGGGACGTCGACGACCTCGCCGTGCGGGTGGAGGCGGCGGGCCGGGAGGGGCCGACCCGCAGCGTGCAGGGCGGCCAGTTGGGCGCGGAAGGTGAGGGCGGGGTCGTTGCCTCTGCGCAGGGTGGGCAGATGGAGGGCGTCGGGCAGGTTCTCGGCGAGGGGGTGCAGGAGCACGGGGTGCGGGGAGATCTCGATGAAGGCGGTGTGCCCGTCCGCCGCGGCGGCGGCCAGCGCACCGGCGAGCCGGACCGGGTTGCGCAGATTCGCCGCCCAGTGCGCGGCATCGAAATCGCAGGGGCCGGTGGGATCCTTGTGGACGGTGGAGTAGACGCGCACGGCACCGTCGGTCCGGCCTCGGATGCCGCTGAGACCGGTGACCAGTTCGGGCACCAGCGGATCGACCTGGGGCGAGTGCCCGGCACCCTGGACCAGCAGGCCGCGGGCTGTGCGGCCGTGGGCGGTGAGGTGTTCCACCAGCCGGGAGACGGCCAGTGCCTCACCGGTGACGGTCTTCTGCCGGGGCGAGGAGTGCACGGCGAGGTGCACACCCGGGAACTTCCGCTCCAGGTCGCCGAGTTCGTCGTCGGCCAGGTCCACGACCGCCATCGCCCCGCCGCGCAGGGTGGCGAGCAGCCGGGACCGTACGGCGATGACGCGGGCGCCGTCGGCGGGGTCGAGCGCCCCGGCGACGACGGCTGCCGCGACCTCGCCCATGGAGTGTCCGATGACGGCGGCGGGTTCGACGCCATAGGAGCGCCAGAGTTCGGCCAGCGCCAACTGGGTGCCGTAGAGGAGGGGTTGGGCGGTCTCCGGCCGGCGCAGGTCGTCGTCCGTGCAGTCGTCGAGCAGTTCGTGCAGGGAGATGCCGCACCCGGCCGCGAGCACCGGCTCCAGCTTCTCCACGGCGGCGGCGAACGCGGGCTCGCGGTCGAGCAGTCGGCGGCCCATGGCGGCCCACTGGGTGCCGTAGCCGGAGAAGACCCAGACCGGGCCGGGTCCGAGCCGGTCCCGGTCGCCGGTGCTGACGTACGGATGGGGGCGCTCGGCGGCCAGCGCGCGCAGGGCGGCGGTGAGTCCGTCGCGGTCGTGGGCGACGACGGCCGCGCGGGCGGGGCCGCGGCCTGCGCGCCCGGCGAGGGTGCGTCCGACGTCCTGGAGCCGGGCGGCGCTCCCCTCGGGCGTGTCCAGCCAGTCGGCGAGCCGGCCGGCGGTGTGCCGGACCCGGGCCGGGTCGGCGTCGCTGAGCTGCACCAGGGTGGCGGTGCCGGGGGCGTGCGGGGTCCGGTCGGCGGGCCGGCCGGGCTGCCACTCCTCCAGTACGGCGTGCGCGTTGGTGCCGCCGAAGCCGAAGGCGGAGACTCCTGCGGTCGCGGTGCCGCTGTAGCGGGGCCAGGGTTCGGGTTCGGTGACGACCCGCAGCCGCTCGTCGTCCAGGGCCGACCGGTCGCAGTGCAGCGAGCCGGGGATGAAGCCGTGGTGGAGGGCGAGGACGGCCTTGACCAGCCCCGCCACCCCGGCGGCCGCCTCCAGATGGCCGAGGTTGCTCTTGACCGAGCCGAGCAGCAGCGGTTGGTCGCGGTGGCGGGTCCGGCCCAGGACGGCGGCCAGCGCATCCGCCTCGATGGGGTCGCCGAGCGGGGTGCCCGTGCCATGGGCCTCGACGTAGTCCACGGTCGCCGGATCGACGTCGGCGCGCGCGTAGGCCGTCTCCAGAAGGGCGCGCTGGGCCGCCGGGTTGGGCGCTGTGAGGCCGTTGGAGCGGCCGTCGGAGTTGACGGCGGTGGCCGTGATGACGGCGAGGACCCGGTCGCCGTCGCGCAGCGCGTCGCTGAACCGTTTGAGGACCACCACGGCACAGCCCTCGGCGCGGCCGATGCCGTCGGCAGCCGCGGAGAACGGCTTGCAGCGGCCGTCGGGCGCGAGGGCCCCGGCCCGGCCGAAGGCGACGGTGACGACCGGTGACAGCAGCACGTTGGCCCCGGCGGCGAGCGCTGTGTCGCATTCGCCGCCGCGCAGCGCGACGCAGGCCTGGTGGACGGCGACCAGGGAGGAGGAGCAGGCGGTGTCGACGGCGACGCTCGGGCCGCGCAGGTCGTACACGTAGCTGAGCCTGCCCGCCGCGACCGAGGTGGCGGCCCCGGTGGTCGCCCACGCGTCGACGGCGGCCGGGTCGGCGCCGGTGAGCCGGCCGTAGTCGGGGGCGGAGACTCCGACGAAGACCCCGGTGGCGGTTCCGGCCAGGGACGCGGCGGGGATGGCGGCGTGGTCGAGGGCCTCCTGGGCGACCTCCAGCAGCATGCGCTGCTGCGGGTCCATCGCGTCGGCCTCGCGCGGGGAGACGCGGAAGAAGGCGGAGTCGAACCCCGTGAGGGTGGCGTCGTCGAGGTATCCACCCCAGGGATCGGCGTCCGGCGGCAGGTGGGTGACGAAGTCCCGGCGGCGCTCCTCGGACACCCGGTCGACGGCGTCGGCGCCTTCGACGAGCAGCCGCCAGTAGTCGTCGGGGCCCTGGACACCGCCGGGGAGGCGGCAGCCGACGCCGACCACGGCGACCGGTTCCTCTTCGGCGGCGGCCCGGGGGGTGTGCACGGCCTCCGGGCCGGGGGCCGTACCACCGCTGAGCAGGGTGACCAGCCCGTCCACGGTGTGCGTCTCCCACAGCAGGGTCGCGGGCAGTTCCCGGCCGAGTACGTCGGCCAGCTCTCCGGCGATGGCGACCGCGTCGCGGGAGGACATCCCGAGCTCCGCCAGCGGCCGGTCCCCGGCGATGTCCGCACCGGGCACCCCGGACCAGTGGGCGAGCCGTTCGATCACCAGCTGTCGCAGGCCGACGGGGTCGGCCTGGAGCGCGCTCACGCCGTACCCCGCTCAACGGCGTCGTAGCAGCCGTCGAGGTAGCGGGAGCGGGTCAGCGTCCGGGAGACCTTGCCGCTGGAGGTGCGGGGCACAGCACCGGGCGGGACGAGCAGCACGTCGGCCAGTCGCAGGCCGTGCCGTGCGGAGACGGCGGCGCGGACGGCGGCGGCGACCTCCTTGGGGTCGCGGTCCTGTGCGGGCAGATCGCGGGCGTGCTCGGCGACGACCACCGCGGACTCCGCGGTGATCACGGCACGGGCCTCGGCGCCTCTGACGGAGTCCCGGCCGGCGGGGAGTAGTCCGGCCGGGACGGCGAAGGCCGCGAGACGGTCGGGGCGGATGGCCGGGTGAGCGGCCTGCACGGTGCCCTCGACGTCCTGCGGATAGTGGTTGCGGCCGTCCACGATGATCAGGTCCTTCAGACGGCCGGTGACCAGGAGCTGTCCGTCGAGCAGCGTGCCGAGATCGCCGGTGCGCAGCCAGCGGCCGGGCAGGCGCCCCAGGCGGGCGTGGAAGGTCTTGCGGGTCTGTGACGCACGGCCCGCGTAGCCGCGCCCGACGTTGGGTCCCTGGACCCAGATCTCGCCCACCTCCCTCTCGGGCAGGAGGATCGCGGTGGCCGGGTCGACGATGCGCACCGACTGCCCGACGGGTTCGCCGCAGGCAGCGAGCTGGACCGCGGCGGGGTCGTCGGGTGCGACGGACAGGGCCTTGCCCGCCGCCAGCGCCTGACGGTCCAG
>NZ_JBSFWB010000091.1:0-7055 GCF_053592635.1 Streptomyces sp. NPDC002623 | reverse complement strand
GAGGACGAGATCTTCATGCTCATCAAGGGCGAGGCGCTGCTCTGGCTCGGCGACGAGCAGATGGAGCTGTCCGAGGGCGGCATCGTCTACCTGCCCAGGAACATCCCGCACGGCTACCGCATCACCTCCGACACCGCCGACCTCCTCATGATCACCACCCCCGGCGGCATAGAGGGCATGTTCCAGCAGGCCGGCCGCGACATCACCACCCCCCGGCCCAAGGACTTCGCCATCACACCCGAGAGGCTGGCCGAAGCGGCGGAGAAGTACGGACAGGTCATCCTCGGCCCGCCGCGGTGACACGCCACCACATCACAGTGACCACGCACGGGTACCGCTGACACCGGCGGTACCCGCGCCCGGATTTGCCGGGCTGATGCGGATCCATTGCGGTTCGGGCTCGGTGGCCGTGGGCTGCGATGCAGTTGCATGTCCGTTTTTATGCTTGATGCGTAGAGTTGGGCATCATGAAGGTGCGGCTTGGTCTGCTCAACGCCGTGGACTCAGGAGTGACCGAGCAGGAAGTCTTCCGGCTGGCTCTCCAGCACGCGGTGACGGAGCTCGGTGCCCTGGGCGGAATGGTGCACTTCAGCGGCCCCATGTCCGCGCTGCGCCTGGTCTCGGCGAACGGACTGCCCCCGGCCCTCACTCGGCTCTGGGAGATCGTCGCGCAGGAAGGCACGGCCGCCCCGGCCCGCGCCGTACGCCAGGGCAGCCCCGTGTGGGTGGCTTCCGAGCCCGACGTCCCCGCCGAATCCTCCACGCGCGCCAGGCCCGACAGCGGTACAGGTATGGCTGCTGTGCCCGTGTTCAGGGGAGGCCACGCCGTCGGCGTGCTCACTGTCCTGACGGGCGACGGCGGCGAGCCGACCAAGGAGCAGTGGGACTTCCTGCAGGCTGTGACAGCCTGGGCCGAGGAGCGGATGGGCCAGGCGCCGCCGCCCACCCGACCGCCTCAGCGGAACTGGAACAGCAGCCGCGTCCGGGAGGCGCTGGAGGAGGTTCAGGTCGGCTCGTGGGAGTGGGGCATCCAGTCCGGTGAGCTGTACTGGGACGAAGCCTCGATGGCGCTGTGCGGGGTGGATCCGGCCGATTTCGTGCCCCGGATCGAGACGTTCATGAAGGCCGTTCACCCCGACGACCTGCCGTGGACATTGGCCGCGGTCGAGAAGTCGATCCGTGACCGGACACTGTACGAGGCAGAGTTCCGGATCCACCGCCCGGACGGTACGACCCGTTGGACCCTGGCCCGCGCCAAGGTGGTCCGCGACGACGCGGGGGAACCGCTCAGGATGATCGGCGGATGGTGGGGCATCGAAGAGTCCTATTCCGCCCGGGACGCGCTTGCCCGTGCCCTGAGGCACATGAGCGACGGCTTCCTGGCGCTGGACGACGACTGGCGGATCGTCTTCGCCAATCGGGAGGCGGAGCGCACCCTCGGCTCCCTGGAGGAAGAGCTGCTCGGCCGGATTCTGTGGGAGCTTCCCCGGGTACGGCAGGTGCGCGGCCTGGAGGAACGCTGCCGAACCGCCGCCGCGGCGGCCGTCCCGGCCGGATTCGACATCCGCATACCGGACACCGGTCGCTGCTATCACCTGCGGCTGGTCCCGGTACCGGAGGGCACCACCTGCTACTGCGCCGATGTCACCGAGATCCGGCAGCGCGCTGCCGAGCGCGAGGCCGCCGAGCGCGTCGCCGCCGAGCGGTCCGCCCGCATCACGGAGCTGACGGCGGATCTTGCCCGGGCGATGACCTCACAGGACGTGGCGGAGGCGGTCGCCCGGCGGGTGATGCAGCCGTTCGGCGCTGTCGGCCTGATCATGCAGATGATCGAGGGCGATCGGGCGTACAACGTCGGAGCCGTCGGGTACCCCCAGCAGTTCCTGGACGGGCTGGACGGCACCCTGCTCCACGAGGCCACGCCGATCTGGGATTCGCTGCTCTCGGACGCGCCCGTGTTCATCTCCTCGGTCGAGGAGTACACCACGCGTTACCCGCGCCGGGCGGACTGGCCCCGTGAGGTCGGCAAGCAGTCATGGGCATTCCTGCCGCTGACCGCCGCGGGGCGCGTGCTCGGCGGCTGCGCCATCAGTTTCGACCACCCGCGCCGGCTGACCGGCGAGGAACGAACCCTGCTGGTCGCGATCAGCGGCCTGGTCGCCCAGGCCCTGGACCGGGCCCGGTTGTACGACTCCGTACACACCCGAGCCCAGGAACTCCAGCGCGGTCTGCTTCCGCGCACGCTGCCCGCGCTACCCGCCTGCACGGCCGCCGCCCGCTACCTGCCCGCAGGGCATGACATGGAGGTCGGCGGGGACTGGTACGACGTCATCCCACTGTCCGCCGACCAGGTCGCGCTGGTCATCGGCGACGTGATGGGGCACGGAATGTCCGAGGCGGCCACCATGGGACGGTTGCGTACCGCCGTGCACACGCTCGCCGACCTCGAACTGCCTCCCGACGAGGTCATGACCCGCCTCAATGACATCGTCAGCGACCTGGGCGAGGACTCCTACGCCACCTGCCTGTACGCGATCTACGACCCGACCACCCTGATCTGCTCCTTCGTCTGCGCCGGGCACCCGCAGCCGGTCGTGGTGCTCCCGGACGGAAGCATGCACATCCCCGAGCAGGCTCCGGATCCGCCGCTCGGCGCGGCCGAGCCTCCGTTCGAGACCGTGCAGTTGACGCTGCCTGAGGGCAGTCTTCTCATCCTGTACACCGACGGCCTCGTCGAGTCCTCCCGGCGCGACTTCGACGACGGCCTGGCCTGCCTCACCAGGCTTCTGGGCACCGCCCACCCTTGCGGCCTCGACCAGGTCTGCGACACCCTGGTCGGCGGCTTGCTGCCCACCGACCAGCACGACATCGACGATGACGCCACCCTGCTTGCCGTCCGCGTCCATGCTCTGCCAGCTGACCAGATCGCGTCCTGGGCACTGCCCGAGGACCCGCGGGCGGCGGGCGAGGCCCGCGAGCACGTACGCGAGCAACTGGCGGAGTGGGCCCTGGAGGAGCTGACGATGAGCACCGAACTGCTCGCCAGCGAACTCATTGGCAACGTCGTACGCCATGCCAAGGGCCCGATACGGCTCCGCCTGCTGCGCAGCGCCCACCTGGTCTGCGAGGTCTCGGACGGCAGCCTGACCACCCCGCGCATCCGCCGCGCTTTGGACACCGACGAGGGCGGACGCGGCCTGCAACTCGTTGCAGCGCTCTCCCAGCGTTGGGGCACTCGCTACACGCCGACGGGGAAGTGCATCTGGACCGAGCAGGCGCTGCCCTTCGTCGCGGAGGCTGCCACGCCTCCGGACGGCCAGGCGCGATGAGCGGCTTCAGGCCCGGCTCGGCTCCGCCTCGTGCTCGTCGGCCTCCGTGTGGGGAAGCGGACGTCCCAGGTCGTCGACGGGGGCGCCGGCCCAGACTCGTAGGGCGTCCATGGCGGGGCCGAGTCCCATGCCGCGCTCGGTGAGCCGGTAGGTGACGGCGACCGGCGGGCCGGGGGAGACCTCGCGCTCGACGAGGCCGAGCTCCTTCAGCTCCGTGAGACGGTCGCTCAGTACCCGCTTGGACAGGGCCGGCAGCGCGGCGTTCAGCTCGCTGAAGCGGGCCGGACGCTGGAGGAGCAGGTCGATGAGGGGGCCTGTCCACCGTTTGCCGAGGAGGTTGAAGACGTCTTCGGTGTAGGAGCAGGAGTGCAGCGGCAGGCGGGTCTCGGTCATGGCAACCAAGGGTACGGCGGGGAAACATTCAACGCACTCGGTGCGTTTAAGTAACCGGATCATCTGCCTGGGTCAGAGGCCCAGGTTCCCGTCGGTCGAGAAGGAGAAGAGGACATGGAGTGGAACCTGGACGGGGCAGACGGCACCACATCGTCGGCCGCCGAGGACTGGGAGCGGGCGAAGCTGCTCTTCGACGCCCGTGACTACATTGCCGCCGCCCGCATTCTGGGCGGCCTGGTCGAGGGTCACCCCGAGCAGAACGGCCCCCGGCTGCTGCTTGCCCGCGCCTACTACCACTCGGCGGCCCTACGTCGGGCCGAGTCCGAACTCCGAGTGCTGCTCGAGCGTGACGCGGGTGACGCGTACGGGCACCTGCTTCTCGGTCGCACGCTGGAGCGCCTGGGGCGGCCGGAAGAGGCCACGCCCCATCTGAAGATGGCGAAGATCCTAGGCGCGTGAGTGCGTGCATCGTATAACTGCATACATTTTCACGCTCGCTATCGGAGTCGATCTCGGAAGAAATCGTCTTCTGTCTTTACTGGGGAACCAAGAGTGTGCACACTTCGAGTTGCGGGTCGTCGGTGGCGCTTCACCGAATCGGCCGGCGGAGTTCAATTCCGTGGAGGGACACCATGATCGAAGTGAGCCGCACTCTTTCCGTGAACGACGGCACGGAGCCGGCGCTCCAGGTGGACGACGTCTGGGCAGGCCTGTTGGACAAGGCTGCGAACCCGCTGGCGTACGTCGCCAGCATGAGCAAGTGCACCGTGACCGAGCGGTTCGACGGCGGCCTGGTACGCGAGGTGGTACACGCCGGGCAGCCGGTGCGCGAGGTCGTCACGTTCTACCCCAAGCAGCGTGTGCATTTCGTGCGGACGCACGGCAGTGCCAGGGGCACGATCGACAACGAACTCGGTCTCGACCACGCCGGAGAGCTCTCTCTCACCTTCTCTTTCCGTATTGTTCTCGACGGGGTGGAGCCGGGCAGCGCTCAGGAGAACGAGTTCGCCGCACACATGGAGGCCGACTACCTCGACGCGGTGCGGACGACGCTCGCGGCCGTACGGGGCCGGGTCGCCGGCGCCGCCACCGGAATCTCGGCCTGAGGAGCCTGCCGTGCAGACAGAGTTCGCAGCCAAGGTGTTCACGCTGGTCGACGCGACCGACGCGGCCGGTTTCAGCCGACTGTTCGCCCCGCAGGGACGCATGCGCTTCGGGAACAACGAGCCGATGACCGGCCCCGAGGAAATAGAGGCCGGCGTCGGTGGCTTCTTCGGCACCATCAAGGGGCTGCGCCACACGGTCGTCCGTGAGTGGCACAGCGGTGCCGACAGCATCGTCGAGGAGATCGTCGACTACTACCGCCTGGCCGGCGACACCGTCACCATCCCGGCCGTCACCATGTGGCACGTCGACGACCGGGGCCTCATCGACGACTTCCGCGTCTACTTCGACCTCGCTCCGCTCTTCGCCTGAGCCCACGACCCCTAGGTGCATACAGTCCCAAGCCGCCCGGGCCCGGACGGTGGCCTGTCAGGGAGGCCATCGCCGGGTCCGGGCTTTTCCGCGCCCCTGTCCGGGCTTCTTCACGCCCTTATTGGATACACCTCTTGGGTACACTCCCGGCGTGAGCAGGAATACGAGCGAATCGTCGGAAGAGCGGGAACCGGGCGGCTCCGTGAGCGTGGTCGACGGCGCTCCCGCACCTGGCGCGAGTCCCGCGGAGGCCACAGGCGGACGTCGAATGGCTCTCGACGTGCACGGCCGGCTTCGGGCGATGATCCTCAGCGGTGAACTGCCGCCGGGCTCGCCGCTGCTCCAGGCGGAGATGGCCCGCAAACTGGGCGTCAGCCGCACCCCGATGCGCGAGGCGTTCCGGCTCCTCCAGGAGGAAGGCCTCATCGACGCCCGGCCCGACCAGCGGGCCCGCGTACGCGCGGTGGACCCCGAGGACCTGGACGGGGTGTACGGGGCCCGCATCATGCTGGAGACCCTGGCCGTGACCACGACGGCGAAGACGCTCACCGGCGAGGACCTCGACCGTATGAGCGAACTGCTGGAGCGAATGAAGGACCTCGCCGACGAGGAGAAGCCGGACGAGTGGTACGCCGCGCACCGCGAGTTCCACGGCGTGGCTACCCAGGCCGTCGGGGCACAGCTGCGGCGCACGCTCTCCTCGCACGCCGAGCACAGCGAGCGCTACGTCCGTCTCGCCCAGTTGGGCGTACCGGGGTCCCGTGCGCGGGCGCACAAGGAGCACGAGGCGCTGCTGGCGGCGCTGAGGGCGGGTGACGAGGGCGCGGCCGCCAGGGTGATCGCCGGTCACCTGGCGCGCACCGCGCTGAGCGTGCTGGCCGATGTCGCCCCGGAGTACGAGCCCGTCACCACGCGCTCGGCCCTCAAGATCGCCGGCGGCGGACAGGCCTGACACTCCGCCTCGCAGCAGCGCTGCCTCCTCGCCGTAGCATCGGAACGTGCGAGTGAGGAAAGGGGCTGGAGTGTGTCCGCCGCCGATGTGACAGAAGAAGTGCCGCACCCGACGGCGTCCGGCCGGGGCAGGCCCCGCAAGCACGGGACCGAGGCCGACTGCCCGCGCAAGGGCGAGCGCACCCGGCAGCGCATTCTGGAGGCGGCCCGTCGCAAGTTCGCCGAAGTCGGCTACGAGCGCGCCACGATCCGGGCCATCGCGGCCGAGGCGGAGGTCGACAAGTCCTCTGTCATCCAGTACTTCGGCAGCAAGGACAGCCTGTTCCGCGAGGCCGTCCGCTGGGACATCCCGGTCGCCGAGCTGGCCACCGACGACCCTGCCGAGACCGTCGAGAATCTCGTACGCGGCATGCTCGGCGCCTGGGCCGCGGAGCCGGACAGCCCCATGGCCGTACTGGTGCGCGCCAGCATGACCAGCGAGGAAGCCGCCGAACTCCTGCGCGGCCACATCACCGCCCAGGCCGTCGAACCGGTGGCCGCCATGGTCCACAGCCCCGACGCCCGACTGCGGGCGGCGTTGTGCGGCGCGATGATGATGGGCGTCGCAAGCCAGCGCTACCTGCTCCGCATGCCCGACCTGGCCGCGGCCGACACCGAGGACATCCTCCGCCTCGTGGTGCCGGTACTCCGCGGCCTCATCGACCCCGAGGACTCGGCGAAGACCGGCGACTGAAACGCCTGCCTCCGAGCCAGCCGATGGCTGCAGGAGAGGCAGGAGTTCAAGGCGGCCCAGGCAGCTCTCAGCTTGAGTTTTAAGTGCGCCACGAGCGCAGAGAGTGAGGTTGATGTAGGTAGGCCCACTTGATGCGGTGCTGTGCAGATGATGAAGGTTTTGTGGCCCTTCGG
>NZ_JBSFWB010000090.1:0-8823 GCF_053592635.1 Streptomyces sp. NPDC002623 | reverse complement strand
CCACGGCAATCTCGTCCGGAGTCATACACCCTCAACGTCACACCAAGCCCCAAGGACACGCACCACTCCAGCCGACCTGACCAGGCACTACTAGGACCTGTCCTGGTCGGTCAGTCGTGCAGGGCGCTCGGTTCGCCCTGCACGGCGTCGTCGCCCGTGCGCTGCTGCGGGATGACCACCGTGCCCTGCTGCAACGCGACCGTCCGGGCCGGCGCCGGGATCCGGATGCCTTCCTCGCGGTAGCGGCGGTGCAGACGCTTGATGAACTCGTGCTTGATCCGGTACTGGTCGCTGAACTCGCCGACGCCCAGGATCACCGTGAAGCCGATCCGCGAGTCGCCGAAGGTGTGGAAGCGGATGGCCGGTTCATGGTCCGGGAGCGCGCCGTCGACGCCGGTCATGACCTCGGCGATGACTTCCATCGTGACCCGCTCCACCTGCTCGAGGTCGCTGTCGTAGGCCACGCCCGCCTGCACCAGGATCGTCAGGTCCTGCTCGGGACGCATGTAGTTGGTCATGTTCGTCTTCGCGAGCTGCCCGTTGGGGATGACGACGAGGTTGTTGGACAGCGCGCGCACGGTCGTCTGCCGCCAGTTGATGTCCTCGACGTAGCCCTCCTCGCCGCTGCTCAGCTTGATGTAGTCGCCGCGCTGGACGGTCTTGGAGGCGAGGATGTGGATGCCCGCGAAGAGGTTCGCGAGGGTGTCCTGGAGGGCGAGCGCGACGGCCAGACCGCCGACGCCCAGGGCGGTGAGCAGCGGGGCTATGGAGATGCCCAACGTCTGCAGCACGACCAGGAAACCGATCGCCAGCACCAGGATCCGGGTGATGTTCACGAAGATCGTGGCCGACCCCGCGACCCCGGAGCGCGAGGTGGTCATGTTCTGCACCAGCCCGGCGACGACCCGCGCCGCCGCAACGGTCACCACGAAGATCAGCAGCACCGTCAGACACTGGTTGACGGTGTGCTGCACGCCCGCCGTCAGCGGCAGCAGCGCGGCCGCGGTCGCCGCGCCGCCGGCGATCGCGCACCACGGCACCACGGTGCGCAGCGCGTCCACCACGACGTCGTCGCCGCTCCACTTCGTGCGCTTGGCGTGCTTCCCCAGCCAGCGCAGCAGCGTGCGCGACAGGAAGGCGGCCAACAGGCCGGTGGCCAGGGCGATTCCGGCGAGTACGCCGTCGTCCAGGGTCAGTGCGCGGTTCACAAATGTCACCTGCTCGGTTCCGGGAAGTGCGGTCGCGCCCGTCCCCGTCGAGGATGGGCGCAACCGCTCATCCTGCCGTATCCGGCACAGGAGTTCGTACCCGAGGATCCGGCCGCGATGCAGGGACGGCGCAGCTCAGAGGGCGCGTTGGCCGGTTTGCGCCGTTCGTGGTCCGTACGAACGACGGGCCGCGCACCACCACACCGTGGCGAGGACCGGTACGCCGAGACCGGTCAGATGACCTTCATGCGCACCAGCGCGCCGAGCGTCAGCGCTCCCGGCACCAACGGCAGCCAGACGGTGATGATCCGGTAGGCGAGGACCACCGCCGTGGCGACCGCCACCGGGCCGCCCGCCGCCACCAGCGCCACGATCAGCGCCGCCTCCACCGAGCCGATCCCGCCCGGGGTCGGGATCAGCGCGACCGCCACCGTCGCCGCCAGATACGCGACCACCATGTGCGCGACCGGCACCGACAGCCCCAACGCGTGGCCCACCGCGGCGAGCCCGGCCGCCTGCAGCACCGGGAACGCCAGGGAGCCGCCCCACAGGGCCAGCGCCCGGGACGGACGGCAGTGCACCGAGCGCGCCTCGCTGAGCGCGGTGCGCAGGAAGTTCCACACCGCCGACCGCACCCGCCGGACGAAGGTGAGCACGCCCGCCGCCAGGAGCACGGCCGCCGCGAGGCCGCCGAGGAGCGGACCGAGCGCCGCGTCGGGCAGCAGGGAGCCGAGCCGCAGCGCGTCGGGGAAGACGAGCAGCAGCACGGCCAGCAGGCCCACCCGGGCCACGCCCTCCGCCAGCAGATACAGCCCGAGGGCCGCCGAGGAGCGGGCCAGCGGAACCCCGCACACGGTCATGAACCGCAGGTTGACGGCGCTCGCGCCGAGGCCCGTCGGCAGCAGGTGATTGGCCGCGCCGGCGGCGAACTGGGTCGCCAGCAGCCGTCGTCCGGGCAGCCGCTGCACGACCGCGCCCTGCCGGGTGACGGCAGCCGCGACCCAGGTCAGACAGGTCGCGCCGACCGCGGCCAGCAGCCAGGGCCACTCGGCCTGCCGCAGATGCCCGAAGCCCTCGGCGAGGACGGACCGGTGCTGCACCGCGACCACGGCGACCAGCAGGAGCGGGAGCAGACACAGGATCTGCCGGACGGGTAGTCGACGGGCCGGCCTGACAGGGGGAAGGGGAACGGCTGTCACACTCGGAGAGGTTCTCCGCACGGCGCCAACTGCGGGTTGCGGGAGCGGGGACGGGACATTACGTACGGTCATCGGGTCCTTCGCAGCGGGGGACGAGTCGGATCCACGGGGGGAGAATCTTGACCTCAAGGTTGCTTGAGGTTCTACGGTCGCACTCATGAGCATGGAGACCACCGCCTGGACGCAGTTGTACAGCGTCATGAACGCCCAGCAGGAACGCCGTCCCTTCGACCGGGTGACGCTGCGCCGCATCGGCGCGTTCGCCCGCCCGCACCGCCGCCGTATCGCGCGGTTCGTCGTGCTGGGGGTGCTGACCGCGCTGCTCGCCGTCGCCACCCCCGTCCTCGCCGGACGGGTCGTCGACGCGATCGTGTCGCACGGCGACGCGGGCACGGTCGTCCGCCTGGCCCTGCTCATCGCGTTCATCGCGGTGCTCGAGGCGGCGCTCGGCATCCTCGGCAGGAGGCTGTCGGCGACCCTCGGGGAGGGGCTCATCCTCGATCTGCGCACGGCCGTGTTCGATCATGTGCAGCGGATGCCGGTCGCGTTCTTCACACGTACCCGTACGGGAGCGCTCGTCTCCCGACTCAACAACGACGTGATCGGCGCCCAGCGCGCCTTCAGCAACACGCTCTCCGGAGTGGTCTCCAACCTGGTCACCCTGGTGCTCACCCTGGTCGTCATGCTCACCCTGTCCTGGCAGGTCACCCTGCTCTCGCTGGCCCTGCTGCCGGTGTTCGTCGTCCCGGCGCGGCGGATGGGCAACCGGATGGCCGGAATGCAGCGGGAGGCCGCCGAACTCAACGCGGCGATGGGCACCCGGATGACCGAGCGCTTCTCCGCGCCCGGCGCCACCCTGGTCAAGCTGTTCGGCCGCCCGGAGCAGGAGTCCGCGGAGTTCGCGGCCCGGGCGGCCCGGGTGCGGGACATCGGCGTCCGCACGGCCACCGCCCAGTCGCTCTTCATCACCGCCCTGACCCTCGTCTCCGCCCTGGCCCTCGCCCTCGTCTACGGACTCGGCGGCCACCTCGCCCTCGAGGGCTCACTCGAACCGGGCGCCGTCGTCGCCCTCGCCCTGCTGCTGACCCGCCTCTACGCCCCGCTCACCGCCCTCGCCGGGGCCCGGGTGGAGGTGATGAGCGCCCTGGTCAGCTTCGAGCGGGTCTTCGAGGTGCTCGACCTGAAACCGCTCATCGAGGAGAAACCGGACGCCCGCGAGGTGCCCGAGGGCCCCGTCGCCGTCGAGTTCGAGGACGTCCGCTTCGGCTATCCGTCCGCCGACAAGGTCTCCCTCGCCTCCCTGGAGGAGGTCGCCTCCCTCGACACCCGCGGCGGCGCCGAGGTCCTGCACGGCGTCTCCTTCCGCGCCGAACCCGGGCAGACCGTCGCCCTCGTCGGCTCCTCCGGCGCGGGCAAGTCGACGATCGCCCAGCTCCTGCCGCGCCTGTACGACGTCGACGCGGGCGCCGTCCGGATCGGCGGGGTCGACGTCCGCGACCTGAGCGCGGGCTCCGTGCGGGCCACCCTCGGCATGGTCACCCAGGACGGCCACCTCTTCCACGACACCGTCCGCGCCAACCTCCTCCTCGCCCGCCCGGCGGCGACCGAGGACGACCTGTGGGACGCCCTGCGCCGCTCCCGCCTCGACGACCTCGTCCGCTCCCTGCCCGACGGCCTGGACACCGTCGTCGGCGAGCGCGGCTACCGGCTCTCCGGCGGCGAACGCCAGCGCATGACCATCGCCCGGCTGCTGCTGGCCGGCCAGCGCGTGGTCATCCTCGACGAGGCCACCGCCCACCTCGACAACACCTCCGAGGCGGCCGTCCAGGAGGCCCTCGCCGAAGCGCTCGCGGACCGCACCGCGGTCGTCATCGCCCACCGTCTGTCCACCGTGCGCGCCGCCGACCTGATCCTCGTCGTCGAAGCCGGCCGGGTCGTCGAACGCGGCACGCACGAGGGGCTGCTGGCGGCCGACGGACGCTACGCGGAGCTGTACCGGACCCAGTTCGAGCAGCCGGGGGCGGGGACGGGGGCGGGGGCGCAGGCAGCGACCGTGCCGGCCGTGCTCTGAGGTCCGGCCGGCCGGGTGGTCCTCCTCGTTCCGTGCGGAGGGCCGTCCGCACGGAACGAGGAGGCGATCGGGGAGGGCGACCGGAGGGCGATCGCGAGGGTGGCTACCCGAGCTTCACCGGGGCCGGGAAGTAGCCGGCTCCGGCGAAGAACTCCGTGTACCTGGCGAACAGTTCGGCGTCGATCTCCGGGCAGACGATGCCCGTGCCGGCCAGCGCCGCCTCCGTCGCGCCGACGTCCATCCGCATGTACAGGGCCTCGCCCGCGGTCATATAGCTGCGGAAGATGTCGATCACCGGGAAGAGCGCGTTGTCCCGGTCCGCGCGGACGGTGGCGACGAACTCGTCCCAGGACACCTCGTCCAGGACGTAGCCGGACTCGCGCAGCCGCGCCACCATGTCCGCGAAACCGATCGCCACCGGGTTGAACAGGTGGAACGTCTCGCCGTTCGCCGTGCGGGACAGCGCCAGGACGGCCGCGCTGACGTAGTCCACCGGCACCATCGGGAACAACGCGTTCGCGCCGGCCGGCAGCGCCCGCGCCTGCAAGCTGCCCTTCAGGCTCAGCCAGACGAAGTCACGGGTCTGGCAGGCGCCGTTGGTCTGCGCGCCCGAGACGACGTCGGCCCGGTAGATCGACACGGGCAGCCCGCGCTCCCTGGCCAGCCCGATGATCTTCTCGGCAACGTACTTGCTCTGCCGGTACCCGTTGGTCAGCTCCTCCGGCGGACCGGTGGGGTCCTGCGGCGACAGCCCGGCGCCGTCGGGCGCCGGCCGGGCGAAGACGCCGGTGCTCGACACGTAGTGCAACGGGACCGTCCGGTGCAGCGCGGCGAGCCGCAGCGCCTCCTCGGTGCCGGTCACATTGGCGGCCTTCAACGACGGGTACGGGTGCAGCCAGTTGACCGTGGCGCCCGCGTGGTAGACCACGTCGATCTCCCGGGCGAGCCGGTCGAACCGCTCCGCGTCGAGGCCGAAGCGCGGCTCGGCCAGGTCGCCGGTGACGACCGACAGCCGGTCGCCGTCGATCTCGTCCCAGATCCCGTACCAGGTCAGGTTGGCGCGCAGCCGGCCGAGCGCGGTCGCCTCGTCGGCCCCTCGCACCAGACAGTGCACGGTGGCCCCGGTCGACCGCATCAGATCCCTGAGCAGGAAGGCCCCGACGAAACCGGTCGCGCCCGTGAGGAACACCTGCCCGGGGTCGGCGACCACGGTGACGACCTCCTCGGCGGGGACCACGTCCGCGGCGAGCCGCACCTCGGCCGCGAAGTCCACCGCGGACCGCGTGGAGCCCTCCGTCCGGCGCGCGAGCTCCGCTCCCAGGTACTCGACCAGCGCCGCGGGGGTGTTGTGGTCGAACAGCAGGGTCGGCGCGAGGCGCAGGCCCGTCTCGCCCTCCAGCCGGTTGCGCAGCTCGACCGCGGTCAGCGAGTCGAAGCCGAGCGCGGTGAAGGCGCCGGTGGCGGTGATGCCTTCGGTTCCGCCGTGGCCGAGGATCGCGGCCGCCGCGGTGCGCACCAGGTCGAGCAGGAGCTCCCGCCGACCGGACTCGTCGAGCGGGGCGAGCCGTGCCGCGAGCAGCCCGGTGTTCTGGGCCGTCGCGGTGACCACGCGCCGGGCCGGCCTGCGCACCAGCCCCCGCAACACCGGCAGGACCGGGCCCGGTTGCCGCGCGATCAGGGCGACGTCCAGGTGCATCGGCACCGTCGTCGGGTGTGCGGAGGCGAGCGCCGCTTCGAACAGCGCGGGACCCTCGGCCGGTGAGATGGGCCGCAGACCGGACTGCGTCGCCCGGTTCCAGTCCACCTCGGACAGCCGGGACGCCATGCCGTGCTGCTGCGCCCACGCCGCCCAGGCCAGGGAGTCGGCCGGCAGCCCGTGCGCCCTGCGGTGCTGCGCGAGCCCGTCGAGGAACAGGTTGGCGGCCGAGTAGTTCGCCTGCCCCGGCGAGCCGACGACACCGGCGACGGAGGAGAACAGCACGAACAGCGCGAGGTCGATGCCCGCGGTCAGCTCGTGCAGATGCCAGGCGGCGTCCACCTTGGGGCGCAGCACGGCGGAGACCCGGTCGGGGGTGAGGGCGGTGACGATGCCGTCGTCGATGACGCCGGCGGTGTGCACCACACCGGTCAGCGGGTGCTCCACCGGGATCGAGTCGATCAGATCGGCCACCGCCGCCCGGTCGGTGAGGTCGCAGGCCACGGTCCGCACGGTGGCGCCGAGGGCGGTGAGTTCCTCGGCGAGTGCGCCGGCTCCGGGGGCGTCGGGGCCGCGTCGGCTGGTCAGCAGCAGGTGGGTGGCGCCGTGGTCGGTGACCAGGTGCCGGGCGAAGAGGCCGCCCAGCGCGCCGGTGCCGCCGGTGACGAGGACCGTGCCCTCCGGCCGGAGTCCCGGCCGGGCCGCCGCGCCCGTCGCCCGCACCCTGGCCAGCCGGGGGGTGCTCGCCCGTCCCGCGCGGACGGCCAACTGCTCGTGGCCGGACGCGATGGCGAGCGGCAGCCGCTCGGCGCTCGCCGGGTCGCCGTCCAGATCGATCAGCGTGATACGGCCGGGGTTCTCGGCCTGGGCCGACCTGACCAGACCCCACACCGGGGCCGAGCCGAGCTCGACGTCCTCGCCGTCGTGGGTGGCGACGGCGTCGGTCGTGACCAGCACGAGCCGGGACGTCCCGCACGCCAGCGCGTCCTGCACCAGCTCCAGCGCCCGCACGGTGCTGCGGTGCGCCGCCTCCGCCGGATCCCGTCCGGCCGCCTCGTCGATCATGGCGACGACGATGTCCTCGCCGGCGTCCGCGACATTGGAGACGCGACGCCCGAGGCCGGCCGCCAGAGTGTCTCCCAGCACGGCCGGACGGGCGGGGACGAGGTCCTCCGGTTCGGGGAGGACGACCGGCGACCAGACCACGTGGAACAGGGAGTCGCCCGTCGCATCGTCGAGTCCTGCGGCCTCTGCGACCGCTGCGGCCTCTGAGGCTTGTGCGGCGGCGGTTGCCGGGCGCCGCTTCAGCGCGCGGACCTCCGCGACCGGTTCGCCGGCGTCGTCCGCCAGCCACAGCCGGAACGCGTCCTGACCCTTGGGCCTGATCCAGACCCGGAGCGTGCGCGGACCGACGGCGTGCAGGTCGAACCCGTGCCAGGACAGACCGGCGGTGTCGTGGCCGGCGGCGAGCAGCGGGTGCAGCGCGGAGTCCAGCAGCGCGGGATGGATCCCGAAGCTGTCCGCGTCCGTGTCCTCGGGGAGAGACACCTCCGCGAACAGGTCCTCGCCCCGCTCCCACATCGCCCGCAGCCCCTGGAACGCCGGCCCGTGCGCATGGCCCTTCTCCTCGAGCCGCTGATAGAAGTCGTCGAGCGGGGTCGGGGTCGCGCCGGGCGGCGGCCAGGCGTCGAGGAGGATCGCGGGCGGGGGCGTCGGCTCGGTGAGCAGTCCGGTGGCATGCACCTTCCAGGACGCGTCCGGGTCGTCCCGGTCCGGCCGGGAGCCGACGGCGATCCGCCGGCTGCCGTCCTCGCCGGGTGCGGCCAGGGTCACCTGCACCTGCACTCCGCCGCTGTCCGGGACGGTCAACGGGGTGTCGATCGTCAGGTCGGCGACGCCGGAGCAGCCGACCTCGTCCCCGGCCCGGACCGCCAGCTCGGCGACGACCGCCGAGGGCAGCGTCGCCGTCCCGCAGACGCGGTGGTCGGCGAGCCAGGGGTGGGTGTGCAGCGAGAGCCGCCCGGTGAACACCGCGCCGCCCCCGCCGGCCAGCTCGATGGCCGTCGTCAGCAGCGGGTGTCCCGGCTCCTTCAGACCGAGCCCGACGGTGTTCCGCGCGCCCGTCGACGTGCTGTCCAGCCAGTAGTGCTGGTGCTGGAAGGGATAGGTCGGCAGGTCGACGGCGGTGGCCGTGCCGGGGGCGAACAGGCGCTGCCAGTCGACGGTGTGGCCGTCCGTGTGGAGCTGGGCGAGCGCGGTGAGGGCGGTTCGGGCCTGGGGCTGGTCGCGGCGTTGCAGTGCGGTGAACGTCGCGTCCACGCTCTGCGGGCCCATCGCGCTGAGCACGCCGTCGGGGCCGATCTCCAGGAACCGGCTCACACCGCGCTCGGCCAGCCGGGTCAGGTGCTGGGCGAAGCGCACGGGTCGGCGCACATGCCCCGCCCAGTACTCGACGGAGCAGACCTCTGCCGTGTCGGCGGCCATCGGGATGACCGGCTCGGCGAAGTCGACCGACTCCAGCACGGCCGTGAACTCCTTGAGGACCGGGTCCATCAGGGGGGAGTGGAAGGCGTGGCTGACGGTGAGCCGGTTGGTCTTGCGTCCCTGGCTGCGGAGTTCGTCGGCGATCCGGGTGACGACCTCCTCGGC
>NZ_JBSFWB010000089.1:0-8861 GCF_053592635.1 Streptomyces sp. NPDC002623 | reverse complement strand
GTGTGCCGCGTGTTCCGGTGGTGTCGAACCTGTCGGGGCGGATCGCGGGCGAGGAGCTGACGACTCCGGAGTACTGGGTGCGGCATGTCCGGGAGGCGGTCCGCTTCGCCGACGGGGTCGGCGCCGCCCATGGTGAAGGCGTGCGGCACTTCCTCGAACTCGGGCCGGCCGGCACCCTGACCTCGCTCGCCCACGACACCCTCGCCGAGCAGGGCCGGGAGCGCGGGGTGGCCGTCGCTCCCGTGCTGCGGGGCGATCAGCCGGAAGTCCGCAGCGCGGTGAACGCCGTCGGCTCTCTCCACGCCGCCGGACTGGCCGTGGACTGGGCCGCGTTCTTCGCCCCGTACGGGGCCCGCCGGGTCGAACTGCCCACCTATGCCTTCCAGCGTCGCCGTTACTGGCTCGAGCCGGCCGCGGCGGCGGCCGCGTCCGCCGGGGATCCGCTGCGCTACCGCGTCGAATGGGCGTCCGTGCCGGACGGTTTCCGGCCCTCCCTGAGCGGCGGTTGGGCCGTGGTCGTGCCCGTGGGCGGGGACCACGAGGAGGTCGTTCGGGAGGTGACGGCTGCCCTTCGGGAGCACGGCGCGCTGCCCGTGACGGTCGAGGTCGACCCCGCTGCGCCCGATCGCGGCGAGGTCGCGGACGTGCTGCGGGCCGCGCTCGACGCGGACGCGCAGGGAGTGTTGTCGCTGCTCGCGCTCGACGGCGGGCCGTCCTCGGGCGCCGCCGCCACTGCCGTCCTGTTGCAGGCATTGACCGATCTGGGTGGCGTCGCGCGGCTGTGGTGTGTGACGCGCGGGGCGGTGTCGGTGAGTCCGTCCGATGTGCTGTCGGCTCCGGCGCAGGCCCAGGTGTGGGGCCTGGGGCGGGTCGCGGCGCTGGAGCATCCGGAGCGGTGGGGCGGTCTCGTCGATCTGCCGGTCGGGCTGGACGACGTCGCGCGGGCCCGGCTGTGCGCCGTGCTCGCCGGCGGGACGGACGAGGACCAGGTGGCGCTGCGGGCCGCCGGACTGTTCGGCCGTCGGCTGGGCCGGGCCGCCGCCGTCCGGCCGCGCGCCGACGACGAGCGCACCGCCGGTCTGCGGCTGCCCGCCGAGGGCACCGTGCTGGTGACCGGCGGCACCGGGGCCCTGGGCGCGCATCTCGCACAGTGGCTGGCCGAGGCCGGGGCCGGGCATGTGCTGCTGACCAGCCGGCGCGGCCCCGCAGCGGAGGGCGTCGCCGAACTGATCGCGCGGCTGCGCGCGTCGGGTACGGAGGTGACCGTCGCCGCCTGTGACGTGGCCGACCGGGACGCCCTCGCGGCGCTGATCGCGGGGCTGCCCGCCGACCGACCGCTGACCGGTGTCGTGCACGCCGCGGGGGTGCTGGACGACGGGGTGCTGGACGCGCTCACGCCCGAGCGGTTCGCCGCGGTCGCCGGGGCGAAGGTGACCGGGGCATGGAACCTGCACGAGCTCACCCGGGACCTGGACCTGGCGGTCTTCGTGCTGTTCTCGTCCTTCGCGGGCTCGGTGGGGCTGGCCGGACAGGGCAACTACGCGGCTGCCAACGCCTGCTTGGACGCCCTGGCCGTCCACCGGGCCGGGCTCGGGCTGCCCGCGACCGCGGTCGCCTGGGGTTCCTGGGCCGGCGGCGGCATGGCCGCCCACACGGACGCGGCCCGGGAACGGCTCGCGCGCACCGGCCTGGTGCCGCTCGACCCGGCCGCCGCGCTCGCCGTCCTCGGGCGGGTCGTCGCCGAGGGCGAACCCGCGGCGACCGTCGCCGACGTCGACTGGGAGCGGTTCGCGGCCGGCTTCGGGCCGGGGCGGCCGAGCCTGCTGCTCACCGGGGTTCCCGAGGTGCGCCGGGCCCGGCAGCGGGAGCTCGAACGCGCCGCCGCCGTACCCGTGACCGACTCGCTCAACGGGCTCAGTGGGCTCAGCGGTGACGAACTCCGGGTGGCTCTCGGTGAGTTGGTGAGCGGTGAGGTCGCCGCCGTGCTGGGGCTCCAGGGCGCCGACCGGGTGCCGGAGGACCGGACCTTCCGGTCGCTCGGGTTCGACTCGCTGATCGGCGTCGAGTTCCGCAACCGGCTCGCCGCCGCCCTCGGGAAGCGGCTGCCGACCGGTCTGATCTTCGACCATCCCACGCCCGGCAGGCTCGTCGAGCACCTGACCGCGGTGCTGGCAGGCCCCCGGGCCGTGGGCGGCGGGCAGCGGACGGGTGCGGCGGCCGTGCGCCTCCAGGACGATCCGGTCGTGATCGTGTCGGCCGCCTGCCGGTTCCCCGGCGGGGTGCGGACCCCCGAGGAGCTCTGGCGGTTCGTCCTCGACGGCGGGGACGCCATCGGCCCCTTCCCGGCGGACCGGGGCTGGGACCTCGACCGCATCTACCACCCCGAACCGGGCAACCCCGGCACCAGCTACGTCCGGGAGGGCGGCTTCCTCGACGGCGTGGCGGAGTTCGACGCCGAGTTCTTCGGGATCTCGCCGCGTGAGGCGCTGGCGATGGACCCGCAGCAGCGACTGCTCCTCGAGACCTCCTGGGAGGCGCTGGAGCGGGCGGGCATCGTGCCGTCCTCCCTCGCCGGCAGCCGTACCGGCGTGTTCGTCGGATCGAACGGCGAGAGCTACTCCGACCTGCTGGGCTCCGCGGACGTCGAGGGCCATGTCCTGACCGGGACGGCGTCCAGTGTGCTGTCCGGCCGGATCGCCTACACCCTGGGGCTCGAAGGGCCCGCGATGACCGTCGACACGGCCTGCTCCTCCTCGCTGGTCGCCCTGCACCTGGCCGTGCGGGCGCTGGGCGCGGGCGAGTGCGACCTGGCGCTGGCCTCCGGCGTGACCGTGATGTCCGGCCCGGAGATCTTCCTGGAGTTCTCCCGGCAGCGCGGCCTCGCCGTGGACGGCCGCTGCAAGGCCTTCGGCCCCGACGCCGACGGCACCGGCTGGGGCGAGGGCGTCGGCACCGTCCTGCTGGAGCGGCTCTCCGACGCCCGCCGCCTGGGACACGACATCCTCGGCGTGGTGCGCGGCACCGCCGTCAACCAGGACGGCGCGTCCAACGGGCTCAGCGCGCCCAACGGGCCCGCCCAGCAGCGGGTCATCGGCCAGGCGCTGGCCGACGCGGGCTTCGCGCCGACCGAGGTGGACGCCGTCGAGGCGCACGGCACGGGGACCCGGCTGGGCGACCCGATCGAGGCGCAGGCGCTCCTGGCCACCTACGGGCAGGGCCGGTCCGCCGATCAGCCGTTGTGGCTCGGCTCGGTGAAGTCGAACCTCGGCCACACCCAGGCCGCGGCCGGCATGGCGGGCGTGCTGAAGATGCTGTTCGCGATGCGGCACGGGCAGTTGCCGCGGACCCTGCACGCCCCGCAGCCGACCCCCGAGGTCGACTGGTCCGAGGGCGCGGTCGAACTGCTCACCGCCGACCGGCCCTGGCCGGACGTGGACCGGCCGCGCCGGGCCGGGGTGTCCGCGTTCGGCGTCAGCGGCACCAACGCCCACGTGATCCTGGAGCAGGCGCCCGAGCCCGTCCCCTTCGAGGCGCCCCCGGCCGAGCAGCAGCAGCCGCCCCTCCTCGACTCCCCGCTGCTGCCCTGGGTGCTGACCGCGCGCTCCGGCCCGGCACTGGCCGCCCAGGCCGACCGGCTGCGCCCCCTGACATCCGAGGCCGCGCCGGACGAGGTCGGCCGGGCCCTGGTGACGACCAGGGCGCTGTGGCAGGAGCGGGCCGTGCTGCTCGCCGACGGACCCGATGAGCGCGCGGCGGGGCTCGCCGCGCTCGCCGGCGGGACGGAGGACCCGCGGGTGGTGCGCGGCGCCGCCGACACCCGGGGCCGTGTCGTCTTCGTCTTCCCTGGCCAGGGCGCGCAGTGGGCCGGCATGGCCGCCCGGCTGTGGGAGTCCTCGCCGGTGTTCGCGCAGTGGATGGACCGCTGTGCCGAGGTGCTGGCCCCGCTGACCGACTGGTCCCTCGCCGAGGTCATCGGGCAGACGGACGGCGCGCCCGGCCTGGACCGGGTCGACGTGCTCCAGCCCGCCTCCTGGGCGGTGAGCGTGTCGCTGGCCGGGCTCTGGCGGTCCTGCGGCGTCGAACCGGCCGCCGTGGTCGGCCACTCGCAGGGCGAGATCGCCGCCGCGTGCGTCGCGGGCGGGCTGTCCCTGGAGGACGGCGCCGCGCTGGTGACTCTGCGCAGCACGCTCATCGCCGAGGAACTCTCCGGCCGGGGCGGCATGATGACGGTGGCGCTGCCGCCCGCCGACACGGCCGAGCGGATCCGCCGCTGGGACGGCCGGATCTCCGTTGCCGCCGAGAACAGCCGCCGCTCCACCGTCGTCGCCGGCGAACCCGAGGCGCTCGACGAACTCCTCGCCGAGTGTGAGACGGCAGGCGTGCGGGCCCGCCGCATCCCCGTCGACTACGCCTCCCACTCCGCCCAGGTGGAGCTGATCGAGGCACGGCTGACCGAACTGGCCGCCGGGATCGCGCCGCGCCCGGGCCGGATCCCGTTCCACTCCACGACGACCGGCGAACGGTTCGACACCGCGGGCCTGGACGCCGCCTACTGGTACCGCAACCTGCGCCGGCCCGTCCTGTTCGGGCCGGTCACCGAACAGCTCCTCGCCCAGGGGCACGACGTGTTCCTGGAGATGAGCCCGCACCCGGTGCTCGTCCCCGCCGTGCAGGACGCCGTCGACGAGATCGGCCCGACCGCCGCCGCCGTCGGCAGCCTTCGCCGGGACGACGGCGGACCCGAGCGGTTCCTGCGCTCGCTGGCCGAGGCGTTCGTCCGGGGCGCTCCGGTGGACTGGCGGACGGTGCTCGGCGGCACCGACGCAACCGGCGTCCGCCCGTTCGAGTTGCCCACGTACGCCTTCCAGCGCGTCCGGTTCTGGCCCGAGCCCGCCCCGGCGGGGAGCGGCGGTCGGATGGAGGAGGACGCGCCGCTGTGGCGGGCCGTGGACCGCGGTGACCTGGACGCGGTCG
Organism: Streptomyces sp. NPDC002623; assembly: GCF_053592635.1. NCBI lineage: Bacteria > Bacillati > Actinomycetota > Actinomycetes > Kitasatosporales > Streptomycetaceae > Streptomyces > Streptomyces sp. NPDC002623. The sequence continues at coordinate 3,887 of NZ_JBSFWB010000089.1, read as the reverse complement.
CCGCCGAACTCGCCCTCCCCGACGGGCGGTCGCTGGGCGAACTCGTCCCCGCGCTGTCCGACTGGCGCCGTCGGCGCAAGGACTCCGCGCTTCTCGACGGCTGGCGCTACCGCGTCTCCTGGACCCCGGCCGGCCCGGCCGCCCAGCCCGCCGCGGCCGCCCCGACCGGCGACTGGCTGCTGGTGACCGACGAACCCGACGCGGCCGTCGCCCGCTGGGCGGCCACCGCGCTCGACGCGGCCGTGACGACCCCGGCGGACCTCCGCCGGGCCGCCGCGGACATCGCCTGGACCGGCGTGGTGTCCCTGCTCGGGCTCGCCGACCGGCCGCATCCGGAGCACCCCGCCGTACCGGTGGGCGTCGCGGACACCGTGACGCTGCTGACCGCACTGCGCGAGGCCGACGTCGACGCGCCCCTGTGGTGCCTCACCCAGGGCGCCGTGGGCATCGGCCGTTCCGACCAGGTCACCGCCCCCGACCAGGCCCAACTCTGGGGACTCGGCCGGGTGGCGGGCCTGGAGGACCCCACCCGCTGGGGCGGACTCGTCGACCTGCCCGCCGACCCCGACGACCGCGCCGCCGGCCTGCTGCGGGCCGCGCTCACCGACGACACCGACGAGCAGGAGTACGCCCTGCGTCCCGCCGGCCTCTATGTGCGCAGGCTGGTCCGCGCACCCCTGGACCGGTCGGCCGGACGACGACGCTCCTGGCGGCCCCGCCCGGACGGCACCGTCGTGATCACCGGCGGCACCGGCGCCCTCGGCGCCCGGATCGCCCGCCGACTGGCCGACGCGGGTGCCGGACACCTGCTGCTGACCAGCCGCAGCGGCCCGGCCGCCGACGGCGCCGCCGAACTGGCCGAGGAACTGCGCGCCTCGGGCACGGAGGTGACGGTCGTCGCCTGTGACGTCGCCGACCGCGACCAGCTGGCCGCCGCGCTCGCCTCGACGCCCGACCGCTTCCCGATCACCGCCGTCGTGCACACCGCGGGCGTCAGCCGCAACGCGCCGCTGGCCGCGACCGGCCTCGCCGAACTCGCCGACGTCGTCGCCGCCAAGGCCGTGGGCGCCCGCCACCTCGACGCACTCCTCACCGGCCACGACCTCGACGCCTTCGTCCTGTTCTCCTCCGGCGCGGCGATCTGGGGCAGCGCCGGCCAGGGCGGCTACGCCGCCGCCAACGCCTACGCCGACGCGCTCGCCGCGGACCGGCGCCGGCGCGGACTCGTCGCCACGTCGGTGGCGTGGGGCAGCTGGGCCGGCGGCGGCATGGTCGACGAAGCCCTGGCCCGCGAACTCGCCCGCGGCGGAGTGCGCTCGATGGACCCGGACCGGGCCCTCGACGCCCTGCAGCAGGCCCTCGACCACGACGAGACCGCCCTCACGGTCACCGACATGGACTGGGAGCGCTTCGCCGCGACCTACACCGCGGCCCGCCCGCGCCCCCTGCTCGACGACATCCCGGAGGCGAACCGCGCCACCGCCCCGGACCCGGCCGACGCCGACGGGCCCGACCTGGTCGCGAAGCTGGCCCGGCTGCCCGCCGCCGAACGCGACCGGGAACTCCTGGACCTGGTCAGGACGGCCGCGGCGGCCGCCCTCGGCCACACCGGTGCCGAGGCCGTCGCACCGGCGAAGCCCTTCAAGGACCTGGGCTTCGACTCGCTGACCGCCGTCGAACTGCGCAACCGGCTCACCGCCGCGACCGGCCTGCGGCTGCCGGCCACCCTCGTCTTCGACCACCCCACACCCGCGGCGGCCGCGGCCCGGCTGGGCAGCCTGTTGTTCGGCGACTCCGAGGACTCCGCCGCCTCCGCCTCCGCCTCCGCGGCCCTCGTACCGCTCACCGACGACCCGGTCGTCCTGGTCGCGATGGCCTGCCGCTACCCCGGCGGGGCGACCACCCCCGAGAAGCTCTGGGACCTGATCGCCGCCGGCAAGGACGGCATCGGCGACTTCCCCGCCGACCGCGGCTGGGACATCGCCCCCGACGCGCCGTTCTCCCGGACCGGCGGCTTCCTCCCGGACGCGGCGGAGTTCGACGCGGCGTTCTTCGGGATCTCGCCCCGCGAGGCCCTCGCGATGGACCCGCAGCAGCGGCTCCTGCTGGAGACGTCCTGGGAGGCGCTGGAGCGGGCGGGCGTGGACGCCCTGTCCCTGCGCGGCAGCCGCACCGGAGTCTTCGTCGGCGCCGGCTCCCACGACTACGGCACCCTCCTCACCACCCTGGACTCCGGACAGGACTACGCCCTCACCGGAGCCGTCGGCAGCGTGCTGTCCGGCCGGATCGCCTACGCCCTGGGCCTGGAGGGTCCGGCGCTGACGGTGGACACGGCGTGCTCGTCGTCGCTGGTGGCCCTGCATCTGGCGGCGCAGGCGCTGCGCGGCGGCGAGTGCGACCTCGCCCTCGCGGGCGGCGTCGCCGTGATGGCCACCCCCGACGCCTTCGGCGCCTTCGCCCGCCAGGGCGGCCTCGCGCCGGACGGCCGCTGCAAGGCCTTCGCCGACGGCGCCGACGGCACGGGCTGGGGCGAGGGCGTGGGCGTGCTGGTGCTGACCCGGCTCTCGGAGGCACAACGCCGAGGCCATCAGGTGCTGGCGGTGGTGCGTGGCTCGGCCGTGAACTCCGACGGCGCGTCCAACGGGCTCACCGCGCCCAACGGGCCCTCGCAACAGCGCGTCATCCGCCAGGCGGTCGCGGGTGCCGGGCTGACGCTCGCGGACGTCGACCTGGTGGAGGCGCACGGCACGGGGACCGCCCTGGGCGACCCGATCGAGGCGCAGGCGCTGCTGGCGACCTATGGGCAGGGTCGGTCGGGGGAGCGGCCGTTGTGGCTCGGCTCGGTGAAGTCGAACATCGGTCATACGCAGGCGGCCGCGGGTGTGGCGGGTGTGATCAAGTCGGTGTTGGCGATGCGGCACGGGGTGCTGCCGCAGACGCTGCATGTGGACGAGCCGACGTCCGAGGTGGACTGGTCGACCGGCGCGGTGGAGGTCCTGACCGAGGCCCGGGAGTGGCCGCGGGCCGACGACCGTCCCCGGCGGGTGGGCGTCTCGGCCTTCGGGATCAGCGGGACCAACGCGCACGTGATTCTGGAGCAGGCGCCGGAGGCCGCCGAGGCGGTGCCGTCGGACGATGTGCCGGGGCTGGTGCCTTGGGTGGTGTCGGCGCGGTCGGCGGAGGCGCTGGGGGAGCAGGCGCGGCGGCTGGCGGAGCATGTGCGTGCGGCGGATCTGCGTCCGGTGGACGTGGGTCTCTCGCTGGCGACGGCGCGTGCCGGGCTGGAGTACCGGGCGGTTCTGGTCGGGCGTGAACAGGCGGATTTCCTGGGCCAGTTGGACACGGTGAGCGGCGGCACGACGGTCACCGAGGGTGGGACGGCGTTCCTGTTCTCGGGTCAGGGTTCTCAACGTCTCGGTATGGGCCGGGAGTTGTATGAGGCGTATCCCGTGTTCGCGGCTGCTTTCGATGAGGTGTGCGGGCGGCTGGATGTGTTGTTGGAGCGTCCGGTGAGGGAGGTCGTCTTCTCGGACGGGGAGGCGTTGGACCGGACGGTGTTCACGCAGGCGGGGTTGTTCGCGCTGGAGGTGGCGCTGTTCGAGTTGGTGGGTTCGTGGGGTGTGCGGGCGGACGTCCTGCTGGGGCATTCGATCGGCGAGCTGACGGCCGCGTATGTGGCGGGTGTGTGGTCGTTGGCGGATGCGTGCCGGATCGTCGCGGCGCGGGGGCGGTTGATGCAGGCGCTGCCTGCGGGTGGCGCGATGGTCGCTGTCCAGGCGGCGGAGGACGAGTTGCCGGAGTTGCCGGTGGGTGTGTCGGTGGCGGCGGTGAACGGTCCGCGTTCGCTGGTGCTGTCCGGTGACGAGGAGCCGGTGCTGGCCCTCGCG
>NZ_JBSFWB010000088.1:0-9162 GCF_053592635.1 Streptomyces sp. NPDC002623 | reverse complement strand
ATCGAACTCGGCGAGATCGAAGCAGCCCTCACCGAACACCCCGCCCTCGCCCAAGCCACCGTCCTCGCCCAGAACGACCGACTCATCGGCTATGTGGCAACGCGTCCCGACACGGTCGTACGTCCGGCGGAGCTGACGGCGTTTCTGCGCGACCGACTGCCCGACTACCTGGTGCCGTCGGCGTTCGTCCTGCTGGACGCGCTGCCGCTGACGCCGAACGGGAAGCTGGACCGGGCGGCGCTGCCCGCGCCCGATTCGGTGACCACGGCGACGGGCCGGGAGCCCCGGACGCCGCAGGAGCAGATCCTTTGTGAGCTCTTCGCCGAGGTGCTGGGCGCACCGCGGGTCGGGGTCGACGACGACTTCTTCGACCTGGGCGGGCACTCCCTGCTCGCCACCCGGCTGGTCGCACGGGTTCGCTCGGTGCTCGGCGTGGAGCTGGGGCTGCGCGCGCTCTTCCAGTCGCCCACCGCGGCGGGCCTGGCCGAGGCGTTGACCGGGGGAGGCCGAGCCCGCCCGGCGCTGACGCCGCACCCGCGACCGGAAGCGGTGCCGCTCTCCTTCGCCCAGCGTCGGCTCTGGTTCCTGCACCGTATGGACGGCACCGCCGCGACGTACCACATCCCGCTGGCGCTCCGGCTGACCGGGACGCTCGACGGAGCGGCGCTGGACGAGGCGCTCGCCGACGTGGTGGCCCGGCACGAGAGCCTGCGGACGGTGTTCCCGGAGGTCGACGGCGTACCGTGCCAACGCGTCCTCGACCCGGGCGCGGCCCGGCCCCAAGTGCGGTCGACCGAGGTGTCGGAGGCTGAACTGCCCGAGCGGCTGGCCGAGTTCGCCCGGCGGCCCTTCGACCTGGCGGTGGAACCGCCGTTGCGGGCGGAGCTGTTCGCGGTCGCGCCGCAGGAGCACGTGCTGCTGCTGGTGATGCACCACATCGCGGGCGACGGCTGGTCCACCGGCCCGCTGGCCCGCGACCTGGCCGAGGCGTACGCCGCACGGTGCGAGGGTCGCGCATCGCTCCGGCCGGCCCTGCCGGTGCAGTACGCCGACTACACGTTGTGGCAGCGGGACCTGCTCGGCGACGCCACCGACCCGGAGAGCCGGTTCGCCGAACAACTCGGTTACTGGAAGCAGCAGTTGTCCGACCTGCCGGAGTTGCTCCAGCTGCCCGCCGACCGGTCGCGGCCGGCCGTCGCACGCTGGCACGGAAGCCAGGTCGGTCTGGAGCTGAGTCCCGAGCTGCATGCGGCTCTGGTGGAGCTGGCGCGGGGCACCGGCACCAGTCTGTTCATGGTCCTCCAGGCCGCGTTGGCCGCGCTCTACACACGGCTGGGCGCCGGCACGGACATCCCGATCGGCAGCCCGATCGCGGGGCGTACCGACGAAGCCCTGGACGACCTGGTCGGGTTCTTCGTCAACACACTGGTGCTGCGCACCGACACCAGCGGTGACCCGACATTCGCCGAACTGCTGGGACGAGTGCGGGAGACGGCACTGTCCGCCTACGCACACCAGGACGTGCCCTTCGAGCACCTCGTGGAGGCCCTCAACCCCTCCCGGTCGCTGTCCCACCACCCGCTGTTCCAAACCGTCCTGGCCGTGCAGAACGCGCCGATGGGCCGCTTCTCGCTGCCCGGCCTGGACGTCGCCACCTATGCGGTGCCCACCGGAACCGCCAAGTTCGACCTCGGTGTGAACCTCGCCGAACAGTTCGGGCCGGACGGAAGCCCGGCCGGGATCGCCGGCGTGGTGGAGTACGCCACCGACCTGTTCGACCGGGATACGGTCGCCGCCCTCGCCCGGCGCTGGACACTTCTGCTGGAGGCGGTCACTTCCGACCCGGAACAGCCGATCGGTGGGATCGACCTCCTCGACGACGGTGAGCGGCACCGGCTCCTGGAGGGTGGCAACGCGACCGCCCGTGAGGTGGGCACCGTTCCGGTGCCGCAGGCGTTCGCGGCGCAGGTGGCGGCGACGCCGGACGCGGTCGCGCTGGTCGCCGGCGATGTCGAGTTGACGTACGCCCAGCTGAACGCCCGGGCCAACCGCTTCGCGCATGCCCTGATCGCTCAAGGCGTGGGCCCGGAACAGATCGTGGCGGTGGCCCTGCCGCGCTCCACGGAATCCGTCGTGGCGATCCTGGGCGTGCTGAAAGCCGGGGCCGCGTATCTGCCCGTGGACCCGTCGTACCCGCAGCCACGGATCACGTTCATGCTGGACGACGCGCGGCCGACAGTGGTGGTCGACGACCCGGCGACCGTCGCCGACGGAGACTGGCCGGAGAACGATCCGGAGATCGCCCTCGACTCCCGGCACCCGGCCTACGTGATCTACACCTCGGGCTCGACCGGCCGCCCCAAGGGCGTCATGGTGAGCCACACCGGCGTGGCCAGTCTGGTCGCCGCTCAGATCGAGCGGTTCGCGATCGAACCCGACAGCCGGGTGCTCCAGTTCGCCTCGCCCAGCTTCGACGCCTCGGTGTCGGAAGTTTTCACCGCTCTGCTGCGCGGCGCGGCCCTGGTGCTTCCCCCTGCGGCCGAACCGGTCGCCGCGCTGACGGACCCGGGCCTCGCGGTCACGCATGCGACCGTGCCTCCGTCCGTCCTGGCCGCCCTGCCGGAGGACACGATGACCGTGTCCACGCTGGTGGTGGCGGGTGAGGCCTGTCCGCCGGAGCTGGTGGCGCGCTGGGCACCCGGACGCCGGATGATCAACGCGTACGGTCCCACGGAGACGACCGTGTGCGCCACGATGAGCGACCCGCTCACCCCCGGGCCCGGCGTGCCGCCGATCGGCCGTCCGGTCGCCAACGCTCGGGTGTACGTGCTGGACGAGCGGATGCAGCTGGTGCCACCGGGTGTGGTGGGTGAGTTGTACGTCGCCGGCGCGGGCCTGGCACGCGGCTACCTGAACCGGCCGGGACTGACGGCCGGACGATTCCTCGCCTGCCCGTTCGACACCCACGGCGAACGCATGTACCGCACCGGCGACCTCGTACGCCGACGCGCCGACGGCGAACTCGAATACGTCGGCCGCGCCGACCAACAGGTCAAGGTACGCGGCTTCCGCATCGAACTCGGCGAGATCGAAGCAGCCCTCACCGAACACCCCGCCCTCGCCCAAGCCACCGTCCTCGCCCAGAACGACCGACTCATCGGCTATGTCGTCCCGCGTCAGGAGGCGGCTCGGGACAGCGGCCTCGAAGCGGACCACGTGGGCGAGTGGCGGGACATCTACGACGCCCTGCCGATCGTTCCCGAGGAAGCCGCCTTCGGCCAGAACTTCGTCGGCTGGAACAGCAGTTACGACGCGAGCCCGATCCCGGTCGAGCAGATGCGGGAGTGGCGGGACGCCACGGTGGCGCGCGTCCTGGCCCTGCGTCCCCGCCGGGTGCTGGAGGTCGGCGTCGGCACCGGCCTGCTCCTCTCGCAGATCGCTCCGCACTGCGAGACGTACTGGGCGACCGACTTCTCCGCCACCGCGATCGACACGCTGGCCGCCCAGGTGGCGCGGGAGGAGCTCCTGGCCGAGCGTGTGGTGCTGCAGACCCGCCCTGCGCACGACACCGACGGTCTGCCAGCGGGGCAGTTCGACACCATCGTGTTGAACTCGGTGGTGCAGTACTTCCCGTCCGCGGACTACCTCGCGGACGTGATCGACCGGCTGACACGGCTGCTCGCCCCCGGTGGCGCGCTCTTCGTCGGCGACGTCCGCAACCTGCGGCTGCTGCGCCCGCTGGCCACGGCGGTGCAGCTGCACCGGGTCGCCGACGGCGCCGACCTGCCCTCGGTGCGTCGTGCCGTGGAGCAGGCCCTTCTGGTGGAGAAGGAACTCCTGGTCGACCCGGACTTCTTCACCGTCCTGCGGGACCGCTGCACCGTCGGGGCCGTGGAAGTGGAGGTCAAGCGCGGCCGGCACCACAACGAGCTCACGCGCCACCGCTACGACGTCACACTGCGCCCTCGGCCGACCGCCCCGACGGCACCTGCCGCACCTGCCGCACCGCAGGAGCTGACATGGGGCCGAGAGATCGCCGACCTCACGGAGCTGCGCGAGCTGCTCGTCCGGCGCGGCACGGACCCGGTGCGCGTCACCGGGGTGCCGAACCGGCGTGTCGCCCGCGAGGCGGCGCTGGCCCGGGCGGTGCAGAACGGGGACGGCACGCTCGCCGAACTGCTGGACCGGCTGCACGGCCCGGACAGCGGCGACCTGCCCGACCCGGAGGACCTCCGTGAGCTCGGCGACGAACTGGGCCGCCGGGTGGACGTCACATGGTCGGTCGCCGCGGCCGACGCCCTGGACGTCGTCATCGGCGGCGTAACGGGAGACGCCCCTGTCGCGGCCTACCGGCCGATGCGGCCGTCCGGCACCGCGTTGTCCTCGCTCACCAACCGCCCGACCGCGGGCCGCGCCACGGGCGCCCTCGTCGGCGAACTCCGCGACCGGCTGCGCGACCGCCTGCCCGACTACCTCGTGCCGTCGGCCATCGTCGTCCTGGACGCACTGCCGCTGACCGCCAGCGGAAAGGTCGACCGCCGCGCCCTGCCCGCCCCCGACCTGGGGACGGCCGCGACCGGGCGGGCGCCGCGCACCCCGCAGGAGCAATTGCTCGCCGAACTCTTCGCCGACGTGCTCGGGCTGCCCGGGGTCGGCGTCGAGGACAGTTTCTTCGACCTCGGCGGCCATTCCCTGCTGGCGACCCGCCTGGCCTCCCGGGTCCGGGCGGCCTTCGGCGCGGAGCTCGAGGTCCGCACGCTCTTCGAGCACCCGACCGTGGCCGCCCTGGCGGCCCGCCTCGACGGCTCGGTCACGGAGCGGCCCGCGCTGACCGCCCGTCCGCGCCCCGAGCGGCTTCCGCTGTCCTTCGCCCAGCAACGGCTGTGGTTCCTGCACCGCATGGACGGGCCGAGCGCCACCTACAACATGCCGCTCGCGCTGCGCCTGGACGGCGAACTGGACCGGGCGGCGCTGCACGGCGCGCTCGCCGACGTGATCGCCCGGCACGAGAGCCTGCGGACGGTCCTGCGCGAGGCGGACGGCGAGCCGTACCAGTTGGTGCTGAGCGCGGACGAGGCCCGCCCCGAGCTGCCGGTCGTCGAAGTCGACGACGTTCGCCTGTCGGACCGACTGGCGGAGGGGGCCCGGTGCGGCTTCGACCTGGCCGCCGGGCCGCCGATCCGCGCGGAGCTGTACGCGCTCGCCCCCGACCGGCATGTGCTGCTGCTCGTGGTGCACCACATCGCGGCCGACGGCTGGTCGATGGGCCCGCTCTCCCGCGACCTGGCGACGGCCTACGCCGCCCGCTGCCGGGGTGAGGAACCGCGTTGGTCCCCGCTGCCGGTGCAGTACGCCGACTACACCCGGTGGCAACGCGATCTGCTGGGCGACGCCGCCGACCCGGACAGCCTGTTCGCGCGACAACTCGCCTATTGGAGCGAGGAGTTGGCCGAGCTGCCGCAGCAGCTGCAACTGCCCGCGGACCGGCCCCGGCCGGCCGTGGCCTCCCAGCTGGGCGGCCGGGTCGCCGTACGGCTGGACGCGGAGCTGCACCAGGCGCTGCGGGATCTGGCCACCGCACACGGCGCCAGTATGTTCATGGTGCTCCAGGCCGGGCTCGCCGCGCTGCTCACCCGGCTCGGGGCCGGCACCGACATCCCCGTAGGCAGCCCCATCGCCGGGCGCACCGACCAGGCTCTGGACGACCTCGTCGGGTTCATGGTCAACACCCTGGTGCTGCGCACCGACACGAGTGACGACCCCGGCTTCGCCGAACTGGTCGGCCGGGTACGGCAGAAGGCGCTGTCCGCGTACGCCCACCAGGACGTGCCGTTCGAGTACCTGGTCGAGGTGGTCAACCCGGCCCGGTCGCTGTCGCACCACCCGCTGTTCCAGATCATGCTGGCCCTGCAGAACGCTCCGTTGGGCGAGTTCACGCTGCCGGGGCTGTCGACCGGCCACCTGGAGGCGCCGACCGGCACGGCGCGGGTCGATCTGACGTTCAGTCTCGCCGAGCAGTACCGTCCGGACGGCGGCCTCGACGGCATGGTCGGTGCGGTGGAGTACGCCACCGATCTGTTCGACCCGGACACCGTGGAGCTGCTGTTCGCCCGCTGGGCGCGGTTGCTGCGCGCGGTGGTCGCCGACCCCGACCGGCCGATCAGCCGGATCGACATCATGTCCGGCGCGGAACGCCATCGGATGCTGTTCGAGTTCAACGACACCGCCGTCGAACTGCCCGAGGCGGCGCTGCCGGAGCTGTTCGCCCGTCAGGTGCGAGCCACCCCGGACGCGGTGGCCGTCGTGGCGGGCGGCAGCGAGCTGACGTATCGGGAACTCGACCTGCGGGCCAACCGCCTCGCGCGGGCGCTGGTCCGCCAGGGCGTGGTGCCGGAGGCGCGGGTCGCGGTACTGCTGGAGCGGTCGGCGGATCTGGTCGTGGCGGTCCTGGCGATCATCAAGTCGGGCGGGGCCTACGTGCCCCTCGACTCGCGGTTCCCGCAGTCCCGCATCGATCTGATCCTCCAGGAGGCCCGGGCCAAGCTGGTCCTCACCGAGGAGGTGCTGACCGCACTGATCCAGGCCGAGCCCGACGCCTCCGATCCTGAAGTCCTCTGCCACCCCTGGCAGTTGGCCTACGTGATGTACACCTCCGGCTCGACCGGGCGACCGAAGGGCGTCGCTGTCACCCACCGCGACGTCGTGGCCCACGCCCTGACCCCCTGCTGGCGCAGCGGTGGACACGAGCGGGTGCTGCTGCACTCCCCGACCGCGTTCGACCTGTCGACGTACGAGCACTGGGTGCCGCTGCTCGGCGGCGGCCGGGTCGTGGTCGCACCGCCCGGCCGGCTCGATCTCGACCTGCTGCACCATACGGTCAGCGAGCATCAGGTGACCGGCCTGTGGCTGACGGCCGGCCTGTTCCGCCTGGTCGCCGAGGAACGGCCGGGCCTGCTCGCGGGGGTCCGCGAGGTGTGGACCGGCGGTGACGTGGTCTCCCCGGCCGCCGTCGCCCGGGTGCTGGCTGCCTGCCCCGGTATCACCGTGGTCAACGGCTACGGGCCCACCGAGGCCACGACCCTGGCCACCTGCCACCCGGTGCACACCGTCTCCGAACACGCCGCGACCGTGCCGATCGGCCGGCCGATGGCGAACATGCGCGCCTACGTGCTCGACGCCGGGCTGCGGCCGGTGCCGCCCGGCGTGGTGGGCGAGCTGTACCTCGCGGGGGTGGGCGTGGCCCGGGGCTACGTCGACCGGCCCGGCCTGACGGTACAGCGGTTCACCGCCGACCCGTACGGGCCGGCCGGGAGCCGGATGTACCGGACGGGCGACCTGGCGTGTTGGCTGGCCGACGGCACACTGGACTTCGCCGGACGGACCGACCACCAGGTCAAGCTGCGCGGCCTCAGGGTCGAGCCCGGTGAGATCGAGGCGGTGCTCGCGCGTTGCCCGGGCGTCGCCCAGGCAGCCGTGGTCGCCCGCGAGGACCGGCCGGGCGACAAGCGGCTCGTCGCCTACCTGGTGCCGGCTCCCGAGGGTGCGCCCGAGGCTGGCGGGATGTCCGACCGGCTGCGCCGCGAGCTGCCCGAGTACATGATGCCGTCGGCGTTCGTCACCCTGGACGCGCTGCCGTTGACCGCCAACGGCAAGCTGGACCGGGCCGCCCTGCCGGCCCCCGACTACGGTGCGCCGGGTGCCGGGCGCGGCCCCCGGACGCCGCAGGAGCAGCTGCTGTGCGACCTCTTCGCCAAGGTTCTCGGCCGGGAACAGGTCCGCATCGACGACAACTTCTTCAACCTGGGCGGGCACTCACTGCTGGCCGCCCGTCTGGTCTCCCGGGTCCGTGAGACCCTCGGCGTCGAGGTGGGCCTGCGCACGCTGTTCGAGGCTCCGACCGTGGCCGGGCTCGCGGAACGCCTGGTCATGAACGATCCCGACGACGCGTTGGACGTGGTGCTGCCGCTGCGCACGAGCGGGAGCCGGACACCGCTGTTCTGCATCCATCCCGGCGGCGGCATCAGCTGGTCGTACAGCGGGCTTCTGAACCACATCGGTCCCGAGTACCCGGTCTACGCGATCCAGGCGCGCGGCCTCGGCCGCCCCGAACCCCGGCCGACGTCCTACGAGGAGATGGCGGCCGACTACGCCGACCAGATCTGCAAGATCCAGCCCGCGGGCCCGTACCTGCTGCTCGGCTGGTCCGCCGGCGGACTGATCGCCCACGCGCTCGCCTGCGAGCTGCAGGCGCGCGGCGAGCGGACCGCGCTGCTGGCGATCCTCGACGCCTACCCGGTGAAGGACGTGGTGTTCGAGGAGCTGCCCGTGCCCACCGAGCGGGACGTGCTCGTCGGCGTGCTCGACTTCAACCTGGACGAGCTGGGCGACCGGCCGCTGACCTATGACGAGGTCGCCGAGATCCTGCGCGAGCGGGGCAGCGCGCTGGCCGGTCTGACGGGGCGGCAGATCGAGGTCGTCGTCGACATCATGATCAACAACGCGAAGCTGGCGGTCGACTTCGTGCCCGGCAGGTTCCACGGAGACCTGCTGCTGTTCAACTCCACGATCGACCGGGACCACGACGACGCCGGGCCCGCCATCTGGCGCCCGTACCTGACCGGCCGGATCGAATCGCACGAGATCACCACCCGGCACGACCGGATGACCCAAGCCGGCTCGCTGGCCCAGATCGGTCCGATTCTGGCCGCCAGGCTCGCCGGGGCCACCGGTGACTCCGATGGCTCCGGTGGCACCCCCACCCCCACCCCCACCCCCACCCCCACCCAGGAGGACTGATTCCCATGACCAACCCCTTCGAGGACCAGGACGGCACCTTCCTCGTGCTCGTCAACCAGGAGAACCAGCACTCGCTGTGGCCGCAGTTCGCGGACGTCCCGGCCGGCTGGACCGTCGCCCACGGCCCCGACACCCACACCGCCTGCCTGGAGTACGTCGAGCGGACCTGGACCGACATGCGGCCCAAGAGCCTCGTCGACGCCATGGACGCCCAGCGGTAGCGCGGCCGACATGACCTCCACCGACACACAGACCGAGGCCCGCGGCACCGCGGGCCTCGGCCGGCCCCGCGGCCAGGCCGCCACGCGGCTGACGGCCGAGGGCCGCCCGGGCCCGGACCCCGTCTACGCCCCCCGGCGGCGCCAG
>NZ_JBSFWB010000087.1:0-9408 GCF_053592635.1 Streptomyces sp. NPDC002623 | reverse complement strand
GCGGCCACCACCGAGGGAGCCACGGAGCTCACGCCGTCGGGCAGCAGACTCGGGTGTCCGATGCGGCCGGTGTGCATGAGCTGGGCGAAGATCACCCCGCCCTGCTCGTGCACGGCGTCGGTCACCCGGCGCCAGGCCTCCACCTGCGCGTCACTGTGCAGACCGGGGGTGTTGGGGTAGCCCTGTCCCACCACGCTGGGCTGGATGCCCTCGGAGACGATCAGGCCTGCCGACGCCCGCTGAGCATAGTAGACGGCCGTCGCCTCGGTCGGCGCCTGACCAGGGCCGTAGGCGCGGCTGCGCGTCATCGGCGACATCACGATGCGGTTGTTCAGCGTCGCGCCGGCGAGGTCGAGGGAATCGAATGGACTGGTCACGGAAACCCCAAATATGGTCGGCCAATCAATCCCTTCCGACTATACATTGGCCGACCAAGTACATCATTCGGAGGCGCGGGACGCGATTGGATTCGACGCGCGCTGCACCGACACGCCCGGCCGGCGGGCGGCCGACGAAGCGTGCAGGCCGGACGCGCAACTCTCGTGAGCACCGACTCGGCGTCAGGCGTCGGGTGTGCGGTTCGTGGCGCTGGCAGCGTCGGCAGCGGGCGGCGGAGTCGTGAGGTTCGCCTCGATCCGGGCCAGCACCTTCATGGCCTGGCGGTACTCCGCTTCGGTGAAGCCGGCCGCGGTGACCCCTTCCAGGTCGGACCATGCCTTCCTGACCTGGTCACGCAGGGCCTGGCCCGCGCGGGTGGCGCTCACGACGACTGCCCGACGGTCGTCGGGGGACGGCTTGCGGGTGACGAAGCCGGACTGTTCCAGGCGCTGCAGCATCTTGGTCACGGTCGACGGATCCAGGCCGAGCGTCTTGATCAGGTCCGCCTGACGCTGCTCGCCGCGCTCCCACAACTGCATCATCAGCAGCTCCTGGCCCGTGTACAGGCCGGTGTCGCGCAGCAGACTGCCGGCCATGATCCGATGCACCCGGGCCGCCCGGAAGAGGGCCTCGCTCATGGGGGCATCGGCCACGGTCGGCACCGCGCCTTCTTCACCTTGTACCGAATCGGCCCGCGGCATGGCTGTCGATCCTCCTGGCAGATAGGTCACGCCCCCGACACCGGCACTGGCAGTGCACTGGCACTGACACTGGCCGTCTCGCTGGGGACTCATATCACCCACCATTGTATTGGTCAGCCAACGGAACAGCGGATCAGCGGTAACCGGCAGTCCAGCCGCCGTCCACGGAGATGTTCTGTCCCGTCACCCAACTCGATTCGTCGGAGGCGAGGTACAGCGCGAGAGCGGCGATGTCAGGCCCGGTTCCGATCCGCTGGATCAAGTGCATGTTGAGCATGTACTGCTGGCCGTTGTCGTCAACTGCGGCGTCGGTCGCCGGTGACGCGACGAAGCCGGGAGAAATCGTGTTGGCTCGGATACCGTCGGGTGCGCCTTCCGCAGCAAGGGTGCGAGACGGTGAAGTCAACAAAGGGGATGAATGGGGTGAATGCGAAGCCCGCCGCGTTGCTGTAAGCACGTCGATGCCGCCAAGGCTCGCCGCGGCGTCCTCCACCCGGGCGCGGGCCGCGTCGGGGGCGGCGAGGTCGACGGTCTGGGCGCGGACGCCGTGGCCCTGTTCCGCCAACTTCCGCGCGGTGGACTCGGCGGCCCCCTGCACCGCGTCACAGCCGACGATCCGCGCACCCTCCTGCGCGAACAGCTCCTACGCCGCCGCTCCCTGCCCGCCTCCCGCACCAGTGATCAGGACCCCCTTAGCGGCAAGACGATTCCCGGCGCTCACGGTCGTTTCCATGCCGCTTCCTTCCTCGGAACAAGCACGCAGAGCCGATGATGGGGGGAGTCACACTGTCCCGGCGGTGCGTCGCAGATGCGCCCACAGCCGGTCGAGCAGCGGCGGGGCGGCCGTGCGCCACGCCGTGATCTCGTCGGGGCTCAGCGGCTTCACCGGACCGGCGCCGTGCGCGGCGAGGTGTACCCGGCATGCGGCGTCGAGCAGCCACATGCGGGCCACGGCGTGCCCGGGGGCGGTCCCGGTGGTGATGCCCCCGTTGCCGCGCAGCACGAGCGCGTCGGCCTCGCCGAGCGTGCGGGCCGCGTGTGCGGCGCGGTCGGCGGAGCGCAGCAGTCGGGCCTCGTCGTGGACCGGGACCGAGGCGCCCAGCCACGCGGCCTGGCCGTGCAGGAGGGAGATCCGGTCGGTGACGGCGCCGGCGGCGAGGACGGCTTCGGGCTGGGCCCGGGCGACCGCTGTGACGTCGGGCCGCGCCCGGTACACGGCCAGGTGCCCCCAGGCTTCGGGCGGTGCCCCGGCGGGCAACGTGTCGGCCGCCAGGGGGATCTCGACCAGTTCGTCCGGGGCGACCAGGTCCAGTTCCTTCGGCGGTGTGATGAGCACAAAGTCGCCGCGGCGCACCGACACATGCCCGAACGCCGTGACCAACCCGAGGCCGGCCAGTACATGAGCGGCCTCGACCAGCGCGGTCGCGACGCCGGTCGTCGAGGCCGTCTCCCCCACCGTCGTCATGACCGCACGAGCCCGCCGTCGACGTACATCGTCTGGCCCGTGATGAACGCGGCGTCGTCGGAGACGAGGAACGACAGCATGCCGGTGAGGTCCTCGGGGACCTGCACCCGGTGGATGGCCTGCAGCTGCGGGACCACGTCGAAGAACTCCGCCGGCCCGGCCTCGGTCGTGGCCGTCCGTACGAGGCTGGGCGCGATGGCGTTGACCGTGATGCCCGCGTCGGCGAGGTCGGTGGCCAGGCCCCGGGTGAAGCCGATCACGGCCATCTTGCTGGCCACGTAGTGCGTGAAGCCGGGTATGACGAGGCTGACGGAGTTCGACGTCATGTTGACGATCCGGCCCCAGCCCCGCTCCCGCATGCCCGGCGCGAACGCCTTCGCCGTGTGGAACAAGGCGTCGACGTTGAGCGTGAACACCGCACGCCACTGCTCGAACGTCATGTCCTCGAACGCATGGTTCGGATAGATGCCCGCGTTGTTGACCAGGATGTCGGTGCCCCCGAACTGTTCCGCGACCTCCTCCTGCGCGGCCGCCACACTCGCGGGGTCGGTGAGGTCGGCCTGTACGGCTATCGCCCGCCCGCCCGCATCGGCGATCTCCTTGACCACCGCGGTGCCGTCCGCCCGGTCGAGCACGACGACAGCGGCACCCTCCGCCGCGAGCCGCAGCGCGTGAGCGCGGCCGATACCGGCGGCGGCTCCTGTGATGACGGCCGTCCGGCCTTCGTGTCGCATGAGAACTCCTCTTTCAGACGCACTGCACAATGTGTATACAGATCACTCATGAAGGGTGGGTTTTCGAGCCGGAGTCAGCACCCAGGCACGGAGCCGTTTGGTCGCGTCTGCGTACGCAAGTGCATCCCCCTCAGGGGAGCTGCGGCTGCGTCGACGGGCGGGACACCGGCCCCTGCCACATGTCGAGGGAGGCGGATCGGGCGGAGTCGAAGGTCCGCACCACCCAGCTGTCCTCGTCGATCTTCTGACCGCCCGTGGCGTACTCGTACGTGATGCCCTCGGGGCCGCGGAAGTAGAGGAACACCGAGCCGGACGTGGGGTGCTTGCCCGGCCCCATCACGATGTCGACGCCGTTGTCGCGCAGGAAGTTCCAGTTGCGGAAGATGTCGTCGAGCGTGGCCGTCTGGAAGTTGACGTGGCACAGCCCGGGGCCGTCGCCGCGGAACACCGCGAGCTTGTGGTGGACCTTGTCGATCCGCATGAGGCAGGCGTTGTCGCCGATCCAGTCCGAGACGCGGGCGTTGAACGTGGTGGACCAGAACCGGTGGGCCTCGCGGACGTCGGGCGCGTCGAAGCACATGTGGCCGAACTCGCTGATCCCGGACGACGGGCGGGTCAGCCGCACCGGCTCGGCCATCGTCTCCTGGCCCGTCACCAGCTCGACCCGGTTGCCGAAGGGGTCGTCGAACCCGATGAACCGGGTGACGTGCCGCGACCGCGCCTCGTCGGCGTCGCCGCGCGCGACCCGGAACCCGCGCTGCTCCAACTCGGTCTCGGCCTGGGCGAGCGCGTCCTCGTCGGCCACGGTGAAGGCGGACGCGATGACCCCCGAGGGGCCCTCGACCAGGGCCAGGGAGTGGTGCCTGCCGTCGGCCCGCAGGTACGCGATCCCGGGCTCCCCGGTGTCGATCCGCTGCAGACCCACGATCTCGGTCGCGAAGTGTGCAGCCTTCTCCAGGTCGGCGACGCCGGAGCGTACGTACGCGATGTCGGTGAGCGTGATCACGAGTGGGCCCTCTCGCCGTAGCTGTCGTCGTTGTCGTGACTGTCGTCGCCGTATCCGAGGTAGCCGCGTTCGACCGTCTCGGCGGGCCAGCTCTCGCACACCGCTCCGGTGAGCTGGGTGCGCAGACAGCGCGCGGTCGCGCACGAACAGCTCCGTACGGCGTCGAGCGCGCCGCCGGACACCTTGTGCGGCCAGTCCGGGTCGGTGAACAGCGGTCGCGCCAGTGCGATCGCGGAGACGCGGCCCCGTTCGAGCACGTGTACCGCGGAGTTCGGGTCGCCGAGCCCACCGCCCGCCACGACCGGCAGCCGGGTGGCCTGCGCCAGCGCCGCATTGTCGGCGACCGCGTAGCCGGGCCGGTTCATCAGACCGGCGTTGTCCGGCAGTCGCATCGTCTCGAAGGTGGTGGGGATGCCGAACAGGAAGTCCGCGCCGGCGTTCTCCAGCAGCGGGGCGAGGCGGACGGCGTCGTCGAGCGTCCAGCCGCCCTCGACCCGCTCGTCGCTCATCAGATGGACGCCGACGACGAAGTCCGGGCCGGTGCGGCGCACCACCTCGCGCACGGCTTCCAGCGCGAAGCGCACCCGTCCGTCGAAGTCGCCGCCCCAGCCGTCGGTGCGCCGGTTGGTGCGGGGCGAGAGGAATCCGGAGATCAGGAAGCCCTGCGCGGCGTGCACGTCGACGCCGTCGAAACCGGCCAGTTCACAGAGCCGCGCGGCCCGGCCGAAGGCCTCGATCGTGTCCTGGATCTCCTCGGGGGTGATCTCCTGCGGGGTGACCACCCGGCCGGGCGTCAGCTCGAACGGCACCGCCGACGGAGCCAGTCGACGACCGCTCTCGTACACGTCCCAGGGACCCGCGTAGCGGCCGGCGTGCACGAGCTGGACCATGGCGAGCGCGCCGTGGCGGTGGATCTCGTCGGCCAGCTGACGCAGGCCGGGCAGCCGCCGGTCGTCGTCCACCAGGTTCTGCAGCGGCATCTGCCGCCCCGACACGTTGATGGCGAAGTTCTCGGTGATCACCGTGCCGGCACCGCCCTGCGCGCGGCGGGCGTAGTGCTCGACCTGCGGGCGGGTGACGAAGCCGTCGGCGTCGCCGTAGCAGACCGACATCGGCGCGTGCACGATGCGGTTGCGTGCGGTCCGGTGACCCAGCCGCAGAGGTGTGAACAGGGAGGCGAAGACCGTGTCGCTCTTCCGCAGCTCCGGGACACTTGTCATCTCGGTTCCTCCAAGTGCGGCACGTCGGTGTGCGCACGTCGCGGTGTGACATCCCCGCGCGCCCTCCCCGTCCCGCAGGCCGGCGTCAATGTCGCCGTAACCACTGCGCAACGAGAAGCTCGCGCTTCGCCAGAGTGCATACACTTTCGGAAGATGTCAACGCCTTGACTGGGCGGGGCCAAAGTGTACACAGTTTAGGCAGACGGAGGTCGGGCGCCCGAGAGTCGTACACAGACGCCTCCGGCCGCGTACGCCACCGACGACGCACTCGGAGTCGCGAGCAATGAGGTGACTGATGGACACGGAAACACGGTCGGAGGCGGCGCGGGCCCTGCTCGGCGCCCACCGCACCGGCGAGCCGATCGAGCCCCTGACCGAACGCTTTCCGGGCCTGGACGTGGACGACGCGTACGCGATCCAGGCGGCGCAGGTCGAGCAGTGGGTGCGTGACGGCGCAATGGTCAAGGGCCACAAGATGGGGCTGACCTCGCCGGCCATGCAGCGCCAACTCGGGGTGGATCAGCCCGACTTCGGCCACCTGATGGACACGATGTTCCACCTGGAGTCCCTGCCGATCGACCCGTCGGCGTTCCTGGCACCGCGGGTGGAGCCGGAGATCGCGTTCGTGCTGGGAAAGCCGCTGAGCGGCCCCGGGGTCACCGTGGCCGAGGCCGCGGCGGCCGTCGACTTCGTGATGCCGGCGCTGGAGATCATCGACACCCGCATCCGGGACTGGAAGATCACCCTCGCCGACACGATCGCGGACAACGCGTCCTCGGGCGGAGTGGTGCTGGGCAGCACGGCCCTGCCGCTGTCCGAGGTGGACCTCCGCCGGACGGGCGGGGTGCTGTACCGCAACGGCGAGATCGTGGGCACCGGCGCCCTGGGCGTGGTCCTGGGCTCCCCGTTGAACGCCCTGGTGTGGCTGGCCAACACGCTCGGCGCCCGGGGCGTGACGCTCCGGGCCGGCCACGTGGTGCTGCCCGGTTCGATCACCGCGGCCGTCCCGGTGACCGCCGGTGACGTGGCGACGGCAACGTTCGCCGGCCTCGGCTCGGTGACGGCCCGGTTCTCCAAGGAAGGCACAGCAGCGTGACGGGAAACGGCGGCATGAGCGAATGGAACGTGGACAGGGCCGCGACGGCGCTCGCGGACGCCGAGGCCGGGCGGACCGACCGCGGCCCCATCACCGACGAGTGGCCCGGCCTCGACCTGGCGACGGGATACCAGGTCCAGGACGAGATCCTGCGCCGCAAGATCGACGCCGGCGAGCACATCGTCGGCGTGAAGCTGGGCCTGACCTCGCGGGCGAAGCAGCAGCGGATGGGGATCGACTCGCCGCTGACGGGATGGCTCACCGACAAGATGGTGCTCCCGGCCGGCACACCGCTGGTCACCGGCGAACTGATCCATCCGCGGGTCGAGCCGGAGATCGTGTTCGTGCTCGGCGAGCGGCTGAGCGGACCGGCCGTGACCGCGGCCCGCGCGATGGAGGCCGTGTCGCACGTGTACGCGGGCCTCGAAGTGATCGACAGCCGCTACACCGACTTCCGGTTCACGCTGCCCGACGTGGTGGCCGACAACGCCTCGTCGTCCCGGTTCGTCATCGGCTCGGTGGCGCGCAAGCCCTCCGAGCTGGACCTGGCCCTTGAGGCGTGCCTGCTGGAGGTCGACGGCGAGGCGGTGGACTCCGCCACCGGCGCGGCCGTACAGGGGCACCCCGCCGAGGCCCTGGCACTGGCGGCGAACTCGCTGGCCAGGCGCGGGCTGGCGCTGGAGGCCGGGTGGCTGGTCCTCACCGGCGGTATGACGGACGCGGTGTTCACCCGGCCCGGCAGCGCGATCGCCGGCCATTTCACCAATCTCGGCTCTGTGATGATCGGATGTGAGTGACATGCCGCTGGTGGAGATCACGTTGACCGAGGGCCGTGCCCCGGAGCGGATCCGGGCCCTGCTGGCCGAGGTGCACCTGGCCGTGCACAAGGCCATCGACGTACCGGAAGCATCTATTCGAGTGGTGGTCCGCGAGGTGCCGCCCGCCCACTGGTCCGCAGGCGGACAGACGCTCGCCGAGCGCGCCGCGGCCGCGAACACCGGGAGCTGAACCGTGGAATCCTTCGGCCACGTCATCGACGGCAAGGAGACCGAGTCGGACTCCGGCTCGACGTTCCCCTCCGTCGACCCCTACACCCGCGAACCGTGGGCGGAAGTGGCGCTCGGCGACAAGAGCGACGCCGACCGCGCGGTGGAGGCGGCACGCAAGGCGTTCGACTCGGGGCCCTGGCCCCGGATGGGACACGGCGAACGCGGGCGGATCCTGCACCGGCTGGCGGACCTGATCGAGAGCCACGCCGACGAACTCGGCATGGCGGACACCCGGGACATGGGCAAGCCGATCACCCAGTCGCGCGGCAACGACGTACCGCGCGCGGCGTCCAACTTCCGGTTCTTCGCCGACCACGCCCGCCTGTCCACGGCGGACACCCTGCCGATGGACACCGGGCACCACGCCTACACCCGCTTCGAGGCCGCCGGCGTGGTCGCCGCGATCGCTCCGTGGAACTTCCCGCTGATGCTGGAGACCTGGAAGATCGCCCCGGCCCTGGCCTGGGGCAACACCGTGGTCCTCAAGCCCGCCGAGGACACCCCGGCCTCCGCGACGATCCTCGCGAGGCTGGCCCTGGAGGCCGGGATGCCCCCGGGCGTGCTCAATGTCGTCCACGGGTACGGTCCCGACTCCGCGGGCCAGGCGCTCACCGAGAACCCGGCCGTGGACCGCATCACGTTCACGGGCGAGTCCGGCACCGGCCGGATCATCGCCGCCGCCGGGGCACGCAATCTCACCCCGGTGAGTCTGGAGCTGGGCGGCAAGGGCGCGAACGTGGTGTTCGCCGACGCCGACCTGGACACGGCCGTCGAGTGGTCCATCAAGGCCATCTTCACCAACACCGGACAGGTCTGTCTGGCCGGCTCCCGGATCTATGTGCAGCGCGCCATCCACGACAGGTTCCTGCGGCGGTTCACGGCGGCGGCCGACGCGCTGCAGATCGGCGACCCGAAGCTGACGTCGACCGAGATCGGGCCGCTGGCCTCGCAGGAGCACCACCAGAAGGTGCGCGGATACGTCGACAGCGTGGAAACCGAGGGCGGCACCATCGTCACCGGCGGCCCGGGCGACGGCTGGACGGTCAGGCCGACCGTCGTCACCGGCCTCGGCCAGAACTCGCGGCACGCCCGGGAGGAGATTTTCGGGCCGCTCGTGGTGGTCATCCCGTTCGACACCGAGGAAGAGGTGGTCGGACTGGTCAACGACAGCCGTTACGGACTCAACGCGATGCTCTTCACCGAGAACCTGCACCGCGCGCACCGGGTCTCGGCCGCCGTGCGCGCCGGAACGGTCTGGGTGAACTGCTTCTTCATCCGCGACCTGCGCGCGCCCTTCGGCGGGGTCGGCGACTCCGGCATCGGGCGTGAGGGCGGGAACTTCAGCCGCGAGTTCTTCACCGAGCCGAAGGCCGTGGTGATGCAGATCCGGCCCGAGGGCTAGGTCGTGTCGTTCGGATCACGCCCGGGCCGTGAGGTGCGCTGCGCGCTCCCCCGCGCCCGCGTGATCCAGACGCCGAACCCTGGGCGACTGGGGCGGCAAAATAATTTGGCAGCTGTTGGGAATAGATCCGAGGTGGCGTACGCTGAGACTTAATGATTGGCCGACCAACTAATCCGGTCGATCGCCGCACCATCCATTCGCACCAGGAAGAGGCCCACTCATGACTGCTGAGACTGTCGCACCGTTCACCCCCGAGAACTCGGCGATCCTCCTCATCGACCACCAGGTCGGCACCATGAGCTGGGTCGGCTCCATCGCCTTCGAGGAGATGAAGGCCAACGCCCTCGCCCTGGCCAA
>NZ_JBSFWB010000086.1:0-10898 GCF_053592635.1 Streptomyces sp. NPDC002623 | reverse complement strand
CGACCGTCCCGGCGGGCGGCGGGGCCGAGGACCGCACCCAGGAACTCGCCCTCGGCCGTGCCGTGCCCTGCTTCGACGACGAGCCCGTCCCCGGCGACGCCCTGTACGTCGGCCTCAGCAACCCCGTCCCGGCCGGGGTCGTCGTGCTGCGGCTGGACTGCCGGGTCGACGGCGTCGGCGTCGACCCGCGCCGCCCGCCGCTGCGCTGGGAGGCGTGGGACGGCGCGGCCTGGGCGCGCTGCGACGTCGAGGAGGACACGACCGGCGGCTTCAACCGCCCCGGCCAGGTGGTGCTGCATCTGCCGGCCGGCCACGCGGAATCCACGATCGCGCGCCAGCCCGCGGGGTGGGTGCGCTGCCGGCTGGTCTCCGCCGAGCCGGACCAGCCCACCTATCTGCAGTCGCCGACCATCCGCGAGGCCGAGGCCTTCACCATCGGCGCGACCGTGGAGGCCGTGCACGCCGAGACGGTGACGGACGAGGTCCTGGGACTGTCCGAGGGCGTGCCCGGCCAGTCCTTCCACGTCTCCCGGCCCCCCGTCGTCCCGGGCGACGAGCCGTTCGTCGTGGAGGTCGCGGACGGCTCGGACTGGTCGCAGTGGCACCGCGTCGACGACTTCGCCCACTCGGGGCCCGGCGACCGGCATCTGACGCTGGATCCGAACTCCGGCCGGGTCGACTTCGGTCCGGCCGTCCGCGAGCCCGACGGGACGATCCGCTACTACGGCGCCGTGCCGGCCAAGGGCGCCCCGGTGCGGATCCGCGCCTACCGGACCGGAGGCGGCAGCGCGGGCAACGTCGCCAAGGGGACGCTGCGGGTGCTGCGCACCTCGCTGCCGTTCGTCGCGCGGGCCGAGAACCGGCGGGCCGCCGTCGGCGGGGTCGACGGGGAGAGCGTGGAGAGCGCCAAGGTCCGCGGCCCCATGACGCTGAGCACCCTGTACCGGGCGGTCGTCCCGCGCGACTACGAGGTGCTGGCCCGGGAGGTCGCCCCGGACGCGGCGCGGGTCGCCTGCGTACCCGCAGGGGAGGGCGAGGAGGGCGGCGTGCGGCTGCTGCTGGTGCCGGCCGTGCGCAGCGACGAACTGGGGCGGCTGCGCTTCGACGACCTGGTGCCGCCCCGCGAGACGCTGCGGGGCCTCGCCGACTACCTGGACGAGCGCCGGACCATCGGCACCCGGCTGGTGGTCGAGCCGCCCTACTACCAGGGTGTCACCGTCGTGGCGTCGGTCCTGGCGTCCCGCGGTGCGGCCGCCGACCCGGTCCGCAGCGCCGCGCTGGCCGCGCTGTACGGGTATTTCAACCCGATCACCGGAGGACCGAGCGGGCAGGGCTGGCCGTTCGGGCGGCCGATCCACGCCGGAGAGGTGTACGCCGTCCTCCAACGGGTGCCGGGCGTCGACCTCGTCGAGGACGTCAGGCTCTTCCCGGCCGACCCGCTGACCGGGCAGCGCGCCGACCCGGTCACCAAGATCGTGCTCGACCCGCACGCCCTCGTCTTTTCCTACGAGCACCAACTCCGAATGCGGGAGGCCTGAATGCGCGGAACAGTCGAGGGACTGCCCACGCCTCATCCACTCATCTACCAGCTCCCCGCCGTGTACCTGGGAGAGGACTTCATCCAGCGGTTCCTGGCCGCGCTGGACGACGTACTGGCGCCGGTGCTGCTGACCATCGACAACCTCCCCGCCCACCTCGACCCGCGCACCGCCCCGGAGGACTTCCTGGCGTGGATGGGCGATTGGGTGGCCACGGGCCCGGCCGACGGACAGCCGGCCGGACAGCACCGGGCCGCGGTCCTGGGGGCGGTGGAACGGCACCGCAGGCGGGGCACGGGAGGCGGCCTCGCCGAAGCCGTACGGGTGGAGTTCGGCGCGGAGGCGGAGATCGAGGAGACCGGCGGAACCTCGTGGTCCGAGACGGCCGGCAGCCCCCTGCCCGGACCGGCCGGCGCGCCGCCCCGGGTCACCGTACGGGTGCGGGTGGCCGATCCGGACGCGGCGGGCGCGGAGCGGCTGCGCCGGCTGGTGGCCGGTGAGGTGCCGGCGCACGTCGGGTACGACACGGAACTGCTGCCCCTCGCGGACGCGTCATGAGCGGCGCCGACGGGCTGGTCTGCCCGGACTGCGGCCACCACAACGCGCCGGGCACGGCGTTCTGCGCGTCCTGCAACGCCTTCCTGGACTGGGAGCAGAGCGGCGCCGGCACCGCGAACGGCGGCCAGGGCACGGGAACGGCGCCCCACGCGGCCGTCGCGGGGCCCGCCGTCTCCGGCCCGGCGGCGCCGGCTCCCGTGGCGCCGGCTCCCGTGGCGCCGGGCCCCGTGACGCCGGACGCGTCCGTTTCCGGGCCGTCCGTCCAGGGAGTCGCGGCCGCCGGTCCCGCGCCGGAGCCGACGGCCACCCGGACCGCGCCCCTCCCGCCCCGGCCGGAGACCGCGCCGCCCGTTCCGACACAGCCCCGGACACAGCCGGCCGGCTCCACGCAGGCGCAGGCTGTCCCGAATCCGGCCGTCCCGCCCGTCCCCGCCGTCCCGCCCGTCCCCGCCGTCCCGCCCGTCTCCGCCGTCCCCGCCGCGCCGACCGGCCCGGTCCGGCCCCGGACACCGGCGGAATCCGGGATCTCCGGCACCGTGCGGCGGCCCGGTGAGCATGCGCCGGACCCGGACGACCTGCCCGCATCGCCCGCCGAGGGCGCCACCGCGCCCGTGCCCCGCCCCCGGACGCCGGTCCATGACCTGATCTGTCAGGCATGCGCCCATGCCAACCCCCGTACCCGCACCCTGTGCCTGCGCTGCGGCGCCGTTCTCACCGCGCCCGTGGTGACGGAGGAGCGGCTCTCGTGGTGGGCGCGCCTGCTGCGCCGGCTCCGCCGCCCGCCGCGTCGGCTTGCGGCCGGGCAGCGCCCCCCGGCCCGGGCCTGGCGCCGGCCGAGCCTCGCGATCCCGCTCACGCTGGTCCTCCTGCTCGGCGGCGGCTACCTCGCCCGCCCCCACCTGGGCAGCCTCATCGACACACTCCGGAACCGGACGGCCAAACCCACCCCCGTCAACCCGAAGTTCGCGGAGGCGTCCAGCAACCGCCAGGGCCACGGGCCGAACCTGGCCTTCGACGGGGCGAACAACACCTACTGGGCGCCGGCGTCGGCCGGCGCGGGTACGGGCGAGGATCTGGAGGCGCGCTTCGAACAGCCCGTCACACTCCAGAAACTCATCATCCACATCGGGGTCTCGATCAACAAGGACGAGTTCCTCAAGCAGGCCAGGCCGTCCGTCCTCGACGTCGAGCTGGGCGAAGCGGACGGCACCGTCGAGAAGAAGCAGCTCAAGCTGGAGGACAAGCCGGGGCCGCAGACGCTGGACCTCAGGGGGACGAACGTCAGCACGGTGCGGTTCATCATCCGGTCCAGTTACGGAGTCGAGGGGAGGGCGCGGCACTCGGCGATCTTGGAGGTCGAGTTCTTCGGACGGCGATGACACCGGCCCGGGACGCCCGGCGTCAGGGTGTTCCTCCTCGGTGGAGTCCGGTAGGCGACGTGCTCCGGAGCAGGCGGCCCGGCGGCCGCGCGCCCCGGCGCCCGCCGCTACACCGGATGGGAGAGCCCGCCGGACGGGGGGATCCCCAGGGAGGCCAGCATGGCCGAGTAGCCGCTGCGGGCCCGCGCACTGTCGGCCGCGAGCCCCGCGGCGTCGCAGGCCCGGATCAGCACCCGCCATGCGGCGTCGCGGTGCCCGTCGACCTCGAGGCAGCGTTCGGCCGCCTCCACCGCCTCCACGGGCCGGCCCTGGGAGAGTCGTATCTCGGCCAGCGCCACGGCCGCGTTGGCCGCCTCCCGGCGCAGCCGTTCCCGGTCGGCGGCCACCCACTCGGCCTGCCCGTCCTCGGGCAGCAGCTCACCCGCGTAGTGGTCCAGAGCGATGCGGAACGCGTCGGCTGCCTCCTCCAGCCGCTTCTGCGCCCGGGCTCGTCGGCCCTCGCGCACCGCACGCTCGAACGACGCGACGTCGCTCATGTCCCCGGGCGCCAGCACCAGGCGGTAGGAGTCGCCCTGCCGCGCGATGAGCCGCGAACCGCCCCTGGGGCGTTCCGGTTCCAGGAAGGAACGCAGACTGGAGACCGTCACCTGGAGGTTGTGCAGTGTGGACGGTGTCGTCACTCCGTCCCAGAACGCGACCACCAGATGGTCACGGTGGACCGCCTGGCCTGCGCGAACCGCGAGGAGCCGCAGTACCGCCTGTGCCCTGGGGCGCAGCTTCGCCCAGTCGTGCTCGCGCCCGGCCAGGGTGAACTCGAAGCCGCCGAGGCAACGCACCGTCAGGACCGGCGCCGACCGTGCTCCGAGGCCGCGTCCGGACGCCGGGGCTTGCTGTCCGCCGGACTTGGTCCGGCCCGTCGCCGCTGCGCCGTCCCCGACCGGGCCGGCCGGGGACGCGAGCGCGGTGAGCCAGGAGCGCAGCCCGGACTCCGGCAGCCCCGCGGACCGGGCCGTCGACCAGGCGGCCTCCTGCAACTCGGCCCGGTTCGCCGCATCGGGCGCGGCCAGAGCCATCGCGCCCATGGCCAGAGCACGTGCCCCCGGTACCCCCGCCGACCGGGCGAACGCCTCCGCCTGCGCGGCGCGCTGCCCCGCGTCCGGCAGGTCGTTTGCGACTTCAACGACGGCGAGGGCGGCCCGGCCCCACGCCTCCAGCGTGCCCCAGCCCAGCGCCCGGAACCGGCGCACGACCTCCTCCAACTCGCCGATGCCGGGGCGTCCCGTCCGTACCGAGCGCAGGCACCCGGCCAGTGCGGCGAGCGCCGCGCCCTCGGCGTCGCCGAGCCGGGTGCACTCGTCCAGTACGACGACCGGCTGCCCGGCGTCCTCGGGATGCGGTCCCAGGCCCAGCAGGCACCGGGCGGCCCGGCTCAGCCACGGCAGGTCCAGCCGTTCGGCGTCGTAGGCGATCCGCTGGAGTTCCGGGTAGGGGACCGGACTGGCCGGGCCCCCGGCCAGCACGGTCAGCGCCACCCGGACCAACTGCCCGGACAGTGCGACCAGGGCGTCGTCCGTCGCCTCCGCCAAGGCCCGGCGCACGGTGGGCCCGGCCGTCCTGTCGCCGGTCAGGGCGGCGGCGATGCCCTGGACGAGGAGGGCGGCGGAGTTGCCGGGACCGCCGTCGTCGACGTGTCCGACCGTGCGGTCGAGGTAGGTGTCCGGGGCGCCCGCGACGACGATGCGCAGCGGATCGGGCCAGTCGGCGGACCCGGGGCGGCGGCGCACCGCCGAAGGCGGCGGGTCCTGGTGATCGTCTGCGGGGGCGCAGGCGGTGGCCCGGGCGCGCAGCCGCGTCAGTTCGACGTCGGTCAGCATGCCGGTGAGCCGCGCGCGCAGACACTCGCGGAGCAGGGGCTCGGCGAGGTACGTCCGCCCGTCCGGGTCGGCGCGCAGAACCCCGTGCTCGTGGGCCAGGGACCACAGCATCTCGGCGCTGTCGGCCCGGCCGGTCAGCGCTCGGCAGGCGTCGGCGGTGAGCCGGCTCAGCAGGGAGGTCTCCGTCAGGAACCGTCCGAGCCGGTCGGGGAGCGGAGCGAGCACCTCCCGCTCCAGGTATTCGCGGCCGAACATCCCGTCGGCCAGGATCTGTTCCTGTCCGGTGTCGGGGCGGGCCGCCACGGCTCTGGCGAACAGCCTCAGCGTCGCGGCCCTGCCGCCGGTGGCCCGGACCAGGGGCAGCGCGATGCCGGGGCGCAGCGCCGTGTCGTACAGATGCGGGAACAGGTGCTCGACCTCCCAGGAGCGGAACCGCAGCGCGTCGGCGTTGACCACCGTCGCGCTCGACGCCTCCAGCGCGGCCACCGACAACCCGGCGGCGGGGCGTGTGCCGATCAGCACCCGTGGGTGCGGCGGGGCCAGCTGGCCGAGCCGGACCACGAGCGCCCGTGCGGCCGCCGAGAGCAGGTGCATGTCATCAATGACGACGAGTCGCCCGACGGCTCCACTGTCCCTGACATCGCGACGCCGCGGCGTCCGCTGGGCCGCGCCGGGCGGCCCCGCGGAGCCCGCCAGCGCGTCCGCCGGGTACCCGAGCGTGGTCAGCAACTCCCGTTGGTCGGCGTCGGGCCGGGCCTGGTACCACGTCACCGGGCCCGGATGCGCCCTGGCCGCCTGCGCCAGCAGCGCGGTCTTGCCGAAGCCGGGCGGCGCGACGACCAAGCCCAACGAGCAGTGGGCGAACTGCTCGGTCAGGCGGCCCCGTGACATGGCCTCAGAGACCGGTATGCGGAATGCGGTCCACTGCTGAGCCGGTAAAAGACTCGTCATACGCCTCATCTCCGTGGTTCCCGGACGCTTTGGCAGATGTGTCCCATTTCAACTGTTTCTTCTTTTGTGCTGTTTTTTGGTACTGAAAAGCCGTGCAGGTTATGGGGCGTGGGACTTGAGTGGCCGTGGTGTGTCATTTTCGTGCTTTTCCCTCATCCGGCGCGCCCGGAAACGGCAGATGGCAAAGAGAGTGTCGTTTCGGGCCTGAGGGACGTTCGACTCGACGCCGCCGAGGATGCCTGCGCCCGTGCCGTCGGGGCGTCGGCACGGGCGTCGGCGCGGCGTAACACGGCCGGAAACCACTATGTCGGCAGCTCGTTCCGGCCGGCTTCCGGCGTCGTGCTACCGGCATCCGCCAGGTTGGTCCTTGGCCCACCACAGGAAGGCGGCGGAGTGCTGCTGGTTGGCGAAACCCTCGCCGACCAGGGCATGGAGGAGGTCGTTGCTCCAGAGGATGAGCCGCCCGAGGGTCCAGTTCACCGACTCCGGGGCAGGCAGCTCCAGTCCGTAGACCGTCCGCGCGATCTCGCGCTTTCCGCCGGCCTCCGTCGTGTATTTGAGGATCGACAGGAATCGCTCGGGCTGCACGACGCAGAGCACCCTCGTGAGGAGCGCTTCCTTGAAACCGGTCATGGCGAACGGTTTCGTGCCGGCCAGCAAGTGCTGAAGCCGGTCTTCGAGCGGCACGTCGGCCGGGCCGTGCAGGAGGTACTCGATCGTCCTGCGCGTCTCCTCCCCGGCCGCGGCGTCGCCCAGGGCGTTCCACGCCGAGTTGAACGTGGCCTGGTTGCCGGGGCGGGCCCCGACCTCGGAGTTGGCGAAGTCCTTGAGGACCCTGGGGTCGCACGTCTGCAAACCGGCGGGGGAGAAGATCTCCTGGTACTTCGCCCAGTAGGCCGCGACCCGCGGATCGAAGCCCGGCTGGGCGGCGAGGTACTGCGCCTTGAGCCGGGTCACGCGCGCCAGCACCTCGGGCTCGACGTCCTCGGGCTTCGGGAAACGGGCCTTGAGGTCCTCGAAGGAGGAGGACGTCCTCTTCTTCGGGGGCGTGGGCTCCCCGTGGTCCCACTCGTACCCACACCTGTGTCTGACGGTCCGCCGTCCGCCCTCCAAGGCGCGGACCAGCTCGACGTCCTCGTCGTCGCTGCACAACGGACACATGGCCACTGCCATGGCCACCCCCCTCTCCATGACGGTGCTCGCGTCCCACCGTGAGCCCGCGCGCCGATCGACCGAGCAGCGCATTGTCGCATTCGACCCGGGCGACGGGGAGGCCCCGGAGGTCCGGAGGTCGGGCGGGCCCGGAGGCCCGGACGGGAGGGGGACCGGAGGGGGAGGGGGCCGGACAAGCGAGGTGCGCCTGCGCACCTCACCCGGCGACTACATCTTCGTCCCGCCCTCCGTGCCCCGTCCGCCTTCCCGGGCGGCCGGGCGCTCCGCGCCCGCGCCCGCGGCGGGGCCCGAGGCGAGCGTCTCGCCCTGGACGATCCGCGGAGCGTGACCTGCCTCCGCGCCGCTCTCCTCGTCCTGCGCGGCACGCGCCTCCGCCTTGAGGATGCGGGCCGACTTGCCCGCCGAACGGGCCAGGTCGGGCAGCTTCTTCACACAGAGGAGCGCGATGACGACGACGAGGATGATGGCGAATTCGCTCAGTCCGAACATGAGGGTCCTGTCCTGTCCTGTGGGGGCGGTGAGACGTGGATCGGCGGCGTGGAGCGCAGGCTCGCGTCCTCGGCCACGCGCCGGCGCAGATGGGGCAGCATCCCGCGGTCGAGCAGCGCCCGCCGCCAGACCAGACGAGCCCGTTCCGGGCGGTCCTCGACGGAGGGTGTGCCGCCTCGCTGCCGCACGGCGGTGCGCATGAGGGCGACCAGCGCCACCAGGGTGCTCACCGCCGCGACGACCGCCAGCATCCAGCCCGCGGTGACGAGCGAGTGGGGCATGGGGCCCGGCACCGCGGCCAGCCGAAGCCCGTGGCCCAGCGCGGACACGACCACGGCGGACGCGGCGGAGACGAGCGGGGTCAGCACCAGGAGCGCGGGCGCCACGCTGCCGTCGTCGTCCGCGCCGTGGTCCGGGCCGTGCTCGGCTGTCTCCCGTGCGGCCAGGTAGGCGCCGTACTCCGCCGCGGCCGCCGCCGTGATCGTGTCGGCGGCCCTGAACGCCCCGGTGCGCAGCCGCTCGCGCGCCACGCCGGTGGCGTCGTCGAGGAGGACGGCCCGGATCTCGGGGCCGGCCAGCGCCAGGTCCAGCACCGCCTCGAAGTCCGCCAGGTCCTGCGCGCGCAGTCGGGGCGGGTCGGACACATGCTCCTCGCGTCGATCGCCCGGGCGGCTCAGACGCTCACCCCGAAGTCGGAGGCGATGCCGGCCAGTCCGGAGGCATAGCCCTGGCCGACGGCACGGAACTTCCACTCCTGGCCGTTGCGGTAGAGCTCGCCGAAGACCATCGCGGTCTCGGTGGAGGCGTCCTCGGACAGGTCGTAGCGCGCGAGTTCCTGGTTGTTCGCCTGGTTGACCACCCGGATGAACGCGTTGCGGACCTGGCCGAAGCTCTGGCCGCGGTTCTCCGCGTCGTGGATGGAGACCGGGAAGACGATCTTGTCGATCTCGGCGGGCACACCGGCCAGGTCCACCTTCACCGACTCGTCGTCGCCCTCGCCCTCGCCGGTGAGGTTGTCGCCGGTGTGCTCCACGGACCCGTCGGGGCTGCGCAGGTTGTTGTAGAAGACGAAGTGCTGGTCGGACGGCACCTTGCCGGAGGCGTCGAGCAGCAGGGCGGAGGCGTCGAGGTCGTAGTCGGTGCCGGTGGTCGTCCGGACGTCCCAGCCGAGTCCGACCAGGACGGCGGTCAGGCCCGGCGCCTCCTTGCTCAGCGATACGTTGCCGCCCTTGGACAGGGAAACTCCCACTGCGTACTCCTTCTCGGCCTGCACCTGTCGCGGCCCGCTTCCCGGACCGGGATCATGAATCTACAACACTGTAGAGAAAGTGGTGTGCGCCTTCTACAATCCGATAGGAGCCACTCCGGACATCGATACGATGGTCGGCCGGGAAACGGGCGGCGACGGAGAGGAGACAGGGCGTGACGGATCACCGGCAGCGTCCCCGGCGGCGAGGGCAGGGCGAGCTGGAAGTCTCGGTCCTGTCGGCGCTGCGGGAGGCGGACGGGCCGGCGACGGCCGGGTGGGTGCAGGAGCGCCTGGGCGGCGATCTCGCCTATACGACGGTCATCACGATCCTGACCAGGCTGCTGGCCAAGGGCGCGGTCACCCGCGAGCGGGTGGGGCGGTCCTTCGTCTGGACGCCGGCGTCGGACGAGGCCGGTCTCGCCGCGCACCGGATGCGCAGGGTGCTGGACGCCGAGCGGAACCGCGAGGCCGTGCTGGCCAGTTTCGTCACCGGCCTCGGTCCCGACGACGAACGGCTGCTGCGCGAACTGCTCGCCGAGCCCCGCGACGGAGGGGAAGACTGACGCCTCATGGGGGTCTTCGTCTTTCTGCCGCTGGTCCTGCCGCTCACGGCATGGCCCGTCGCGCGGCTGGCCGAACAGCATCTGCATCCGCGCACCGCGACCCGGCTGCTGACCGGCGTGGCCGCGGTGATGGCCGTGTGCAGCACGGTGTGCCTGGGGCTGCTCATGGTCGTCGGCACCGCCCAGCTCCCCGGCAACCCGCTGCCCGACGGCTGGTCGGACCCCGAGGTGCGGGCGGCCGTCCCGTACGACGAGATCGCCGGCAAGGCGGCCATCCCCGCCCTGACGGCGGTGGCCCTGGTCTGCGGTCGGACGCTGTGGCGGCACCGCCGGGTCCGCCGTCGTGCCCACCGGGCGCTCGCCGGGCTGCCGGGCACCGAGGTCGCGGTCCTGCCCGACGGGACTCCGTACGCGTATGCCCTGCCCGGCGGGCGCCGGGACCGGATCGTCGTGACCACCGGTCTGCTGGACTCCCTCGAACCGGCCGAACGGCGGGCCCTGTTCGCGCATGAGCGCGCCCACCTCGCCGCCCGTCACCACCGGCACCTGCTCGCCGTCCGGCTGGCGGCCCGGGCCAACCCGTTCCTGCGCCCGCTGAGCTCGGCCGTGGCCTACACGGCCGAGCGCTGGGCGGACGAGGACGCGGCCCGGGCGGTCGGCAGCCGGCGCACCGTGGCCCGGGCGATAGGCAAGGCCGCGCTCGTCTCGCGCGGCACACCGCTGCCCACGCTCGCCGGCTTCGCGGCGACGCCGGGGCCGGTGCCGCGCCGGGTGCGGGCCCTGCTCGGTCCCGCACCCGCGGTGCGGGACTGGCCGTCGGCCTTCACCACGGTGGGTCTCGCCGTCTGGGGCGCCGCCGCGGGCACGGCCGTCTCGGCGATGTCCTCGGCGAACTCCGCCGTGACCATGCTTCTCATCCTGCACGCCGCCACACCCCTGTGACCCGGCCCTCCGGCGGCCGGCCCCACGGGGGCGGGCCGCCGTCGGGCCGGGGCGACGCACTGCGCGTCAGCCCGGCATGCCGCCCGCGACTCGTCAGAGGTCGAACTCGTGCGGGGGCAGGTCGAGGGTGAAGCAGGCTTCCCGGACCACGGCCTGCTCGGTCTTGTCGAAGTCGCCGTCCG
>NZ_JBSFWB010000085.1:0-11227 GCF_053592635.1 Streptomyces sp. NPDC002623 | reverse complement strand
CAGGGCATCGTGTGCCCGGCCGCGGGGGGCGCCGGCCCGTCCGGTCCTCAGCGGCGGGTCACACCGAGCCCGGAGCGACGAGGCTCACCGCCGCGTCAGCGGTGTGACGGTGAGCTGGTCGATGACCGGCGCGTACGCGGAACGCTGGTCGTACGGGTTGTAGGTGTCGCCGTCGAAGTCGGGCAGTTCCTCCGCCGTGAAGGTGAGCCGGTTCGTGCCCTTCTTGAGGGTGACCGGGACGGTCAGCTCGCGGAAGTCGTTGAAGTGGAAGGTGGTAGGGAAGAGGACCCTGCGGATCGCGCCGCCGTTCACCGAGAGATCGGCGTGCCGGGCGATCGGGTCGGGGTTGTAGTGGGTGGCGGGCGCCTGCTCGGCGTTGGAATAGCGGATGGTCACCGCGTGCCGTCCCGCTCTGGCGGCCACCACGTCGACGGTGAGGGCGTTGGCGGTCCCGGCGCCGATGCCCGTGACGGACCTGCCGTTCGTGGCGAAGGTGTACGCGTCGGTCGTCGTCGCCGCTCCGGAGAGCGTTCCGTTCTCGGCCTGGTACACGGTCGGGATCAGGGTGCCCTTCGACGGCGCGACCCGCAGCCGGTCGAGCACGGTCCGACCCGAAGTCCCCGTGACGGTGAGCTTGTTGACGCCGCCGGAGAGGAACAGCTTGACCGTGTCCGTTCCCTTCCGGCCGCCTCCGACCGCCGGAACGTCGAGCTCTTCGCCGTTGAGCGACAGGCTCGCGCGTCCGCCGCCGAGGTGGTCGACGGAAACGGTCGACTCGCCGTCGGTGGGCGAGTACACCCAGAAGGTCGCCGAGGCGCGCTTCGGCAGCCGCACCGTGCCGGGGCCGGACGCACCGTGGCGGGTGTAGTCGGTCCGGGCTCCGGCAAGGGTGGCGTACTCGGCCTCGTAGATCGCCGGTCGGGTCGCCTGCGCATCGCGCAGGGACAGGTCGATCTTGTCGATGATGGCGTCGCCCTTGGTGACGCCCAGGTCCGCGTCCTTCGCGGCGAGCGTGAGGGTGTGCCTGCCGGCGGTCAGCTGCACCGTGGTGTCGGTGTGACCCCAGACCACCCACTTGTAGCCGAGCGGCAGCCGCAGTTCCTGCGGATCGGCGCCGTCCACGCGCAGGAAGACATTGGTGGGTCCCTGCTCCTTCACCAGGCCGTACAGGTTGTAGGAGTTGGCGAACACGCTCAGGTCGTACGTCCCGGTCGTGGGAACGTCGACGTCGAAGGCGAGCACCCCGTCCGAACCGGTGCGCAGTCCGCCGACGTTGTAGTTGCCGGACGTGGCGAACTTGCCGACGTCGGAAGGTGTGCCCTCGGGGCCGTTCCTGGAGTAGCCGCCGCCGGTGTAGGCGGCGTTCTCCGCCTCGTACGACGCGCGCCAGCTCACCGAGGGCGTGGCCGACTGTCCGCCGTTGCCGCCCGGGGAGAGGATGACCTGGTACGCGGACATCGCGTTCATCCCCGTCATCGGCAGTTTCACCGAGCCGTCCGCGCCGACCGCGATCTCCTGGTCGGCCAGTCGCATCGGCTGCGCCGAGTCACCGACCTGTCCGGTCCACGGGATCTCCTGGACGGTGGCGTGGACCGTCGTCCCGAACACGGCCGGGTCGACGTTCTCGAAGACGATGTCCGCGTCGCCGCTCTGGCCGCCGAAGAGCGCCCGGGACTGCTTCTTGTCCTCGTCGAGGGTGGCGACGCCCTGGAGGGTGTACTGCTGGTTGGGGTGCGGGGCCGTCACCTCGACGGTGTGGCCGGACATCTGGCCGTAGGCGTTGAACAGCCACCACTGGCCGTTGCCCTTGTTGGCCTCGACGGCCGAGTCGTTGAGGTTGCCGTCGATGTTCCAGTACGCCAGATCGGCGTCGATCTTGGACTCCTCGATGGCGGAGACCCACTGGACGACCTGGCCGGGTACGGAGAGGTGGTAGTTGTGGCCGTACTCGTTGACGTTGATCGGCAGGGGGCCGACGCCGACGTCCTTCTCCATCTGCCGGTACTTCGCCACGTTCGTGCGGACCGCGGCGGGGGACGACAGCTCGTGCCAGGTCATCACGTCGGGGACGACGTCATTGGCCTTGGCGTACTCCAGGAAGCCCCTGACCTGGTCGTAGAGGACGCTGGTGTTCGGCCCCGCGATGCGCGCGTCCGGGTCCAGGCCCTTGATGAGGTGGTACGCCTCCTTCCAGGCCGCGAAGTAGTACCGGGGATCGTTCAGCCAGGAGACCTTGTTGTAGCTCCAGCTGCCGGTGCCGAACATGTTCCCTTCGGGCTCGTTGAAGGGGACGTAGACGACATGGTCCTTGTAGCCGCCCATCGTCAGGACCTGCTGGACCTGCTTCTTGAGCTTCTCCTTGAAGTCGGCCATCCGCGCGGGGCCGTCCGCCCCCGGCCACTCGTACGGGAAGCCCCGGTAGATGTCGGTCATATAGATGTAGACGTCCTTGCCGCCCGAGTCCACGAACGAGGGCAGGATCTCCAGCGCGTCCGCACCGGGGTGCTGCGGACCGTCCTGGGCCTTGGTCGACACCGTGCGGACGTGCATGCCCTCGACCAGATTGCGGCTCGGCACCCCGTCGCCGTAGATCCCGTAGAGCGTGCCGCTCGCGCCGCCGTGGAAGGCGCCGGTGTCGGTGCCGAGATCGATGACCAGTCTGTCCGGCTCGGCTGCGCCGGCCGGGCCGGCGGTGGGCAGGGCGAGCAGGCCGGCCATCACCGCCGCCACCGTGGCGCCGGCGGCTGTCGTTCTCTTTCGTCGCACTGAGGT
This sequence comes from Streptomyces sp. NPDC002623, assembly GCF_053592635.1. Taxonomy (NCBI): domain Bacteria; kingdom Bacillati; phylum Actinomycetota; class Actinomycetes; order Kitasatosporales; family Streptomycetaceae; genus Streptomyces; species Streptomyces sp. NPDC002623. The sequence continues at coordinate 8,455 of NZ_JBSFWB010000085.1, read as the reverse complement.
CTCCGTGGTTTCCGTCGTGTCCGCCGTGTCCGTGCGGGGTGGTGGAGAAGAACTTCACGGTCGAACCGGTTCGATATTGAAGCCGGAGCGGCCCGAGAGCGGCGGCGACGACTTGTGGCAGGCGTGCCGGAGAGCCCCGGAGCGGCCTGTCGAACCGGTTCGGGGAAGCTAGCACCGAGCAAAACGGTCAGCAATACTCCGGACCGAGTTTCCGGCTCGTCGAGAAAGTTCTGTTGCAGGCGTTGACACCTGTTCGCGGACGCTCCTAACTTCACTTCACGCGAACCGGTTCGACGCCCGGCTCGCCACTCGAACCGGTTCGACGAAGGAGCGCCGTGAACATCGGTGAGATCGCCAAGCGGGCCGGTGTCTCGCGGAGCACCGTGTCGTACGCGCTGAGCGGCAAGCGCCCGGTGTCGGACGACACCCGCCAGAAGATCCAGCGGGTCATCGACGAGCTGGGCTACCGGCCCAACGCCAGTGCACGGGCGCTGGCCAACGGCAGGACCAGCACCCTCGGCCTGGTCTTCCCGCCGGCCGGCAACCACTACACCGGAATGCAGCTGGATTTCATCGGCAGCGTCGTGGAGGCAGCCGCCGCCCACGACTACGACGTCCTGCTCTCCCCGAGCGGCATGGACAGCGACCGCTCGTTCCAGCGACTGCTGGGTGAGCGCCGGGTGGACGGCGCGATCCTGATGGAGATCAGACTGGAGGACGACCGGGTCGACCACCTAGACGCGCTGGACTTCCCCTCGGTGGCCATCGGCCGTACCGCACACCCGGAACGCGGCTGGTGGGTCGGACTGGACCACACCGCACTGGTGCAGGCCTGCGTCCACCACCTCGCCGACCTCGGCCACCGCCGGGTCGCCTTCGTCAACCGGCCCGAGCAGCTGCTACGGGCCGGGTACGAGTCCGCCCAGCGGGGACTGGACGGGTTCACCAAGGCCGCGGCGGAGCGCGGGCTCACCGTCCGGACGTACTGCTGCGGGGACGACGCCCCCTCGGGCCAGGCCTGTCTGGAGCGGATCCTGTACGACGACCCGGCCACCACGGCCCTGGTCACGCTGAACGAGGCCGCGCTCGGCGGCCTCTACCGGGGGCTGGCCCAGGCCGGCCGCCATGTGCCGCGCGACTTCTCCGTCACCGGGGTCGTCGCCGGCCGCTGGGCGGAGACGGTGACCCCGCAGCTCACCGCGGCGGATGTGCCGGCGGCCGAGATGGGCCGCCTCGCCGTTGACCTGCTCGTGGAGCGGCTCGACCACCCCGACGCGCCGCCCCGGCACCAGCTTCTCGCCCCGCCGATCTCGCTGCGCTCCAGCACGGGGCCCGCCGGTACCCCGCCCGCCGGCCAGGCAGCGGACGCGGGCATCGACGCGGCCTCCTGACCCTTCGAACCGAACCTCGTCCCCACCCGTTCCAGCGCGACTTCCCCTGCCGTCAGGGCCGCCCGACGTAACTCGGTGGCCCGGTTCGGCAGGCCCCGACACCCCCAGGCCACCCCTTCCCGGGCACCCCTGTGCCAAGAACCAAGAGGAACCCGCAATGAACACACCCGCCAGACGGCGCTTCACCGCCGCAGCCCTGACCGTCGTCGCCCTCGCCACCGGCACCACCGCGTGCTCCTCCGGTGGAAGCGGCTCCACGAAGGCCGAGGACAGCGGCACGTACACCATCTGGGACCCGTACCCGCAGTTCGACAAGACGTCGGCGTGGGCGAAGCTGCTGGACGACTGCGGCACCCAGGCCGGCGTGAAGATCAAGCGGACCGCCTTCGACACCAGCGACCTGTCGAACAAGGCGCTGCTGGCCGCGCAGCAGGACAACTCCGCGGACCTGCTCATCGTCGACAACCCCGTGGTGTCGACGCTGGCCGAGGCGGGTGTGCTCACCACGACCGACGACAACAAGATCGACACCTCGGCCGTCGACGCCAACCTGCTCGGCGCCGGCCAGGTGGGCGGGAAGACGTACGGCACCCCGATCGGCGCCAACACCCTCGCCCTCTACTACAACAAGGAGGTGCTGAAGGCGGCCGGGGTGGACATCGCCTCGGTCAAGGACTGGGACTCGCTGACGGCGGCGCTGGCGAAGGTCAAGAAGGCCGGCAAGAAGGGCATCACGTTCTCCGCGATCGGGACCGAGGAGGGCAGCTTCCAGTTCCTGCCCTGGTTCTGGGGCTCGGGCGCGCAGCTCACCGACGTGGCCTCGGCCGGCGCGGTGTCTGCGCTGTCGCTGTGGAAGGGCTGGCTGGACAAGGGCTACGCCCCCAACTCGGTCATCAACAACACCCAGACCACCAGCTGGCAGGAGTTCGCGACCGGCGACTACGCGTTCAGCGAGAACGGCACGTGGCAGCTCGCGAACGCCGCGAAGGCGGGCTTCGAGTACGGGGTCGTCCCGGTGCCCGCCGCCTCCGGAGGCAACGCGGCGGCCCCGACGGGCGGCGAGTTCGTGACCGTACCGGTGCAGGGCGACACCGCCCGATACGCCACCTCGCAGAAGCTCGTGACCTGCCTGACCAGCACCGAGAACCTCCTCGCCACCGACACCACGTTGTCCTACGTCGCGCCCACCACCGAGGTCCAGGACAAGCAGGTGGCGGCCGACGCCGAACTGCAGCCGTGGGTCGACGCGGTGAAGGCGGCCAAGGGGCGTACGAGCGACGGCCTGGGCACGAAGTACCCCAAGATCTCCGAGCAGTTGTGGAAGGCGGTCCAGGCCGCGCTGAGCGGGTCCCAGTCGCCGAAGGACGCGCTCACGGCCGCCCGGTCCGCCGTCAAGTAGCCATCAAGCAGCCGATGTCAGAGGCCCGTTGATGAACCGCACGACACACCCGCCGGACCCGCAGCCGGTGCGCGGGGGGACCGGGGCGGCCACCGCCGCCCCGCCCCCGGCCCGCGCGACGACCCGTCGCCGCACCGCCTCCCCGCAGTGGGCCGCCTGGGCGTTCCTCGCCCCGGTCACCCTCTACCTCGTCCTCTTCTACGCCTATCCGCTCTACCGCAACCTCGATCTGAGCCTGCGGAACTACACCGTCCGCTCCTTCGTCCAGGGCGACGCCCCGTTCACGGGCCTGAGCAACTACCGGGCCGTCCTCGACGACCCGACGTTCGCCCCCGCGCTCCTGCACACCGCGGTGTTCACCGCCGTCTGCCTGTTCTTCCAGTACGCGATCGGCTTGGCCCTCGCCGTCTTCTTCAACCAGCACTTCCGGCTCTCCGCGACCCTGCGCGCGCTGTTCCTCGTGCCGTGGCTGCTGCCGCTCATCGTGTCGGCGTCCACCTGGTCGTGGATGCTCAACAGCGACTCGGGTGTCGTCAACGCCGCCCTGCACGCCGTCGGCGTCGGGCCGGTGAACTGGCTGACCTCGCCGGACTGGTCGCTCACCTCGGTGATCATCGCGAACATCTGGATCGGCGTCCCGTTCAACCTGGTGGTGCTCTACAGCGGCCTCCAGTCCATCCCCACCAGCCTGTACGAGGCCGCCGCGCTCGACGGCGCGAACGCCTGGCAGCGGTTCTGGCGCATCACCTTCCCCCTGCTGCGCCCGGTGTCCGCCATCACCTTGCTGCTGGGGCTCGTCTACACGCTCAAGGTCTTCGACATCATCTGGATCATGAGCAAGGGCGGTCCGGCCGACTCGTCCACCACCTTCGCCACCTGGTCCTACCAGCTCGGATTCGGCAACCTGCTGCCCGCCTTCGGCCCTGGCGCGGCCGTCGGCAACCTGCTCGTCGTCGCCGCTCTGGTCTTCGGGCTGGTGTACATGAGGGTCCAGCGAAAGCAGACGGTGTCATGAACCTCCCCGCCCGACGCGGCGGCACCTGGTGGAAGACCGGCCTCGGTCTCCTGCTGACCGCGCTCATGCTCTTCCCGGTCTACTGGATGCTGAACGTGTCCTTCACCCGCGACCAGGACATGCGCAAGAGCCCGCCGGACCTGTTCCCGGTCAACGGCACCCTGGAGGGCTACCGGGCCGTCGTGGACCAGCAGTTGCCGTATCTCGGCACCAGTCTCGTCATCGGTCTGGGCACCGTCGTGCTGACCGTGGCGCTGGCCGCGCCCGCCGGCTACGCGCTGGCCAAGCTGCGCCCGCGCGGCGGCGGAATCCTGAACTTCGTCCTCCTGGCCGCCCAGATGATCCCCGGCATCATCATGGCGATGGGCTTCTACGCCGTCTACCTCAGCCTCGGCCTGCTCCAGTCCGTGCCCGGCCTGATCGTCGCGGACTCGACGCTGGCGGTCCCCTTCGCCGTACTGATCTTCACCGCGTTCATGTCCGGCATCCCCGGCGAACTGCTCCAGGCCGCGAGGACCGACGGCGCGGGACCGCTGCGCACCTTCTGGTCGATCGTGCTGCCGATGAGCCGCAACGCCGTCGTCACCGTGTCCCTCTTCGCGTTCCTGTGGTCCTGGTCCGACTTCGTCTTCGCGAGCACCCTCGCGGCCGGCGGCGCCCATCAGCCGATCACCCTCGGCATCTACCAGTACATCGGCAACAACAACCAGGAGTGGAACGCCATCATGGCCACCGCCGTCGTGGCCTCGCTGCCCGCCGCGGTGATCCTCGTCCTCGCCCAGCGGTACGTCGCCGCCGGTGTGACGGCCGGTGCCGTCAAGGACTGACGCTCCCCCCTCTTCGTGCCGTAGACACCCCGTTGAAGAAACGAGTCACGCCGCCATGACCGCCGCCTCGTCCGGCCCTGCCTTCTCCGTCCACGACATCCCGTTCAGCATGCACGGATCCTGGTTCGGGATCTCTCCCGTGCTCGCGGAGAAGACCCGCGCCGAGGACCTCCACCTCGTCTCGCACCAGAACGGCATGCACGCCGTCCTACGGTTCGTCCCCCTCGATCCGGCGACGGGCGACCGGGCGGAGACCCGCGTCCAGGCGTCACCGAGTCTGCTCGGCTGGACCGGTGGGGGCGGGCGCGTCGACCTCGCCTACGAGTCGCCGGACACCGTGCGCCTGCGCGGCACCGGACTCGCGCTGAGCGTCAGCGCGGCGGCGCAGGCACTGACCCCGTTCAGCGGTACGTACTTCTTCCACGACCCGGCAGCCGACGCCCATGTGTTCACCTCGTACGAGACCGGGCGCCGCTACCGCATCACCGTGCTGGCCGGCGTCGTGGCGGAGGTCTCCGGTGCCCAGGCGCTGGGCGGCGGAGACCGCGGTCTCACGATCTGCTCCGGCGCCGACGGTAGTTGGGAGGCCGCCGTCGAGGAACTCGACACCGCACGACCGCCGTACGTCTCCTCGGCGCCGTTCGACGAGGTGGTGGCCGCCGCGCGGCGTTCCTTCGCCGCGTTCGTCGACACGGTCGCCCCCTGGCGCTCGCCGAGCACCCCGGCCGCCGAACTCGCCGCGTACGTCGTGTGGTCCGCGACCGTGCGCCCCGCCGGGCTGGTCAGGCGACCGGCGGTGCTGATGTCCAAGCACTGGATGGACAAGGTGTGGAGCTGGGACCACTGCTTCAACGCCCTTGCCCTGGCCCCCGGTTCGCCCGAACTGGCCCGGGACCAGTTCGCGCTGCCCTTCGACCACCAGGACGAGAGCGGGGCCCTGCCCGACTCGGTCACCCACTCCGAGATCCTCTACAACTTCGTCAAGCCGCCCATCCACGGCTGGGCCTTCGGCCACCTCCGCCGACGGCTGCCCGAGCCGCTCGGCCAGCTGGAACTCGCCCAGGCATACGGCATGTTGAAGCGCTGGACGGACTTCTGGCTCACCGCGCGCCGAGCCGCCGACAGCGCCCTGCCCCACTACCAGCACGGCAACGACAGCGGCTGGGACAACGCCACGACCTTCGACCCCGAGCGCGTGCTCGTCAGCGCCGACCTGGCCGCGTTCCTCATCCTGCAGATGCATGAACTCGCCGACCTGGCCGTTGAGTTGGGACGCTCCGACGACGCCCGCCACTGGACGCGTACAGCTGACGAGACCCAGGCGGCCATGCTCGACCAGCTGTGGACGGGGGACCGGTTCGTCGCCCGTTCCGCCCACGGTGACCACTCCTGGAGCAGCTCCAGTCTGCTCGACCTGATGCCCATCGCGCTGGGTGAGCACCTCCCGGAGGACATCAGCGCCGTGCTGGCCGAACGCATCGAGACCCACCTGACCGATCACGGCCTGGCCACCGAACTGCCCGCCTCACCGCACTACCTCTCCGACGGCTACTGGCGCGGCCCGATCTGGGCCCCCGCCACCGTCCTCATCGAGGACGGCCTGCGCCGCGCCGGCCACCATCGCCTCGCGGACGAGATCAGCGCCCGCTTCCGCACCCTGTGCGAGACCCACGGCTTCGCGGAGAACTTCGACGCCCTGACCGGCAAGGGCCTGCGCGACCGCGCCTACACCTGGACCGCCAGCAGCTACCTCCTCCTCGCCGAAGCCCACGAACTCCGTACCGCCGAGTCCCTCGCGGCCACCGGCGACTGAAGACCGCCCGGGCCGAGCCGCGCCCAGGCATCACCACGACACTCGGGAGACCCGCAGTGCGTACACCTCGCGTACCTTCCCCGACCGGACGGGGGCGCAGACAGGGCCGTACAGGGGCCCGCCGCCTCCGCCTGCCCACCGCGCTCGCCGTCCTGCTGACGTCGCTCGCCGTCGCCACGCTCCCCGGCACCACGGCACAGGCCGCCGACACCTCCGTCACCGTCGACTTCTCCACCGCCGGGGGCGCCCCCGCCTATCGCGCATCGGGCACCATCTACGGGATGTCCGAGAACGGTTCGCTGCCGCAGGAGCACTTCTACACGGACATCAAGTGGAAGTTCATGCGGGCCGGCGGCGCCCAGCTGGACAGCCCCGGCGGCTGGGTCGCGGGCAAGTACGACCGCCGCTGGAACTCCACCCTGGCCCAGTACAACCGCACCAAGGCACTCGGCGGCAGCTTCGTCATCCTGCCGCACGACCTGTGGGGCGCGGACGGCACCACCACCCCCACCTACCCCGGTGACGGCGGGGACTGGACGAACTTCGACGCGTTCTACACACGGCTGCTGTCCGACGTGGTGGCGGCGGGCATGACGGACATCCAGTGGGACATCTGGAACGAGCCGGACTGCTCGCTCTTCTGGGGCTCCGGGCAGACCCAGTACCTGGAGATGTGGAAGCGGGCCTACCAGAAGATCCGGGCCGCCATCCCGGGCGCGGTCGTCGTGGGGGCGAGCACCTGCGGCAGGCCCACGAGTTCGAACACCTGGTGGAACACCTACCTCGACTACGTGAAGGCCAACAACGTCGAGCCGAACGTCTACAGCTGGCACGACCTCCCGGGCGACCCGGTCGCCGACGGCAGCTCCCTGCGGTCCAAGCTGTCGGCCCGGTCGATGACGACGAGCCGCTCGTTCCAGGTCAACGAGTACGGCAACACGGACGAGCAGAACCCCGGCCGCGGCGCCTGGTACATCTCCCGTCTGGAGCGGGCCGGAGCGGACGGCCTGCGCGCCAACTGGGCCTCGGCCGGCAACCTGCACGACTTCGAGGCGAACCTGCTCACCAAGACCGGCACCCAGTACCTGCCGCTCGGCGAGTGGTTCATGTACCGCTACTACGGCTCGCAGTCCGGCAACATCGTCAACTTCATCCCCGGCACCAACACCGACGGGCTCGCGACCAAGGACAACACCGCGAGGAACGCGAAGATCCTGCTCGGCAGCAACGGCAACACGGGCACCGTCACGGTCAACCTCAACCGCCTCGACACCACGTCCGTCGTCGAGAACGGCCAGGTGCGCGCGGTCCTCCAGCGCATCCCCAACAACGGCGGCGCAGCTGTGACCGGCCCGGTCACCGTCTCCGACCAGACCCTGACCGTCAGCGGCAACGCGGCCTCCGTCACCGTCCCCTGGACGAGCGCCTCCGACGGCTACACCCTCACCCTGCTCCCGCCGTCCGACGCCACCGTCTCCACGGTCGCCGTGAGCCAGAACAGCGGCCAGTGCCTGGACGACACCGGCCGCAGCACCGCCAACGGCACCCAGTACCAGCAGTACCACTGCGAGGGCGGGTACCAGCAGATGCTGGACCTGAAGCCGGTGAGCGGCAAGACCAACACGTACACCGTGGTGAACGAGTACAGCGGCAAGTGCCTGGACGTGTCCGGGGCCTCCTCCGCCGACGGCGCCGCCGTCATCCAGTACACCTGCAACGGCGCCGCCAACCAGCAGTTCACCCTCAACCCCGTCACCGCGCTCGGCAACAGCCACGACTACCAGCTGGTCGCCGTGCACAGCGGCAAGTGCGTCGACGTCAGCAATGTCTCTACGACGGCCGGCGCGCTGGTCCACCAGTGGACCTGTGACGCGGCGAGCGTGCTGAGCACCAAGAAGAACCAGATCTGGCGGCTGCTCGGCAAGAGCTGACCGCACGCGTCGGGGGCCGGGAAACTCCCGGCCCCCCCCCAGCAACGAATATGACACCTCTTAAAACCCAAAACCCAAG
>NZ_JBSFWB010000084.1:0-11414 GCF_053592635.1 Streptomyces sp. NPDC002623 | reverse complement strand
CGTGCACGAGGACGATGTTCCTGATCGTTGCCATGGCTCACTCCCGACCTGGAGGGACAGCGCCTTGACGTCTGTCCCGGTGCCCACCAGTCAAGCCATGGAGCAACGGCAGGGCCACGCAGAACAGCACGCAGAAGTACCCGCCCAACTCCCCCCCGGGCGGGCCCCGCACAAGGTCGGGCGGAGGCGGCCGCCGGGGCGTGGCAGCGGTCCGCCGCCGCGGTGTCGCCGATCGCCTCGAAGACCTGCGCGGCCCGGGGGTAGGCATGGCGGCTCTCGTCGGTCCGGCCCTCTCCGGCCGGCAGGGAAGCCAGGTTTCCAGAGTGTCTGCCTGCCGGTAGTCGGACGCCCGGCCGCGTACTACTCCGCGTGGCTCGGCGGCGTGTATTTGCCGCCCCTGTCACCAGCCATGTCACGCCAGTGCTTCTCAGCGGAGCGGATGAGGTCGTCGCCGAGGCGTTCGAGGAATCGGCCTGCCAGGGCGAGCCGGGATCCGGTAGCGGTCTCGGCTCCGAAGAGCTCGGCGCCGCGCAGCGCGGTGGCGGCGAACCGCTGGTTGGCGGCGACGCTGGCCGCGACGGTCCGCAAGCCCGCCTTGTCGTCGAGGAAATACCGGTGGCGGCGGCCACGGTCGTCGCGGCCGCGGCGGATCAGATCCTGCCGTTCCAGCAGGCGGACCGCGTACGAGATGGTCGCCGCGCTGACTTGCAGGTGCTGCGCCATCTCGATGGCGGTGCGACTGCCGGTCTCGGAGGCGAACAGACAGGCCATCACGCGGGCGGCGGTGCGCGGGAGGCCGGTGTCGACAAGTGCTGCGGTTAGGTCGGTGACGAACGCGGCCGTTGCGTCGGGGTCGGGGCCGAGATGCTCGATGGTCCGCTGCACCGGGACGGAGGGCTGTGGTCGGCGCCGGGCTCGGTGGGTGGTCGCGAGCTGTGCCAGTTCAGCGCGGTACCGGGCAGGTCCGCCGTTGCGCGCGACCTCGCGACTCACCGTCGAGGCGGGACGGTTCAGGCGTCTGGCGATGTCGGCGTAGCTCAGGCGCTGCGCCAACCCTGCGGCGATCTGCTGCCGGTCGGCTCTGGTCAGCCTGCGTCCTGGCATCGGGGTCGGTTCCTCTGACTCGGTCGTCTCGGCACACAGTGTGTGCACTGGTCGCCGATCGTTGCAACACCCTCTCTTTCGCCGTGCATTGACGCTCACTGTCATTGCATCGACGGCTGCGTAGCTGACCAGCGCACATGGCACGATCCCGAGGAGACCGCCGTTGACTGGCATTTCGACTTGTACCTAACGTTCGGCTCCGATCGCCGAACACGGGTGTCAGGTGGTCTCTGGGGGAGATGCGAGGTGGCAGCGTGCCCAAGGTCGCCGTCGAGCCGATCTCCAGACGCACCCCGAGTCGTCCATGCGATCCGTCCGCCGGACCGATTCCCATCGGCTTTCCATCGACTTCCCATCGACGCCCGGCGAGACGCAGCAGCAGATGTCGATCAATTGTCAGGAGCATCCGATGCGAGCCAAAGGCATCACCTACGACACTGGCTTCACCCCGGGCGGAAAGAGTTCGCGGCCCGTCTTCGACGCCGACGCGGTGCGACGCGAGATCCGCCTCATCGCAGACGACCTGCACTGCGATGCCGTGCGGATCACCGGCGGCGACCCTGGGCGACTGGCCCTTGCGGCCCGGCACGCCGCCGATGCCGGGCTTGAGGTGTGGTTCTCCCCATTCCCTTGCGAATTGTCCGCCGAGGAGTTGCTGCCTTACTTCGCCACCTGTGCCGACCGCGCCCAGGAGGTGGGAGCGGACGTCTTCGTCACCGGCTGCGAGTTGAGCCTGTTTGCCGCCGACATTCTCCCCGGAGCCGACAGCCTCGCCAGAATCGAAGCCCTGACCAGCGGTGCCCCCGAGGCATTGGCCGGGCTCGCCGAGGTTCCTGCCCGGCTGAACTCGTTGCTGGCCAATATCGCCGAGACGGTGCGCTCACGGTTCCGCGGAAAGATCACCTACGCTTCGGGAACGTGGGAACAGGTCGATTGGGCGCCTTTCGACATCGTAAGTGCGGACGCCTACGGCGATTCCAGTGACGCCTTCCGGCAGGGCCTGCGGGAGTATTTCCGGCACGGCAAGCCGCTCGCCGCGACCGAATTCGGCTGCTGCGCCTACCGAGGTGCCGCCGCCCGCGGTGGCATGGGCTGGGCCATCGTCGACCAGGACGCGGATCCGCCCCGCCTCGACGGCGACTACATCCGCGACGAGCACGAACAAGCCCACTACCTGCGCCGGCAATTGGACGTCTTCAATGAGGAAGGCGTCGACACCGCATTCTGGTTCACCTTCGCCTCTTACGAGTATCCGCACCACGAGGACCCGCGCTTTGACCTCGACATGGCCTCCTACGGAGTGTGCAAGGTCATGTCCGACGGCAGCCTTGCACCGAAGCGCTCATTCCACGCCATGGCCGAGGCATACCGATCAGCAACGTCAGCGGTGCCTGTCTCAGCGGTGCCTGTTCAGGGTGAGGGCGGCTTCAGCCATTGACAAAGGGTGACGGCGGGGGTGAGCCAGGAACGAAGGCCCGTAGCACCCACGAACCGGTCGCCGGGGAGTGCCGGCGGCGGCACCGACACGAATGGGCCTTACCGATTGCGACCTGCCGTGATGCTGGCTCTGATGGATCCCATGCAGCAACCTGTCTCTCCGCCAGACGACGCCATTCCTCCGATGGAGCGCTCGCACTGGGTGGCTTTCGCGGGAATCCTGCTGTTCGTCAGTGCTCTCTTCAACCTGCTCAACGGATTCGTGGCGATCTTCAATCATGGCTACTACTCGACCGTCTATTCCCAGGGCAACCGGCTGCTCATTCTCAACTACACGGCTTGGGGCTGGATCTGGGTGGGCATCGGCATCGTGATGGCCCTGGCGGGCATCGGCGTGCTCGTGGGTTCCAGAGGGGCACGACTGACGGGCATCTGTCTGGCGGCGTTCTGCCTGGTCGGGCAGATGATCTTCCTTCCGGTCTACCCGTTCTGGTCTCTGGCCACCATGCTGGTGTCCGTGCTGGTCCTCTACGGACTTCTGGTCGAGCCGCGGCATGTGCACGGGGCGCGCGTGTAGTCGGCAGCTCTTCCGGAGCACGGCCTGGACAGGTCGCCTCCGGGTTTCGGTCGGCGTCATGTTCCTACGCCCGCGCAAAGACCTGACTGCCTGCTGCTGGTCGAGTTCGCGACCGGCGCGCTGTTTCGTCCTGGTGTGTCCCTCGCCCGCGGCGGGCTCTGGTGCTGTTTGAATCGCTGCATGACCAAGCGTGATGATGAGGCTCTTTTCGGTAACCGGTTCCTGACTGTGCCCGCTCCTTCGGAGACCTTCCCCGAGGAAGGCATGGCCGCGACGGACGCAATGAGGCTCGTGGACGTGGATCTCGCCATGGAGGGCGACCCGCAGCGCAACCTCGCCACGTTTGTCACCACCTGGATGGAGCCGGAGGCGCAACGGCTGATCGCCGAGAACCTCCACCGCAATTTCATCGACCACGCGGAGTACCCCATCTCCGCCGAGATCGAGCAGCGTTGCGTGCGCATGCTCGCCGACCTCTTCCACGCGCCGGGCAAGACGGCCGGCTGCCGGACCCAGGGCTCGTCCGAGGCGATCATGCTCGGCGCGCTGTCGCTGAAGTGGAAGTGGCGCGAGCGCCGCCAGGCGGCCGGCCTGTCCACCGACCGGCCCAACCTGATCTTCGGGGGAGACGTCCACGTCGTGTGGGAGAAGTTCTGCCGCTACTTCGACGTCGAGCCGCGGATCGTACCGCTCGCCGAGGGCAAGTACACGATCGGCCCGGAGGACGTGGAACCCCACCTCGACGAGAACACGATCGGCGTCGTCGCCGTCCTCGGCACCACGTTCACCGGCCACAAGGACGACGTCGTCGGGATCGACAGACTCCTGCGGGACGTCCGCAAGAAGCGGGACCTCGACATCCCGATCCACGTCGACGGCGCCAGCGGCGCCTTCGTGTGGCCCTTCCTCTACCCGGACTCGAAATGGGACTTCCGGCTCGAACAGGTCCGGTCCATCAACGTCTCGGGACACAAGTACGGCCTGGTCTACCCCGGCATCGGCTGGCTGATCTTCCGCGAGGAGTCCGACCTGGCCAAGGACCTCGTCTTCTACGAGAACTACCTGGGCAAGACCGACGCGACGTTCACGCTGAACTTCTCCACCGGCGCGTCGATGGTGCTCGCGCAGTACTACAACTTCGTACGCCTCGGCCGTCAGGGCTACACCTACGTCATGAAGATGATGCAGGAGAACGCCCGCGCACTGGCGGACAACCTGCGCGACAGCGGCCGCTTCGAAGTGATCGGCAGCGACCTCGAGCAACTGCCGCTGGTCGCCTTCCGCCTCGCCGGCGAGCACGCCTACGACGAGTCCGACATCGCCTGGCAGCTCTCGGCCGAGCGGGGCTGGATGGTGCCCGCGTACACGCTCCCGCCCAACGCGGAGCGGGTGAAGATCATGCGCGCCCTGGTCAAGGAGACCATGAGCCGCGAGCAGATCGACCGCCTGGGCCAGGACATCGCCGACGCGTGCCGCACGCTGGACGCCAAGGGCGCGACCCACGGGACCGAGCGGACCCAGGTCAAGCGCGGCACCGGCTACTGACGCACTCTGACGCAGCAGCAGTTCCGGGTGACCGGGCACCGGCGCCCCCAGCCGGCTCCAGCGCCTCGCGGCGCAGTTGTGGATCGGTGCCGCCCGCACTGCCGTCCTCGCGACGCCGGGCTCGACGCAGAGCGCTCGGGCATGGTCCGGTGGTCGAAGGCGATACACATCGGGAGCCCGTGCCGGCTCAGTACTCCGGGATGTCGGACCACCACCAAAGATGTATGCAGGGTGCCGCCGTCGGAGCCGTCCCTGTCAGGAGACCAGCTCGGCGATGCTCCGGGCCGCCAGCCACAGGCCGAGGAGCAGGGAGAGCGTGACGATCAGCTGCTCCTGATGCTGCTCCATCCAGTTCCGCAGGGCGTTCAGCCGGGCGTTCGCGACCGCGGGCGCCCACACCACGTACATCTCCATGACGACAAGGCTGAGCGTGGCCAGCAGACAGTAGCCGGTCAGCGCGAGCCAGTCGGCAAGGGTGGAGAGGTTCGCCTCGACAGCGGTCGCGGCCCCGGCTCCGACCAGCGCCCAGGGCTGCAGCAGCCATGCCAGACCGGCTGCTGTGGCCGGAGAGGCGTTGTCGATCCGGGCGGTCCAGCGGGGCGGGCCGTGCGGGCGGGGTGGTCGGCGGTACCGGTGTGCGCTGTACAGCACCAGTGCCAGGCCGATGGCGAGCTTGGCATCGATCGCGGCAGTCGAGGGCACGCTGTGACGGGCCGGGGGCTGACCGCCGGTCAGCAGCACCACGCAGGCGATCACCACAACCAGGTTGGCCAGCCACGACAACAGGAACGCCAGGCCCTGGCGAACGCCGCGCCGCGAGGAGAGCAGCAGGATGAAGGCGCTGTTGTGCAAAGGCCCCAGAGTGATGGCCGTACCGATCACAACCAGGTTGAGGACCATCGGATCAGCCGCTCCTGGGTGTCAGGACCGTCGGGCGGCCGCCTTGCGGACGGGTGGACCGATCGGCAGAGTGAGACGGCGTTGCTGCGGTGCCGCATCCCGACTCTGCAAGCGACGGCCCGGCTGGTCAAGCAGGCCACGCCCGCATGGCGGCACCGACTGCCCGGCAGGCTCCCGGCAGGCGTGGCCTGGGCTTCTGCTTCGAGTTCGACGTGCTGCCGGACCTGCTACGAATGCGCGATGCGGGTCCACGGCCGCTGCCCTGCTCGTACGACTGGGTTCGCCGGCAAGGAAGCCGAAACGACTGGGTTGCAGGCGGATTGTCGCGGGCGACGACTCGCCCGCGACAGTTCGGGACTGTGTGACGGGGTCAGAACTGGTTCTCGCCGCCGTTGACGTGCAGGGTGGTGCCGAGCACGAAACTGCTGTCCGCGGAGGCGAGGAAGGCCACCGCGGCGGCGACCTCCTCAGGGCGCCCCCTGCGGCCGATCGGCACTCCCGCCGCGAGTTCTGCCTTGACGGCGGCCGCGTTCTCCTCGCCGATGGCGATGTCGACTCCGGGGGTGTCGATCGCGCCCGGCGCGACCGTGTTGACCCGGATGCCCCTGCCCTTCAGCTCGTTGGCCCAGGTCCGCGCGAGGGACCGGATCGCGGCCTTCGACGCTGCGTACAGGCCGAAAGCCGCCCGGCCGTCGTCGGCGCGGATGGAGTCGTTAAAGATCACCGAGGCGCCGTCGTTGAGCAGCGGCAGCGCCTTCTGCACGGTGAGGAGTGTGCCCCGGACGTTGACGCCGAAGATCTGGTCGAACTGTTCCCCGGTGGCCTGAGCCAACGGTGCGAGCGTGGCCATGCCCGCGTTGGCGAAGAGCACGTCCAGGCCCCGGCCGCGGTCACGGACCGCGTCGTACAGCCGGTCCAGGTCGGTCGGCTCCGATATGTCGCCCGGCACCGCGGTGACCGCGGAGCCGATCGACTCGACGGCCCTGTCGAGCGCGTCTTTGCGTCGGCTGGTGATGAACACATGGGCGCCCTCGGACGCCAGCCGCGCGGCGGTGGCCAGGCCGATTCCTGTGCTCCCGCCGGTGACGACTGCGGTCTTGCCTTCCAGCTGTCCCATTGCTTGAACTCCCGAAACTTAGATACCGATCGGTGCAGAATGGAACCGTAGCACTTCTGCACCGATCGGTATCCAGGCCGTAGGATGGGGCCATGGAGATCACCCGGAAAGCGCCGATCGGCCGGCCGAGAGGCTTCGACGCCGACGAGGCCCTGGAGCGGGCGATGCTGGTCTTCTGGGAGCAGGGTTATGAAGGCGCCAGCCTGACCGACCTGACCAGCGCCATGGGCATCACCCGCAAGAGCATGTACGCGGCCTTCGGCAACAAGGAGGAGCTGTTCCGCAAGGCCCTGGAGCGCTACACCGAAGGTCCCGCCGCCTATGCGGCCCGCGCACTGGAGAAGCCGAGCGCCCGGGAAGTGGCCACGGCGTTCCTCGCCGGCTCGGTCAGCACGACCACCCGCCCCGGCTGCCCCGCCGGATGCCTGGGCGTGCAGGGCTCGCTGGCCGCCGGCGACTCCGGACGTGCGGCCCAGGATGCCCTGATCGCCTGGCGCGACGACGGCCGTACTCGCCTCCGCCACCGGTTCCAGCAGGCCGTCGACGAGGGTGATCTGCCCCCCGGCGCGGACCCGGAACTGCTCGCCCGATACCTCATGACCGTGGCGAACGGCATCGCCGTCCAGGCTGTCGGCGGCGCCACCAGCTCCGAACTCCAGCAGGTGGCCGACGCGGCGCTGCGGAACTGGCCACCCGTCTGACAGCAGTGCCCGTGGGAGCGCGCGCACGCTGGAACCAGCCGACGTGTAGTGGCCGACCTGTTCTGGCAGTTCATCGGCTTCGGCGACCCGGACGACAACGAGTTCGCCTTTCTCCACCGCCTCGACGACCTGGCTGTGCCCAGGCATCGAATCGTCGACAACGCAGGCTTCTTCCACGCCAGCCGTGATCCGCGCGCCGTACGTGACGATCTCCTCTACGACCGCCTTCTGCAAGAGTTCCCCAGCTGGCTCTCGTCGGCTCGCACCGCTCGGGTCCTGCAGTAGAACGCCTGAACCGCCAATGCGGCGAAACCGAGGGGTACTTTGGGCGAGCGACGGCCGGATGCGCGAGACGGAGGCACGGTGGCGGAAGAGGCGACGAGTCCGAGAGGGGAGCTGCTCACCCGCGTCATGGTCTCTGCGGCAGCGCTCGGGGTCCTGGTGCTGAAGGTCGTTGCTCCCGAGCAGTGTGGACACCGCCGCCATCGCGCGCAAAGCGGGTAAGTCGTTCTCGAGCATGGGTGACGAGGGAGACGTCAGGGAGTACTTCTCCATCACGGATGCCGGGCGGACCTACCTGCGGATTCTGCAAGGGCAACACTGGATGATGGTCACGCTGCGAGCGCCTGAAGCGTCTGAAGCGCCTACCATCCAACCCAACTGCCCGCGCCCGGGTTCCGGCACCACCGAAGCGGCGATGGAAGGATTCGGGCCCGGACTCGTGTCGTCAGGGGGCGCCGGTGCGGATCGACTCGCAGCCGATGATGCTGAAGGAGGCTCCTCGCGCTATCGCGGTGAGCCCCTCCGGGGACCGCGTCTACCTGGCCAATCCGGGCATCGTCGGATCATTGCGGAGTCTTCGTAGGTCCCGCGGCACGGTGACGGTCGTCGACCCGCACGCGCGCTCGGAAGTCGCGCGCATCCTGGTCGGCAGGAATCCGTCGGGTATCGCCGTCGACCCCAACGGTGAGCGGATCTACGTGGCGAACTGCGGTTCCAACGACGTGTCGATCGTTGACGTGCGCGCGGCTGCCGAGACCTCACGCGTCAAGGTCGGCAAGCAACCAACGGCGCTGGCGTGCAGTGGCGATCGTCTGTACGTCGCGAACGCGCAGGACGACACCATGTCGGTGGTCGACACCGATGCGCGGCGAGTGCTGGACACGGTCCGGACCGGTCGGCGACCGAGGTGTCTGGTGGCGAGTCCGTCCGGTGATCGCGTGTACGTCTGCAACAACGATGCGACGGTATCCGCGATCGACACGCGGACCTTGGGCACCGTTGCGACCATCGAAGTGGGTCACAATCCCGTCGACGCTGCGCTGGATCCATCCGGCACGCGGCTCTACGTCGCAAACCGGCTGTCGCAGAGCATCACGGTCATCGACACGACCGTGCTCGAGGCAATTCGGACCATCCGGCTGTCAACGCTGTCCAATCGGCCAGGGGTTGGGCTCTTCGGCGTGGCCTTCGGAGATCCGGTGTTGCCGGAGCCCTATGCCGTGGGCGTGAGCGGCGACGGCAGGCGGCTGCTCGTCGCGTTCTGGGAGGCCGGGACGCTGGCGGTCCTGGACGCTCGCAGCGGCTGGCGGGTGTCTGAGACGCAGTTGGAGGCCGCCAAGTACAGCATCGGGCCGATCGAGATCGCCTCCGACCGGCCAAACCGACGCCTTCATGTCTCATGCGCCGATCATGCTCTGGTCACCGTGCGCGACGAGCTATAGCGACAGCCCGGAATGTGGCCCCAGCGATCGCTCTCTGCCTCGGCCTCACGCCGGTTCGGTCACGGCAACCGGGGCTCCGGCGTCACTGGCAGCGGCCGCGAGGGACGTCTGAAGCCTGCGCACTGCTTCCAGGTGGTCGCCGGTCCAGATGATGCGGACGCCGGTCCCCGTCGCCCGGCCGTCGGCATCATGCAGGTCGCGACGCACCGCCTCGACCAGACGGGAGTTGCTCGTCAGGTCGGACTCCAAGGGCTCGGGCACCGGCCCTTCGCCCTCCAGCCCCTGGGCCAGACTCCGGTACCACCGAACCATCCGCTCCGCCGTGACCACCAGCTCCTTCTGCGCTGCGGCACGGTCGTCGAGCGACCCGCCGTCCGCGGACCGCCGCCACAGATCCAGGATCGCGTCGGCGGCCAGACGGATCGCGACGACACCGGTGACCAGGGTCGTCGTCTCGCCCAAGGGGACGGCCTTTGCGCCGCGCTCGGCCAAGTAGGTCCGGAAGGCGTCGTCCAGCCGCCGCGCCGCGGCCGCCGCCGCCCGGCGGCCCTCCTGCGGTATCTGGAGGGTCGCGGACCCGAGAGCACAGCTGGAGACGGCATAGTCCACTGCGGCCGACAAGTAGCGCGCGCCGTCGACGTACGCCTCGGCCAACGCCTTGCCGACGGCGGCGGACGCACCGCGTGGCCAGAAGAACAGCCCGACGACCAGGCTCACCGCACAGCCGAGCGCAATGTCCTCGATGCGGACCAGGACCACTGACACGCCCGCGGGCTGGGCGACGTTGAACAAGATCACCAGCGTCAGCGTGAAGGCCGCCTGCCCGGCGGCGAACGAGATCGCGGCCGGGACCACGCCCGCGATCAGCACCGCGACCGGCAACAGGACCCACAGCACGGCCGTGTGGTGCCCGATGAGCTGGAGCACACCGGCGCCCAGGACCGAGCCGATCAGGGTGCCGCCGATAGCCCGGAAGACGTTCTGCCCGGTGTTGAGAGCGTTGGAACGCAGCACCGACAGGGTGCCCAGCATGACCCAGAAGGCGTGCTGGACGCCGGTCACGTCGGCCAGCGCAACCCCGATGCCCAGCCCGACGGCACCACGGATGCTGTTGTGCAGCCACACCGAGTGAGGTTCCAGATGGGCCGCGGCGCGCTCCGCGGCGCTGGCCAGTGGACCGGTCTCCGTCCCCGGCTCGCGGCCGAGCAGGCGGTCCGGCCAGCTGCGCTGGTCTGCGGCCCGGGCGAGGTCGACGTTCTGGGCGATCTGCAGGACTGCGAAGGCCACTTCCTGGCCCCGGAACGAGACATCGAGGCTGTCGATGAAGGTGTCGAGGCCAAGCCCGCCACCTGCTGCGGAGTTCGGGAGCGGCAGCTGGTTCACGGCTCCGTCCTCCAACGCGGCCAAAGCCTGACGAAGCTCCTCCGCGCCCGCCCGCAGGCGGTCCGGGGAAGCGCCCGGATCGTCGAGCGTCTCCGCCGACAGATCCAGTACTGCGGCAGCGACCCTGCGCACCGCCGAGGACTCCGGGGTACCCGACGGACCGTTCTGCGTGACCGGGGCGGCCTCCGCCAGGATCGCGCTCAGCCAGGTCAGCTCATCGACAAGGCGAACCAACGCCCGGGAGCCGGTCGACAAGCCGGTGGGACGGTAGGGGGTGGCGGTGAAGACGCGCTGCAGCTCCCGCGCGCTCGACACGGTCACCCTCACACAGGCACGGCACTCCCCGAAAGCGGGGCCGGGGGATCGGCCCGCGAAGTAGTCCGCGTCGGCGCGCAGTTGCCTCGCCGCGGCTCGGCAGACCCGCGCCGCCGGTGCGCCGAGCGGGTCGGCCTGCGTCCTCGGCCACAACAACCAGACGGCGAGCATGGACGCCCCGGCTGCCAGCACCACACCGATCAGCCGCTCAGGCAGCTGCGCCGCCGGCGCGGGCGCCGACACGGGCAGGATGAACGCCAACAGCAGCGACGTCGTGGCACCGGCCAGGACCGAGCTGATCACGCCCGAGAACAGCACGGCGAAACCCACCAGGACCGTCACCGCGGTCGCGATCCAGGCCGACCGCGTCGCGAGCGTGCCCAGCGAGACCAGTACCAGCCATGCCGCGGCGAGCTGCGCATGCGCCCACAGCCGCTGCGCCAGGGGGCCGGGGAACTCGACCAGCAGGAGCATGGCGAACGCCCCGAACCCGGCGAAGGTGCCCGTGACCGGTGCGTGGAAGACCTGGGTGCACAATGCGAAAAGGGACGGCATCACCACCGCGGTCCGAGCCGCACGCCGTGTGGCTGCGAGGCCGGGATCCCGGCCTC
>NZ_JBSFWB010000083.1:0-13032 GCF_053592635.1 Streptomyces sp. NPDC002623 | reverse complement strand
GCGGACACCGTGGTGAGCACCCGTATCACCGGCGACATCGCGGTCCTCAAGGACGGGACGCCCGAGCGGAGAGTGAGCTCCGCTCGGTACGGGCGGAGGGCAGCGCGAGCCGTCCACCGCGCGCGCTGCTGCTCGGGGCCTCCGGCTTGCGACGGGCCTCAGGCCTCGGCCTGGAGCTGCGCGAGCTCGGCCTCGAGGTGAGCCATGGCTTCGCCGCCGGCCATGAGGTCGGTGATCTCTTCGCGGGTGCGTTCGCCCTTGCGGAAGTCGTCCGCCTTCTGACCGCGGATCAGGACGGCGAAGTGGTCGCCGACCATCATGGCGTGGCGGACGTTGTGGGTGACGAGGATGACCGCGACGCCCTTGGCCCGGGCCTGCATGATGATCCGCAGGACGTGTGCGGCCTCCTTGACGCCGAGCGCGGCGGTGGGCTCGTCGAGGATGAGGACGTTGGCCCCGAAGTACACGGCGCGGGCGATCGCGAGGGCCTGGCGCTCACCCCCGGACAGGCTGCCCACGAGACGGGCGCCGTCGGTGACCCGGGTGATGCCCAGGGACTGCATCTCGCGGACGGCGATCTCACCGGCCGTCTTCTTGTCGAACAGCTTGAACGGGCCCCATCCCTTGGTGGGTTCGGCCCCGACGAAGAAGCAGCGGCCGACGCCCATCAACGGGAACGTCCCGCCGAACTGATGGACGGTGGCGATGCCCCGAGAGCTGGCGTCCCGGGGGCTGTCGAAGACGACCGGCTCGCCGTTGACCTCGATCGTGCCGGTGGTGGGCTTGTGGAACCCGGAGAGGATCTTGATGAGGGTCGACTTGCCGGCGCCGTTGTCGCCGAGCAGACACAGCACCTTACCGGGATCCACCTCGAGGGAGATGTCCTGCAGGGCGTTGGTGCCGACGAACGACTTGCCGACGTCGGTCAGGCGCAGAAGGGGCGCGGTCATGGTCAGGCCTTCTTAGCGTTGCGAGGGGTGTAGGACAGGGCGAGCCGGCGGAAGGTGTTGTTCATCAACACGGCGGTGAGGATGAGGATGCCGAGGATCAGGCTGGCCCAGTCGGAGTTCCAACCGGTGTAGTAGATGCCCTGGTTGACGATGGCGAAGGTCAGCGTCCCCAGCGCCACGCCGAAGACGGAGCCGTAGCCGCCGGTGAGCAGGACGCCGCCCACGACCACGGCGATGATGGAGTTGAAGACGAAGGACTGGCCGTTGGCGACCTGCGCGCCGTTGTAGAGGATCGTCTGGATCACACCGACCAGCGCCGCCCCGAACCCGCTCGCCATGTACAGGGCGATCTTCACCTTGGAGACCGGGATGCCGGTGGCGCGGGCGCTCTCCTTGTCACCGCCGATGGCGAAGATCCAGTTGCCGTACTTCGTCATCTGCAGCAGCACCGCGACGACGGCCGCCGCCGCGAGCCACCAGAAGATCGCCACCTCGAACTGACCGTCGATCAGCTGCCCGAAGAGCGACTTCGAGAGCGGGTCGGGGGCGATGGCCACGCTGGTGGTGCCGGTCGTGGCGCGGGACAGGCCCAGGGTGAGACCGGCCATGCCGGCCATCGTGGCAAGAGTGACGACCAGGGACGGGACGTTGGTCCGCGTGACGATGATCCCGTTGAGCAGCCCGGTCAACAGGCCGAGACCGAGGGCGAGGACGATGCCGACGATCATCGGGGCGCCCCAGTGCCCGGAGACGATGGCCAGCGTCATCGAACTGCCCGCGAGCACCGAGCCCACGGAGACGTCGAGTTCGCCGGCGATCATCAGCAGTCCGACGGGGATGGCGATGATGCCGAGCTCGGCGGCGATGTTCAGCCAGCTCGCCGCGCCCGCGGGGGCCAGGAACTTCTCTCCGCCGAAGATCGCGAAGAAGACGAAGACGCTGATCGTTCCGATGAGCGCGCCGGCCTCGGGCCGATGCCACAGTCGGCCCAGTCGGCTTTCGGACTCCTTCGCTGGGGTGACGGCGGTCTCGGGCTCGGCCGTCGACTGGGGGAGTGAGGTTGTCATCGGGTCTGGTACCACCTTTGTGGATCTTGGAGTGCTGCAAGAAGCGGTGCGCCGGTCAGAGGCGCCGGCCCGGCCCGGTCCCGTCGGACGGGGTCCCGTCGGATCGGGTTCCGTCGGATCCGGTCCGGGCCCGGCGCCTCTGATGGATCAGCGGACGCCGGCCTTGGTGCCGGCGATCGCGGCGGCGACGTTCTCGGCCGTGACCAGAAGCGGGCCGGTCAGGAGGGGGTTCTGCGGCGGGAGCACGCCGTAGGACAGGTACTGGTTGGCGATGGACACGGCGTAGAAGCCCTGGAGGTACGGCTGCTGGTCGATCGCGAAGAGCTGCTTGCCGGCCTTGATCCGGTCGAGCTGGCTCTGCGAGAGGTCGAAGGTGCCCAGCTCGACCTTGTCACCGGCCTTGGCCTGCTCGATCGCGGCGGCGGCGCTGTCCGCGTCCTGCACGCCGATCGTCACCAGGGCGTCGATGCTGTCGTCCTTCAGCAGGGCACCCTTGATCGCCTGGGTGACCGCGGACGGGTTGCCGAAGTTGGAGGACGCCAGGGGCAGTTGCCTGGACGTCGAGCCCTTGCTCTTGGCACCGTCGGCGATGCCCTTGCAGCGTGCCTCCTGATTGGCCGAACCGGGCACGGTGTTGACGCACAGGATGTTCTTGGCACCCGACTCGGCGAACTTGGCGCCGCCGGCCTTGCCGGCCTCGTAGTCGTCCGACCCGATGTACTTGACACCGCCCACGCGCTCGGCCGCGTCCGCGCCGCCCGAGTTGTAGATGAACACCGGGACGCCCTTGGCCACGGCCTGCTTGATGGCCGCGTCCTGGTTGTCGGGAACCCAGTCCGGCACGAGGATGGCCGACGGGTTCTGCGACAGTGCGGTGAGCGTCAACTTGGCGGCGTCCGGGCCGAGGTTGTCGTAGTTCTGCGGGCCCAGGAAGGTCACCTTGCCGCCGTCGGCGCTGACCAGCTTCGCCGCGTCCTCGCCACCGCGCTTGATCGCGGACCAGAACGGGTCGTCGGCCTTGCCGCCGATGACGTAGATCGAGAGCTTGCCGTTGCTCTTCGCCGGGGTGGTGCCAGACCCGTCGGTGCTCGCCGTCGCCTGTGCCGTGTCGCCCGTGGCCTTGCCGCTGCTGCACCCGGTCAGTGCGGTCGCCGCCACGGTGAGCACGCTGACCGCCGTCAGGACTCTGCGCGAGAGGCGACGGCCGACCAGCGGTCGACGGGTCTGTATGCGTTCCATGTGCTGGGTGCTCCTTCAAGTGAATCCGGGCGGATGCCTGGGCGGACCAGGAGTGCCTCGGAGGGTCGAGCGAGGTGGGTCCCGTATGAGCCGAGGGCCCGCGAGTTCGCGGGTGAGCGGCAGGCGGGACGGCCAGGTGAGAGGGGTCTCGGCGACGGGGGCTTGCCGCACGGGTATCGCGGCACCGGTCGCGTCAACGCAATTCTGAGCAATTGCTCCGGGGAAACTTCTCAGTAATATGCGCGCCTTTTTAAAGCGCTTTAAGCGGTGCGCAGAGCATCCTTCTGTTTCGAGAGGGTGTCAAGGGCTTGTACTCACTTGTGCTCAATCGAAACCATGCCGCAGCCCCGAGGCTGCCCCGGAGCGTCTCGGGGTGCGCCTCGGGGCGCTGAGCGGGCGACCTCGTCCGCGCCGTCTCTGGTCGACTTGCGGCAGGGCCCTTGACATGCGGCTGCGGGAGCGCTGATAGTACGAGTGCTTAAAGCGCTTTAAGAGATGCTCGTGGTCGGCCTTTGCCAGCTTTCCGGTCGGCTTTATCCAGCGATCTCTGTCAGCGGTATCGAGGCGTTCGGTCCGTAGCGGGGGAGCTTACGCTGCACGCCCGATCGGACGGAGCACCATCAGTGCGCCTTCCAAGGTCGCCGCCATCGCGAAGGGGAACCGGTCCAGCTCGAGGCAGAGTGCGACGTCATCGGGATGGACTCCTTGACGCACGCCCTCCGCCAGCTCGGACGCGGCGCGCGACTCGCCGGCGCGGCGGAGGAAGTCGGCCGCATCCGTCTCGGCCTCGGTGGCCCGCCGAGCGATGTACTGAGCGCAGGCCAGATCCTCGTCGGCGTGCCCGTCTTCGCCGGTGACCACGAACGTGACGCTGTCACACCCGCGTGTCCGCAAGAGGCGAGCGGTTGCCTCCGCCACCACGAAGCTCGCGCACAGCACCAGTGACGCTTCCTTGACCGCAAGGGCGCCGACCGTCCCTGCCGTGGTCTTCTGCACAACGGTCCGTCCGCCAAGGGCCATGGACCGCAGCATCCCCGGCGAGTTGACGGTGTCGAACCCGGGGGCGGGCGGACCGTCCTTGAGCGCCACCCACTCCGGGTGACGAGCCTTGAGTGCCAGGGCTTCGTCCAGCGACTCGGCAAGAACGATCTTTTCCGCCCCCTGGCCGAACGCCCAGGCGGCGACCGTGAAAGCGCGCATGACGTCGACTACGACGGCCACGGCCGGGGCTTCGACCAGCTCGGCGATGCCGAGGAAACGAGCGTCCATCCGGCCATGATCGCGCATGCTCGACCCGATGCACTCCCAGGGGGTACCAGGCACCCCCCTCACGAGTGTGCGATCGCCTTGTGGGTGAAGGTGGGCGATGTTCCCGGGTTGGCCCACGATGCGGTCAGTTCGCTGGAGGGGAAGAACTGGAGGAAGCGAGGGTCGGCCTGGGAGCGGTCGACCAGGGTCTTCTCGACGATCAGCGAGTTGTACTGGTCGGCGGTCGTCTCGATGGTGTTGGCGTTGAGGACGACCTCCTGGCCCCAGGTGCGGGCCCAGCGGGCGATGCCCGGCATCCGGGAGTGCTCGGGGGTCAGGCACTCGGCGGCGATGACGTTCTCGCTGCTCGCCCAGATGCCGGTGGAGGTGTTGAGGACGATGGTCTGGTTGCCGAGCACATGCCCCGGAGTCTCGACCACGGCGACGCCCGGACCGAGGATCAGCGAACCGTCCACGGGGAGGAACGCGTCCGGCCGTACGTCCCGGTAGGTCTCCGGCTGGTACCAGGGCTGCTGGAGTGGGTGCAGCTGGGACATGGCCAGCAACTCGTGGCGCTGCACGATGACCTTGGCGTTGGGGAAGGCGGGCTGGACGACCGCGCCGCCGAGGTCGGCCTGGGGGCCGGTCGTGCCGACCCAGCGGCGCAGGTCCTGGGTGTGCAGATGGTCGAAGAGGAGGTAGTCGACCTCCTCCGGCTTGATGCCGAGGCGGGCCAAGTGGCCGAGGACCGTGCCGTGTTCGGTGGTGAGCAGCGACTGCAGCGGACCAGGCGTGCGGCGGATCAACGCGGCGAAGTACGGCGTGTTCTGGCCCAGTTCGTGGTCGCTGGGCTCGAACAGCAGCACGCGTTTGCGTCCGTCGCTCTCCGTCCACCGCACCACCAGCATGCGGTTGGTGATGGACAGGAACGGGGCGATCGCCCGACTGGCCCGGAACAGGCCGAACTTGGTCGGGTACGGCAGTGTGATCAGGTCGCAGGTCGTGACGCTGTCCGGGGTGCCGGTCGCGGCGAACTCGGTGCGGAAGACCTTGGCCTGATCGCGGGCCCAGGCGAGTTTGGCGCCGTAGCCGCCGGGCACCTCGGTCAGGCCGTCGAAGGCGGTGACGCGGGTGCCCAGGGTGGGCATGTCGAGGACGTCGGAGTCCTGCCAGGCGAGCTTCATCGATCCTCCTGGACGATGCGAGCAAGTGCTTTGCGGGTTGAGGAGGGTTGAGGAGGGTCTAGTAGGGGGCCTTCTCGTCCTGGGTCGTCACTTCGAAGGTGTTGAGGAAGTTGCAGACCAGCTGGTAGAAGCCGACCGTCAGGACCAGGTCGGAGAGCTGCCCGGCGGTGAGGAACGAGAGCGCCTCGGCTCGGTCGGCCTCGGTGAGCGTGTGCTGCTCCAGCAGCCGGTCGGTCAGGGAGAGGACCGCCGTCTGCTCTGCGGTCAGCCCCTCGGCCGAACCACTTCCGGCGGCGGCGATGCCGGCCTCGTCGAGCCCGAGGAGCCGGCCGATGTTCTCGTGGTGGTGGATCTCGTACGGCGCCTGGTAGGCGTGTCCGACCCGGAGGATGGCGAGTTCGCGCAAGGGGTGCGGGAGGGCTCCCTGGAAGATCGCGTCGGCCATCTGCAGGAAGGCGGGTGCCAGGGCGGGGGAGTGGAACACCATGCGGTAGATGTTCACGGCGGACCGCTCGGCGGCGATCTTCTGCAGGTCGGCGGGGAGTTCGGTCAGGTCGGGGTATTCCATGCTCATCGACTCTCTCTTTCGTGCGGTGCTGTCAGCCGACCTTGTTGATGGGGTTGGTGCCGTCCCACACGGCCGCCATCTCCCGCAGTGCCGCGAAGAGTTCGCCCTTGGCGCCGCCGATGTCGGAGATCTCGATGACCGTGCCGGGGTGCGTCTCGGTGTCGAGGTAGGCGAAGCGGCCGCCCTGGATCGCGCCCTCCTGGGCGACGGTGTAGCCGAGGGACAGGGCGCGGTCGTAGAGCTCCTGGTAGTCCTTCGTCCAGTAGGCGACGTGCTGTGCGCCCTCGTGGCCGGCGTCCAGGAAGTCCTTGTAGAGGGAGGGCTCGTCGTTGAGCGGCTGGATCAACTCGATCTGCACGTCACCGGAGTTGGCGACCGCGGCGGCCATCCGCATGCCGGATTCGACGCCCCGGTACTTGAACCAGTCCGTCTGCACCGGGTCCTGGTAGAACCAGGGACCGACGCCCTGGGCGACCCAGAACTCCATCGCGGAGTGCAGGTCGCGGACGACGTATCCGATCTGCGCGATCTGTCCGAAGACGCGGCTCATGAAGTGACCTCCAGAACGATCTTTCCTACGGCTGTGTCGGAACGCATGTGGTCCGCCGCCGCCTTGGCGTCGTCGAAGGCGAAGACACGGTCGACGACGGCTCGGACCCGGCCTTCCTCCACGGCGGGTACGACATCGGTGGCGAGCGCGGCGCAGGCTTCGGCGAGTTCGTCGGGAGTGCGCACGCTGAAGGTCGTGCCGAGAACCCGGAGGCGGCGGAACGACAGCTGGTTGAGGTCGATGGTGGACTCGGCCCCGGCCAGCCGCCCGACGTTTACGACGGTGCCGCCGACGCGCGTGGCCAGGAAGGTGTCGGCGAAGAGCTGCCCGCCCACGTGGTCGAGGGTGAGGTCCGCCCCGGCGCCGCCGGTGACGCCGGCCACGGCCTCGGCGAGGTTCTCGGACGATGTGTCGACGACGACGTCCGCGCCGACGGACTTCAGGGCCTCGGCCTTGTTGCCGGAGGTGGTGGTCGCGATGACCTGGGCCGCGCCGAGCGCCTTCGCCAACTGGACGCCGATCAGGCCGACCGAGGAGGTGGCGCCGACGACGAGGACGCTCTGCCTGAGACCGAAGCCGCCTTGGGCGAGGGCGTCGTGCTCGGTCGCCAGTGCCACGGGCAGGGCCGCGGCGTCGGTCCACGACAGGGATTCCGGCACCGTGATCACATGCCGGTGGTCGACCAGGGCGTAGGGGGCGAAGGCGCCCAGGGTGACGCCCATGACCCGGTCGCCGACGGACCGGTGCCGTACGTCGGCGCCGATCGCGTCGACCTCGCCGGCGAATTCGAGACCGGCGGTGAACAGGTCGCTCGTCTTCGCTCGCGGGTTGTACGTGCCCTGCAGCATGTACAGGTCCGCCCGGTTGACGGCCGCGGCCCGCACCCGGACGCGGATCTGTCCAGGCCCCGGTGTCGGTATGTCGACGTCCCGGACGTCCCATTCGGGTCCGGCGCCTCCCATGAGCGCCCGCATGGTGCTGGTCATCAGTGGTTCTCCGTTGCGACGTTTACGACGTGGAAAGGAATCTGAAAAACTTACGGTGTATGTACGCCGTTTCCTCAAGCTAGACTTACGTAATAAGTCATGTCAAGAGTGGGGAGGGCTGATGAAGGTCCGAGGCAGCGGCCGGGGCAGGCGGCTCGGCCTGTCGCGGGACAAGGTCATCGACGCCGCGGTCGCGGCGATCGACCGGGACGGCCCGGACTCCTTCTCTCTGCGGAAGCTCGCGGGGGAGCTGGGCGTCGAGGTGATGTCGCTCTACAACCACGTGCCGAACAAGGACGCCCTGCTGGACGGTGTCGCGGAGGTCCTGCTCGGCGGGGTCGACCTGTCCGGGGCCGACACGGGGACCTGGCAGGAGCGGGCGCGGGCGCATGCCGCCGCCTTCCGGGCCGCGGCCCTGCGGCATCCCAAGGCGTTCACGCTGGTCCTCACCCGGCCCACGCAGTCACCGGCGGCCATGGCGAACGTCCGGTGCGCCCTGGCCGGCTTTCCCGAACTCGGACTCCCGCCCCAGGAACTCGTGCACGTGGTGCGGAGTTTCGCCGGGTTCATCGTCGGCATGATCATGCGGGAACTGGGCTCGGCCATCACCGTGGGCACGGTCGAACCGGATCAGGTCCAGCGGCGGGTCGACGAGATGTCCTCCGTGGGCGATCCGCTCCTGTCCGCCGCCGCCCCCTATCTCGCGGTGAGCGACCACCAGGCGGAGTTCGAGCACGGCATCGAACTGCTGATCGCCGGTCTGGCGGTCCGGGTGGGGGTGCCCTACGACGGGGGGCCGGGAAGGACGCACTCGTGAACCCGCCCGCAGGGGGCGGGCGACGGCAGCAGCGCGGCCTGCGCCGTGCCGAGCAGATCCTCGACGCGGCGGAGGAACTCGTCGGGGCCTCCGGTGTGGAAGCCGTCGGCATGAACGCCGTCGCCCGGCATGCGGGCGTGTCACCGGGCACGCTCTACCAGTACTTTCCGCACAAGCAGGCCCTCGTGGACGGGCTGTCGCACCGGCTCGCGGAAGGCCTCCGCGTCGCTACGGCGGGTGCGCCCCGAGTCCTGGAAGGGACGGGCGGCGAGGCGACCGAGTCCGCCCTGGACGGAGTGCTCCGCTCGCTGCTGACCCTGGCGGAGAGCCGCCCGGCGCTACTGCCGCTTCTGTGTGACACCGGACCGGTGGGTGAGCCGAACGCGCTCCTCCGGTCCCTCGCGACCCGCCTCACCCTCGTCCCGGACGAGAGTGCCGCCGCCGAGCTCGCCACCCGCTTCCTCGTCCAGGGCGTCACGGTCGCTCTGCGATGTGCCGACCCCGATGCGCGGACCGTCGTCCTCGCGCGGACGCGGGCGGCGATTCTGGGTGCCTGCCAGGCCTCGACCTGCCGTGATTCCTCGTAGCGCTTGAAACTTATGAGATAAGTTGTTAAGTGGCGCAGGGGTGCGCCGCTGAGCGAAGGGGATGGGTGATGGCGCAGAGGATGACCCGCCGTGGGCCGCTGACCAGGCAGGAGATCGTGCGCCAGGCCTTGGTGGTGGCCGAGACGGAGGGCATGGAGAAGCTGTCGCTCCACAAGATCGCGGCGGCGGTCGGGGTGCGGACCATGTCGCTGTACAACCACGTCGACGACAAGGCCGACGTGCTCGACGCCATGGCGGACGTGATCCTGCGCGGGATCCGGATTCCCGAGGTCGACGAGATGGCGTGGGAGGACGGACTGCGAACCCTCGCCCACTCCTTCCGTGCCGCCGCCCTGGAGTATCCCCGTTCCTCGTCCCTGGTGCTGACCCGCCGACTGAACGCGCCCGCCGCCATGCCGGTGGTGGAGGCCGCGCTGCGTTTCCTGAACCGCGCCGGCCTGGAAGGCGCCGACGCCGTGCATATTCTGCGGGCCTTCATCGCCTTCCTGATCGGGACGCTCTCGCGTGAGGTGGGCTTCGCGCCGACGTACGCCGGTGCCATCCCGGGGGTGACCGCCATGCGCGAGCAGGAACTCGTCGACGGCGGGCTGCCCGCCGTGGCCGCCGCGGCCGCCGAACTGGCCGTGATCGACCACGAGGCGGAGATGGAGTTCGGCCTGGAGCTTCTTCTCGACGCGGTGCGGCGCCGGGCCGCTGCGCTCTCGTGACATCGGTGTGCCCGAGTTGTCGCGAGCCGTGCCGCCGACAGCTCGGGCACACGCGTCACCCCACCGGCACCTCGGTCCGTTCGGCGTCCTTGTGCTGTGTGCGGTCGGGGAGGTTGGCGCCCTCGATGTCCACGTCGGGCAGGGCACGGTCGAGCCAGCGGGGCAGAGCCCAGGCGCGGCGGCCGAGCAGGGCCATGGCGGCGGGCACCAGGGTCATCCGGACGACGAAGGCGTCGATGAGGACGCCGACGGCGAGCGCGAAGCCGATCGACTTGATGACGGGGTCCTCGTTGAAGATGAACCCGGCGAAGACCGCGGCCATGATGAGCGCGGCGGCGCTGACGACGCGTCCGCTGCGGGCGACGCCGTGGACGACGGCCTGCTGGGGGTCGAGCGTGTTCTCGTGGTGTTCGCGCATCCTGCTGACCAGGAAGACCTCGTAGTCCATGGCGAGTCCGAACAGGACGCCGATCAGCAGGACGGGCAGGAAACTGGTGACCGGAGCGGCTGAGGGGATGGCGAGCGGGCCGTTGAGATGGCCGTACTGGAACACCCAGACCGTGGTGCCCAGGGCCGCGGCGACGGAGAGCAGGAAGCCGAGCGCCGCCTTGAGCGGGACCAGCAGCGAGCGGAACGCGAGGGTGAGCAGGATCAGGGCCAGGATCACGATGATCGCCACGAAGCCGGGCAGGGTGCCGGAGAGCTTGTCGGCGACGTCGATGGCCGCCGCGGTCTGGCCGGCGATGTAGAGGGTGCCGCCGGCCGTCGCGATGGCCGGGGCGTTGTCACGCAGCCGGCCGACCGTGTCGGCGGTGGCTTGGTCGTCGGGTCCGGTCTTCGGTACGACGGCCATGACGACCAGGCTCTTGTCGGCGTTGGGCACCGGCTGGGAGACGGCCGCCACGCCTGCGTCCTTCGCCAGCGAGGCGCGCAGGTCCGTGACCGTGGCCGTGACGTCCGCGGCGGGTATGTCCTTCGTCTCGACGACGGCGACGAGGGTGGCGTTGAAGCCCGGACCGAATCCGGTCGTCAGCAGGTCGTAGCTCTTGTGCTGGGTGCCGGCCGTCGGGTCCGAGGCGTAACTGGGCAGTCCCAGGCGCAGGTTGCGCGCGGGCAGGGCCAGTGCGAGCAGCGCGATCACACCCACCAGCAGGACGATCAGGGGCTTACGGGTGACCGCGCGGGCCCAGGCCAGGCCCCAGGAACCGGGGACGCGCTCGCGGCCGGGGTTCTTCCGCGACCGCGCCCGGGGCCGCAGCCGCTCGCCGAACAGGCCGAGTACGGCCGGGACGAGGCTGATGGCGATGAGGACCGCGATCAGCACCGTGGCCGCGGCGGACAGACCCATCACGGCCAGGAAGGGAATGCCGGTGGCGGACAGGGCCGCCAGGGCGATGATGACGGTCGCGCCGGCGAAGACCACCGCACTGCCCGCGGTCGCCACGGCCCGCGCGATCGACTCCTCGGCGTCCATGTCGGGGTCGTCGGCGAGCTGTTCACGGTGGCGGGAGATGATGAACAGGGCATAGTCGATGCCCACCGCGAGGCCGATCATGAGGGCGAGCACGGTGGACGTGCCGGTGATCTCCACCCACGTCGAGACGAACTTCACGCCCAGGACACCGATGGCCACACCCACCACGGCGGTCAGCAGCGGCAGTCCGGCCGCCACCAGCGAGCCGAGGGTGAGGGCCAGGATGACGAGGGCGATCACGACGCCGACGAGTTCGGCAGGCCCGCCGACCTTCGTCTGGGCCTTCATCGCCGTTCCGCCGTACTCGACCTCCGCCCCCGCGTCCCGCACCTGGGCCATGGCGTCGCTCAGGGCGTCCTTGGCCTGCTGGGTGACGTCGGCGGCGGCCTGCCGGAAGCGGACGTCGGCATAGCCGATCCGTTGATCGGCGGACAGGGTCCCGCTCTTGAAGGGATCGGTGACCTGTACGACCCCGGAGATCCGGGCGGCCTTCCCCAGCCCGGTCTCGATGGCCGCCTGGGTCTTCGCCTCGGTCAGGGCGCTGCCCTTCGGCGCGGCGTACACCACGCGGATCACACCTCCCGCGGCATCCGGGAACTTCTCCTCCAGCAGGTCCTGGGCCTTCTGGGACTCGATTCCCGGGACGGTGAAGTCCGAGGCCACCTTGCCGTGGACGGTGGTGCCGAGGCCGCCGATCGCGACGAGCAGCAGCAACCAGACGCTGATGACCCGACCGCGACGGGCCACCGCCAACCGCGCCCATACGTAGAGGCGAGACGCCATGTCCGCCTTCCCTTCGTCTTCCGATGCCAGATGGCTGCACCCTAAGGCATAATTACACTCCACTGTAAATTAGCTCTGCATGGTAATGTTTGGGTATGGTGACTGACGGGCCACGGGACGGCCTTCGGGAGCGAAGCAAGGCGCGGCGACGGGAAGCGATCCTCCGGTCCGCCTACCGGCTCTTCGCCGAGCGCGGGTTCGAGGCGACGACGATCGCCGACATCGCCGAGGCGGCGGAGGTCTCGCCGCGTACGGTCACGCTGTACTTCCCGTCCAAGCTGGAACTGGCGCTGGCCCGTTCCGACGCGCTCGCGGAACGCCTCGGGACCGCCTTGCGCGAGCGCCGCGAGGGCTGGCTGACACTGGACGCGCTGGAGCACTGGCTGCGCGAGGAGATCGCCCACCGGAGCGACCTCGACGACCTGTCCGAGCGCATGTTTGAGCTGAATCCGCAGATCAGGGCCGTCAGCAACGGGCGTCTCGCGGAGGTCGTGCAGGAAGGCGCCCGGCTGTTCGCCGAAGAGAGCGGCAGCGCACCGGACGCCTTCGGGCCACGCATGGTGGCCACCACGGCGGCGGCGATCATCGCCGAGCTGTGTCACGACCCCGAGAACGCCGACATCGACGCGGCCATGGCCTTTCTGCGGGCCGGGGCAGCCACCCTGCTTCCTGCCGCGCCGGAACCGGAAGCGACGCCGGGGGCGGCGGGCCGCACGTCCGTGGCCGACGCCGGCTGAACCGACCTCGGTCGGTTCACCCGCGATGACGAGGCTGGCGGCCAGCCGCTTGACGTCCCACTCCCAGGGGCCCGGCAGCGTCTCGTCGAAGTCGTTGATGTCGAACATCAGCTG
>NZ_JBSFWB010000082.1:0-15559 GCF_053592635.1 Streptomyces sp. NPDC002623 | reverse complement strand
TCCTCGTCCGCCTCCGCCTCCGCTTCCGGGTCCGCCTCCGCTTCTGCGGTCAGCGCGGACACGGCCGCGCGCGCCGAGGCCCCGAGAGGTGCCGGCCGGTTCGAGCGGCGGGCCGACTCGAGCGACGGGCGCCATACCGGCCCGGACCGCAGAAGCGGAGGCGGACCCGGAAGCGGAGGCGGAGGCGGACGAGGACGCTCCGGCCGAACGGCGAGGTCCCCCACACGTATGCGGCCTGGTTGTTCACTGCCGTTCAAAACGTGGTGACGGGCGAGTGCACGCAGCGGCGTCCCGCCGGTCTGTCGGCGAACCCCCGGGCCAAGGCGCCGGCCGCCAGGGCGGCGGCTTCCCCGATCTCCGCGCAGAAGGCCGGACCGTCCCTCATCTCTTCGCCGTGCTCTTGGGTCCAGCGGGTGAAACTGGGCGTGGACGTGAGCAGGTGCAGCCCGGCGTAGGCCAGGGCCGCAGCGGCAGGGTCCTGCGGCGGCACGGGGGGCCAGCATTGCGATCAGGATGACAAGCCGACACTTGGGCATCGCCGCGAACAGCCCGCAAGCCGGTGCCCGGCACCGGAGACGCACGGTGGACGCGTTCGTGTCCGCCCACGCACGAACCCGGCAGGAGTCGGACACCCCCGCCTTCCGCGCACACCTGCACGCCCCGGTGTCGCGCTCATCCGGCTTCGACCCCCGGCCGGAGCGGCACCGGGCCCTGGTCGGCACCGCTACCGGCGGGCGCGTGCTGTACATGACGGTGACGCATCGCCGGCTGACCGACGGACCGTCAATCTCGATCGCCAGGAACACACGCAGCACTCCGAGGGACCCGGGCTCGGGCTCGGGCTCGGGCTCACGGGAGCCTACGACCGACTACGAAGGCGCCTCACCAGGGAGGCCGCCGTCGCCCCACCATCACCACCACCTGAGCAGGCGGAACGGAGCAGGCGGCGGGCGGCCCGCAGACAGAGCGGGCCGGAGCCTGGACCAGCGATCACCGGCGCCGTCACCGGCACCTGACCCGCCCCTCAACTCGTCCTCGGCCGCTCCGGCAGGCAGACCGGCTGCGCCCGGAGGTGCCCCGGCAGGTCGGCGAGCACCTCACCGCGGCCCCGGGCACCCCTTCGAAGAGGTGCGGTTCGAAGTCGCCGCGGCCGGATGCCTACCAGCGGCTGCTGAACGGGTGGGCTGCGAAGTACCCGGCCCTGAGGCTTCGTCGCAAAGGCGACGAGCCGACACTGCTACATCTACCACCGCGACGTCGCGGCGATCGACGGCGTCTGCCGACTCTGCCGCCGCCAGGAAGGTCTGATCGCCGACCTGGGCAACAAGACGCGCGGCGACCTGACGGTCGCCGCCCGCGCGGTGCACCAGTTGTTCATCATCGGCACCTTGCGGCCCCGCGGCTGACCTCTGCCTTGGTCGGCCCCACCGGAGCCGACCAAGGGGATATTGCACTCCGTCCCGCCCCGCTGGACGGAGCTGACGCTGTTCGACATGTCCCGGACCCTGCACGGTGTCAGCAGCAAACTTCCGTTGCTGGACTCGGAATTGGCGGCATTCTTGATCGGCCTGGGCCGCCCGGATCGCGGAACTACGGGGCTGGCCGTCGCCCACCGTCGGCTCGGGGGGACGCGGCATCCGTATCCTCTGCGCGGTCGACCGACCGGGTGAGCGGATCAGGGCCTCGACCATCGCCCAGCTCACCCGTACCACGGTGCCCGCCAATCACGTCCTGGAGGTGTTCGAGGACCCTGGAGATCTTCCGCGACGACCGGGCCGACTCGCTCCATCGGTGGTGCCAGAAGCGCTTCGCCTTCCTGGCCCCGGGTATCCGGGCGGAGCTGGACACGTGGACCGGGCACTTGCGGCACGGGACTTCCCGCCGCAGACCACGGGCGCGTTCCACGGTCGCTACCCTGCTCAGACTCGTTTTGCCGTACCTCACCGAGTGCGGCAGAAAGTACACAACCCTGCGGCAGGTCACTCGTGATGACCTCGCCACTTGGCTGGCCAACCGGCCTCACCGAGCCTATGAGGCCAGTGCCCCGCGGTCGCAATTCGGGACGCTCAAGGCCTAGCGGCGGATCTTCAACAACCCGATGCGCGGCATCAAGGGCGGCGGGCTCAGCGCCACGATTCACGCCTCGCTCACCACGGAGGAGGTGGAGGCGATCGCTCAGGCTGCACTGCAGAATCCGGCCCTGCGGGTGGTCGTCGCCCTGTCCGCGATCCATGCGCGCGCGGCTCACCAGATCCGCACGCTGCTGCTGGACCAGGTGGACTTGGCCGGGTGCCGTCTGGACCCGAAGACCTCAACCGTCCCCTGGACGAGTACACCGCCGAGGCGATCACCGACTACCTCGGCTACCGGCGCGGCCGCTGGCCGAACAGCACCAACCCGCATCTGCCGGCCAGCCTGAACACGGCCACCACCACGACGGCAGTCGGCACGCTCTGGCTGGACAAGCTGGTCAGACCTCTGCCCGTGGGCCTCGGCCGGCTGCGGCAGGATCGCAACCTGGAGGAGGCTCTCACCAGCGGCACGGGTCCTCTCCACGTCGCACATGTCTTCTCGATCGGTGCCCGGACAGGCCTCCGCTACACGACCGCCGTCGCCGTCTCGGCCGCCGAACACAATTCGCGCACCCCCTGAACCACCGTGCACATCCAAGGCAACTTCCCGCCTGCACCCTCGAGTTCGTCCCGAAGACCCTTCAGAACTGGGTGCGGATCTTCTGAAGTGATGGCCGGGATCAAGGATTGAGGCGGTAATTCTGCTGGTCAGGGCTGGGTTAGAGGCGTTGATGTTCGCGTGCCGCGTGAAAGGTCCAGTAGTCCTCGAAGTCGCCGTTCATGATCAGTGCGCGGAGTGGGAGGACGGCTTCGGCACCGTCGAGTCCCCAACGGGCGCCAGAGATGTCGAGGCGGTCGGCGATCAGGTGTCGACTGACGCCCTCGACCGGCGCACTCCGCCGGCCGGTCCCGCCGGACGGCTCCGGCACGCCGACCGACCCGGCCCCTATCGAACTGGCCGTGCCCAAGGCAGCGGCGGGACTGGCCGGGAGAGGGGACGGCTGACCGACCGGAACAGCCCGCTGCCGTCCCCGGCCACCGATCTGGTCGGGGCCCAGCCCGATGCCTTCACGTCGGCCGCCCGTGCGGCCTACACGGGCCTGAGGAGACGCAGAGCCAACAACACCTGTGCACTCATTGCGCACGACTTCCCAGGGCCTGTTCCCCATACTGGTCAAGATTTTTCCGCGCGCTGCATCTCGACTCCCTGGCCCAGGAGACCCCCATGACCCTTGTCCTGAAGGTGGCGCGAAGAGCCGCCGCCGTGGCACTTGCGCTCGTTTCCCTCATCTTCCTGTCGCCGACACCGGCCCAGGCTGCTCCCACGTACGTGGAGTTGCGCAACGACAAGACCGGGAAGTGCCTGGCCATTCCCGACGGCGACGACAGCAACGGCGTCGCGGCCGTCCAGTGGACGTGCAACGACAACAAAGATCAGCGCTGGGAGCTGCGCAACAAGGGGGACGGCAAGATCTGGCTCGTCAACCAGGAAACCGGCAAATGCCTTGCCGCCGCCAACGACGACGGCATCACGACCTACCAGTACTACTGCGAAAACGGTGACACCGACGCCGAATTCCTTTGGATCTGGGACAGCAT
The DNA here is from genome assembly GCF_053592635.1 of Streptomyces sp. NPDC002623. NCBI lineage: Bacteria > Bacillati > Actinomycetota > Actinomycetes > Kitasatosporales > Streptomycetaceae > Streptomyces > Streptomyces sp. NPDC002623. The sequence continues at coordinate 11,888 of NZ_JBSFWB010000082.1, read as the reverse complement.
TGGCCGCCTGCGCCACCCGTACGGCGACTGGTGCCTCGCCGTTCCCCACTCCCAAACCGCCAGCGGCGTCAAGCCGATCCTGTGGACCTGCACCCTCAGCGAGGACCAGCGGTGGAGCTGATCCGGTCTCAGAAGCCGTACCTCAACCGAATATGATCCGTTGGTTTCTGCTGGTCAGGCATGGTGTAGCTCGGAATGAGAGAGGCAGCGGCCCGTGTGCGGGTGGAAGGACTACGGGAGGAAGTCGCCCGGTTGGCTGAGGTGTTGGCGGCCGCCGAGATCCAGCGGGACCGGCGGGTGATCGCGCGGGAAGAGCTGGTCGAGGACCTGGCAGCCTCGGCTGCCGAGACCATCGCCGGGACCGAGACCGAGGAGAAAGCGGTGCTGTCGCTCCCGCCGGTGCCGGGCTCGACGGTGCCGCCCTGGCGGGAAGGACTGCCGGTGACGGTTCTGCCGCCGGACTGTCAGCGCATTCTGGGCGTGCTGGAACAGCAGCGATCCACGGGTCATGGACCGCTTCGGGCCAAGGAGATCGTGGCGGAGCTGGGCCTTGGCACGACGTCGGCGAAGGTCGAGGGGCTGCGGTCGAAAGCCCGGCGCCTGGCGGAAGCGCGGGTGGCTCCTCCTGTAGGCGTCGGGGGCGTTCAGTGCCGGCCGGCGGACCGTGGCCGTCCCCGACGCCGGCTCATCCGCGTGACCATCGACCACCGGACCATCGCCTCGCTTGTGGCGGGCAGGGTCCCGTAGTCCCGGGCCGGACGGCGGGAGTTCATCGACCACGCGAACGTGCGCTCTGCCACCCACCGCCTCGGCAGCACCACGAACCCTGCCATGTCGTCGGTGCGCTTGACGGTCTCCAAGGTCAGAGCGAGCTTGTCACGGCACCAGCCGCCAAGGCCGCCGGTGCAGCCGCCGTCGGCCCACACGAGGGTGATGCCGCGGTGCAGGCGGCGCAGCCGCATCAGCAGGCCCGCCGCGGCGTCCCGGTCGCCGATGTTCGCAGCCGTGACCGCGACGAGCAGGAGCAGGCCGAGGGTGTCGGTCACGATGTGCCGCTTGCGGCCCGGCACCTTCTTCCCGCCGTCGTAGCCGCGTGAGGCGGCCGGCACCGTCGCGGCGGGGCCCGCACCGACTGCGCGTCGATGATCCCCGCCGTGGGCTCGGCCTCGCGGCCCTCGCGCTCACGGACCTTCCCGCGCAGCCGGTCGTGGAACTCGGCGATCAGCCCGTGCTCGCGCCACCGGCGGAAGAAGGCGTAGACCCGGCCCTAATCGGGGAAGTCCGCGGGCATCGCCCGCCACGGGATCCCGCCCGCGACCAGAGGGCGGATCGCGTCCGACAACTGCCGATGACAGTAGCCCTCGGGCCGTCCACCCCGCCCCTGGAACCAGACCGGCACCGGCAACAACGGCCGGACGGCCGCCCACTCCGCGTCCGTCATGTCCGACGGATACCGGCGCACCCGGTCCGGATGGTCGGCCGCGTTGCCGTACACATGCGCGAGGCAATCGCACGACACGACGGGTGAGTCGAAGTCAACGGGCTCGGGCACATACAACAAAGACGACAGGGACTCCGGGAACCACTCGGAACGGGATCGCACCCCCGAGCTACCAGGAAGCCCTGCTTTCACGCGCGGAAACCGCCGCGGTCACCCGATCGAGACTCCCGTTCGATCGGCAGCCTTCGAGATCGGTACGGGCAACAACCACTTACGTGTCCGGATGCTCCGGCAGGGCGAGCCACTCCGACCAGGAGATCTCACGGCCGAGGAAGCGCGGCTGCTCGAACGGCCAGTCGGCGCCGATCCACTGCGGCACCAGCGCGTCGAGGGCCTGCTCGACCTTGCTGCCCACCAGCTCGTCCACCACCCACCAGGAGATCTCGCCGTCCGCGCCGGCCCTCTCCGGTGGGTCGATGTAGACACAGCCGAGCAGAGCCGTCTCCGCCGCGTCGAACAGCGCGTAGTTGAAGGACTGGTGCGCGGCGATCTCCTTCTCGTGCCGCAACAGGTCCGCCTGATCGGCCTCGTAGGTCATGGTGGCCGCGGGCCAGCCCCAGGCCGGGCCGAAGATGGTCCACAGCCTCTCGCGCGAACCCATCACAGCCGGATAGTCGAGCGGGGTGTCCGCCTCCCGGATCGGCCGCAGGTGATGACCACCGCCCGGCAGCGGTACCAGGACGGGGTGGACGAAGTCATCGGGAAGCCAGCTCATGGCACCCGACCGTAGCAGCGCGCGGCCGTCCGCTCCCCTGGATTCTCCCCCGCATACCGCCAGGCCCTGTTCTCATGCCGGACAGGGTCCGCGATCACCCGATCGAGACTCCCGTTCGATCGACAACTCCATGATCGGAATGGCAACGGCTTCTGAGCCCCACGTCACAGCCCCTGGCAGCCACCGGAACAATTGCAAGCACACGGCTGACCGTTGACGTACAGTGGCCTTACCGACGCGGGGTGGAGCAGCTCGGTAGCTCGCTGGGCTCATAACCCAGAGGTCGCATGGTTCAAATCCTGCCCCCGCTACCAACTCTGGCCCCTACGACGCCCTGGCGGCGTAGGGGCCAGAAGCATCTATTGCCATCCCGGGGCGTTGCCGAACGATGCCTCTCCTGCCCTGACGGCCTCGGTGTCCTGGCTCAGACACCAGCCGCAAAGTAGCCACGGGTGAAGGTCAGGCCACAGGTTGGCCGGGTATTACTCACCGAGGGTGTTGACGCAGTTCTCGTACTCGCGGCGGGCCTTGCGCTGGGCCGGGATCGCCGGGGCGCCCTGGCCGCCGTCGAGCGGCTGGCAGCGGGCGAGGAGCTGGCGGTGGACGGCGGGGCGGCGGTGACGCGCAGGGTGTAGCCCTGGCCGCGCCGTACGGTCAACCCCTGGTCGAGCGCGGGGCCCGCTCAGCGGGCTCCAGTTCGGTGGTGCGGAGGAAGTCGGCGACCTTGCCGGGCATGTCGAGGGTGACCGGCAGCTCCGAGGCGGGGGCGTCCTCCGTGGTGGCGGTGCGGTCGGGCAGGAGGTCGGCGACGGCTGTGCGGACGGCGCCGCGGCTGACCTCGTGGTCACGGGCGAGGGCGGCGATGGAGCGGCCCTCCAGGTACGCGCGCGCACGTCGGCGGCCTTGTCGGCCGGGACGGCGGGGCGGCGGCTGCCCTTGGCCTCGGCGGCGCGCAGTCCGTCGTAGGTCAGCTCGCGCTGGAGTTCGCGCTGGAGTTCGCCGGCGGCGGCGAGGATCTGCACCATGCACTTCACGGTGGACAGCAGCTCGCCGGTGCGCGAGTGGCGGGCGGTGAGGTCCGTCGCGGAGAACGCGCCGTCATGGATGCGCAGCGCGACCTGGTCCCGGTGGAGGACGTCGAGGATGTGCTTGTAGACCAGGTTCGCCACCGAGGGGCCCCTTCCGTGCGGAGGGTCGGACCTTGTCTGTCGTCAAACCCTGTCAGTAATCACCATCGGATCCGCCCATTCACAGGTTCTGGCAGTCTGAGGCTTCGGCCGTGGTGCCGGATGCCAGGTTCGTGCCGATGCTGCCGTTTGAGGTCGAGGTACAGGGCCAGACGGTCGCCATTCCCTCGCGCATCTACAACGAGGATCCGCGCGCCGACCTGCAACGGCCTTTGACACCGACCCGGCAGGTGATCTTGCACTGCCTCTGCACCCGGCACCACGATGGGCTGGTCCGTCAACGCCATCTTGAGCAGATCGTGGCGTGCGACGAGCCGTGGGGGCCCGTGCGTGATGCAGTTGGCCGGCGAGTACGTGCTGGAGATTCTTGAAGTCATCAGTCGAGGGCTTCCCGGGCTGTCCACCCCGGATTCTGCCCAGCGCCGAATCTACGGGGAGTTCATCGCCCGGAATCCGGCCTTCTTCGCTCGCACTGAGCGGCGTGTCGTGAGCTACTGGTCTTGCTACTACCGTTGGAAGTATGGAGAGTTCGGGATTTATCCCGGGTCCGCCCTGCTGGAAGCGTTCCGAACGGCCGTGGTGGAACAGGTGGGGCAGCCGTGGCCGCGACACACTCCACGTCTCTCGATGAAGGCGGGCGCGGGATCTGCGTGAGCTTGAGCGGCTCTACCTGGCAAGGTTGAGGTTGTGCAGGCGGGCGATGCCACACACGGCATGGTGAACTCCGTCGCCCTTGAGTCGGCAGTCACGAGGGATCTTCCAGGTCTTCATCCGGGCAAAGACGTGCGCGACACGAGCGCGGACCTGTTTGTGGGACTTCTTGTGGGCGGCCTTCCAACCTGGTAGCTCCGGATTCGGCCCAGGCCCGAGCGTCATGGCGGTTGCCCGGCAGCGGGCGGCCGACCACGACCACCTGACAGGTGTCAGCATCGATGACGACCTGATGATTGGTGGAGTAGCGGTAGTTCTTCGACTGCTCGGCGACGCTGTGGTCCCGAGTGGGTACCAAGGTGCCGTCGACAATGAGCACGGTGCCTTTCACGAACCGCCTGCGTGGCCGCAGCGCGAGCTGTGGCCCGAGGTGGTCGATGACTCGATCGGCGGCAGACTTCGACACCCCGAACAGCGGGGCCAACTGCCGGAGTGTCAGGTTCGTGTGCCAGTACGTAGCGACGAGCAGCACCCGATCTACGAGCGGCAGCTTCCATGGCCGGCCTCGGCTTGACGCGTCGGCGCCCTCCCTGCGTAGCTCAGCCACCAACTTGCTGAAGGTACGCGGGCTCAGCCCGGTGAACGGGGCTATCCAGGACGGCTCCGACGCCGTGATCAAACCAGCCACGACCAAGATCATGCCGGAATGCAAGATCGCTTACAGGACAAGCCTTAAGGGCTCCTGACGGTGATTTCAACTTGACCTCGAGCGACCCGTCTCCTGTCAGGGGAACCTCTATCGGCTCCCAGCCGTGACTCTTGAGTTCTGCCTGGCTCGGCCATGAGGCCCGCCTTGCTGAATTCGCGTCGAGATAGGCATAAACCGTGAAGCTGACCAGGCTTTCACGACGCGCGTTCTCGAAATCACGCGAGCTGAACCAGATTCGTCGAAATTCGTTTCCTTTGGCATCTTCCTTTGAGTAATCCCAGTCGCCCTCTCTCAAAGCCCAGAGACTCGGCAGGTCCTCGGGTGACGGAAGCACGGCCCTTACCTTCGAAGCATCCGCCAGTGGTGCCAGTGCTCGCTCCTCGGGCGGTTCAGTCGGTGCGGTGACGGTCTCCCCCAACCGCGCCACGACCTGGACCCGGCGTCCTGACGTTGGCCGTTCGCTCCCTATCAGGTCCTGCTCCGCGCCCGCCGGCGCCGGCCTGGCGGCCGTCCAGACCGGCGGACGGGGCGACGTCACGCAGGGACGCCGAGCGGCGGGTGCTCGAGCACGCGGGGCTTGTACTCAACCAGCTGGATGCGGCCGTCGAAGGTGTGGTGCCCGATCATCTCGAGGGCAACGTCCGGATAGCCGTCGTAGATGCGTTCTTCGCCCGTGGCCCCGGTGATCACCGGGAACATCACGACCCGGAAGCGGTCGACGAGTCCGGCTCGTAGCAGGGACCGGCACAGACTGAGGCTGCCGATCGTGCTGAGGAGCCCCGATCCATTCGACTTCATGGCGCGGACCGCCTCGACGGCGTCGTCGCGGACGAGCGTGGAATTGGCCCACGTCAGTGGCTCCTCGAGTGAGGAGGAGAACACCACCTTGGACGCTTGCGTGAGCTCGTCGACGGACGCCTCTTCTTCGGGCCTGAACTCGTCTTGGCCATTCGGGACCTCGCCTGCGGCGAAGCCCGACATCAGGCGGTAGGTGTTCGCTCCCATCAGGTAGGTGGCCTCGGGCTGCTCGCCGAGCCATGCGAGGTACTCCGGGCCCTCGAGGCCCCAGAACCCGGGCCATCCCTCTCCCGATGCGTGGCCGTCGAGGGAGGTGATGAAGTCGACGAGAAGCTCCGACATGGCCGGTCCTTTCCTAGGTGTCACCAGCTTGGACCGGCCGGGCACCGCAAACTCATCGGCCGCGCTGTGGAGTATCGAGAAAACCCATGACGCTGCAGCCGATCAGGTCGGCGGAGCGGCACTGCTTCGGAGGGCCCGGAGGGCCGGTTCAAAGATGGGTTCTCAAACGCAACTCGTCCAGTTCACTGCCGATCACATCCCGCAGCACATCATGCTGCGGACCGAGCCTGAACCGCTCCTCAGTCCACCGCTCACGCGGATACAGCCACACCGGCCTGCCTACCAACTCAGTCGGCTCCCACTCGAACCGCGGCCAGACATGGGCATGCAAGAACGGGTCCGTGTTGCCGAGGATCTCCAGGTTGACCCGGCGGAAATCAGGGTCCAGCAGCCGACAGGCCCGCTCAACCGCTTCCCCGAGTTGGTCCATGTCGGACAGAAACGAAAGCCGCTTGGCCCTCGACAGGTCGGACAGCCGTTGAACACCCGGCTCGTCCACGAGGAGAACCGAGTACCCGGGCAGGAACTGAACATCGCCGATCACCGCGAAGCCCGACTCAAGCCGCCGCAGCACGTTCGGATTCTCGCCCCGCAGAGCAGTCCCGATCCGGTCCATCCGCCACTCACCAGTCATGGCCCGAACCTACCCACAGGCGATCAAGACCTGCTCTTCGCTCCCCACCCTCCCCACTCACTTCAAAGACCAACCGAGCGAGGCAAGGAGCGACCCCGGCCGTTTTCAAGGCTCTGGCCGCAGTTCCGTGAATCCCCAGGTCAGCGAGGGGAACGAGGGATCTTTTCAGCAGTGTGTTTCCTGCCGTGGCGAGCACGATGGTAGAGGCTGTGCTGTTTCCCGGGATCGGTGTGCGAGCGGAGCGCGTCAGCTACTTCGCCGACGTCCTTGTGGTCGAGGTCGTGTCCACCGTTCGCCCGGGCCGGTGCCCGGACTGTCGGAAAAGGCGAGGCGTACACGGCGTCGTCACCCAGAGACCGGCTCCCATGTAGGCACGGTCGGCAAGGACGGAAACGCCTTGGCGTTCGCAGATCCGGATGATGCGGTGGGTGCGGGCCGCGGTCAGGTCGTGGGCGCGGCCGGGCAGAGAGGGCGAGATCCACAGCAGTCGACCGGTCGGATCTGTCACCACTTGCACGTTCACCCCGTGTCGGCGGTGCTTGTGGGAGAAGTCGGCCCGACTGTCACCGTCCCGGTCGCATTCGGCGAGCGTGCCGTCCAGCAGGACGTAGTCGGGGTTGGCCTCACGCAAGGCTCGTAGGGATCCGGGCGCGCGGTCTGCGAGCAGTGCGATGACAGCAGCGGTGTAGGCGTGGGCGGTGCCCACTGAGATACCGAAGCCGACGGCGAGCTGAGCGAGGGTGTCGTGCCGCCGCAGGTACACCAGGCCGATCAGCGCACGCCGGTGCGGCGGGAGCTTGCAGCGGCGGTCACCCTCCCGGGTGACGATGAGCATCGTGACCCACTCGGCAAGGGCGTGAGGCAGGTCGAGTGCGGCAGGATACGCCACCAACAAGGCTCCTGCGCCGAAGAGTTGAGACGTCGAACACCTCTCTCAACGGCACGGGAGCCTTGTGCGTTGCGGACGCCCACGCCGTCACCCGATCGGTGGCCACGTCTATGAATTGTCGGGGCAGGCAGCCGCGGTCCAGGTCGCGACGAGATCACGGCAGACGACGGTGAGTGAGCCGCTCCAGAACGCGATCTCGTGACTGCAACCGTTCTGGTGGGGCAGGACCTCGTCGAGGATGACCGTCCCGACGGTCGCCCAGTCGTTGTCCTCGATGCTTCCGCCATCGAAGCTGGAGACACCTGTGTAGCGGATGACCAGGTCTTCGTCGTGCTTCCAGCAGTTGTGCCGGAACTGGATCTCCATCTGCTGGTCATCAGCTCCGACGCCGCGGATGTGCTGGACCTCCAGATCCTTCACACACCGCTTGCTGGAGAAGTCGTAGTGCTCTGGCGCAGTGGCGAATCCCCGGGCCCCAGCAGGCAGATCGTCAGCCAGCGACGGCAGGTGCTCCAGGTATCGAGCAGGGGAAAGGATGCCTGACAGGTTGCCGACCTGTGCATCCAGATTGATGTATTCCATCGTCCTTCGTTCCCGCTCGTGGCTCTGTTGGCTGACGAATCGTCGCACGACTTCCAGGCTGTCGGCCCGGAGATTCACGCTGCTGTACTTGGTTCTGAGCTGCGGCGGGGTTTGGTGCCGACCTTGTGGTGTACGGGTCGTGTGTAGGACTCGCCGGTGGCGAGGACTCGTCCGACGTCGTAGCGGGGTGGCGGGCCGTCGGCTCTTCGAGCCCAGTGGACGGCCGGGGCCGCGCCTGGTGGGTTTCGGTGCACCGGCTGGTGTGCCCGTCTTCGCCCGCAGGTTCCTGAACCCGCGGGCGAAGACGGGCAGGGGTGAGTCTGTTCGTTTCCGCCGGCCGCTCCCATGGCCGACGTAGATCCTGAGCGAGTGGGCGATCACGGTGCCCTCGATGACGAGCAACGGTCCCTCATGGTCGAGCCACGCCGCCCGCCGGGTGAGCCGGGGGTGCAGTCGATCCCATACCTGCGCGGTCGCGGTCCCGTATCGGTCGGTGTCGGTGACGGTCGCCGCGGTGACCTCGCCCCAAGTCTCGGGTCGGCCGCAGACGAACTCGCCGCCGTGCTTGGGCGGGTGGCCACCGTGCGGCGGGCAGATCCACGGCACCGTGACGGGCTTACGCATCACCCGGTCCGAGCGGAGCCGTACCCAGCACCTCGACCGGAAGATCGACCAAGAGGTGGGCGATTCGAGGTGCGTCGTAGCCGGCGTCGAGGACGACCAAGACATCAGGATCGCTCTGTAAGTCGCCGGAGGGGCAGAAAGGGGCACCACCCGAGCGCGCAGCAGCCGGAGCGCCCCCGCTCCCGAGTTCGGTCACTGGTTCGATCGTCACGCCCGCTCCGCCCTTCCGGCACTGCCGCAGTAAGGAGCGGAGAAGACGGAACAAAGACCACCCGCGACGCGGTTCGCGACTCGGCGCAGTAAAGCAATGGCGGCTGTCAGCCTCATGATTCTGCTGTCCGTCCCAGTGCAGTGATTCCGGCTCTTGGTGCCTCCGCGTTCACAGCGGTGCGCACCGGCGACTCGGCGCCCTGGGCAACGACGGTGTTCGGGCTTTCCGACCTGGCACTGGTCACCGTGAGCGTCTTCTGGGCCCTGTTCCTCGGGATGACCACAGCAGCTGTTCCGGAAGGGCCCGACGGGGCGTACGAGGAAGGTCCTGAGGTCCTTTTCGTCAACGGGCTTCTTCTCGGCGTACCGGTTCTGATCGCTGCACTGGTCGTCGGGCTGGTGGAGCCGACATGGCTGGGTCCTGCCGGCTCCGCCGGCACCTGGCTCGGTCGATCACTCTCGTGGGGTGAGCGGGTCACCTGGCTGCTCACCCTCGGGCTGCTCGCCGCCCTATCGCTTGTCGCCACAGCGATGAATGTTCGGAAACGTCTTGCCCGACCGACGTCCTCGCATCAGCCCGAACTCGGTTCGGACTTCCAGGTGTATGTCGAGAATGAGCTGCCGGTAGCTGTCCACGTCGCTGGTCCGGAGAGTGTCAGGGAGCCAGTGACAGTCATGCGACCACCGTTCGGCAACGGGCGCGCCAGTCGCGGGCCTCGGAGTTACGGAGGGCGAGAGTAGTGACCTGCTCGGTGAAGCGGTCCAGGAGGCCGCGGACACGCGCGTGCCTCAGGGCATTGGTCGGTTGCGGTGCCTTGACCTGTGGCGACTGTTCGACGACACAACGGATTCGTCACACTGAGCCAAGTGCTGGGGTCACAGGCTGTGGGCGATGGGGTGCAGCGGTTCGTACAGCGGCAGTTCGGCTCCGCTGGGGAGCCGGATCGCAGTCAGTCTGCCCCAGCGCTGTTCGCTGACCGGGCGGGTGATCTCGACGCCCTGCGCGCGGAACTCGCCGAGCTGGGCATCAAGGTCGTCGCACATCAGGAAGAACTCGTGCTGGGGCGGGCCGTCGGTCGGGTGCACAGCCACCTCGGCCGGGGGCAACTTGAAGATGAGCCAGCCGCCGCCCGCGTCGACGCCGGGAAAGTCGAGGACGTCACGGAGGAACGCGCGGTCCGCCTCGGCGTCCTGACTGTAGAGGATGACATGTGCACCGCTGATCATGGCTTGCTCCTGCCCCTCGGCGTGCGTGCGGTCGTGTCCTCGGCATCCTGGCACGCTCATGTCCAGGAAGCCTTCGACTGCATTCGATGACACGACGACTGAGTTGCGCGGCAGCGGACATCGTCATGGCGGGGCGGGGCGAAGGTGCTCCTCACGTCAGCTCCCTGTCGGCGATCTGGCCCAACGCCTGCAGGAACAGGGGCTCGATCGTTGCGACGGCGGGGCCGACGTGGGCGTAGGGCGGCTGGTCGTAGACGCGGCCCGGACTGTCCACACCGACGAAGCCATACTCCAAGCGCCGCGCCCGCAGCTTGTTCGCGCCGACCGTGCCGGTCACCACGTCACCGGCCATATGCACCTCGTGCGTCCACGAGCGGCGGTAGTCACCTGTGATCGCGTTCGGGCCAGGCCGCCCGCTCGCATTCGCCTTGACCTGCGTTTCCAGGAGCACCGCATAGTGCCGCACGAGTGCCAGGGCCTGCGGCAGCACCCGCGCGGCCCGAGCTTCCAGCAGGGCCGCCACCTCGGCCGCGTGCGTGTAGGCACCCGCCCCGGGGTGGGCGTTGGGATGCGGGTTACTGGGGGACGCCATCGACGTCCCCTCCCCTCCACTCGCCCCGCGCCCCGCGCCCGCTCCTGCAACAGCTGCAGCATGGCTCGTGTCAGTTCATGGGGGCCGCCGTCCATCTGCTCGTCCCGGTTCAGCACGTGCCGTTGCAGTTCGCCCGCGTCGATCGCGCCGAGGAACGCCACTGCGGCAGGGCCGGGGTCCGGCGGTTCGCCGACAACGACATGCGTCAGGCCCTCGACGGGGTCGCCCGGCGGGTGCCCCCGGCCGGGGAGGCGACAGGGGTGCTGGTGTTCGACTCGTACGCTCACCACCCCGACGAGGTGAGCGCGGACCTCGCGGCCGCGCGTTCCCTCGTCGACGCGGACGGCCGGGTGATCGCGGTGTTCCAGCCCTCCGACCAGCGCCGCCTCGACGCGTTCCACGTGGAGTTCGGCAAAGCGCTGGCCGACTGCGACCAGGTCGTGCTCACCGGCGGCATGCGCGGTGTGACGTCGGCTTCGCTCGCGCTGCTGGCGACCCACGTGAACCGCGCGGGCGGAAGCGCCGAGCACGTGCTGCGGGACCAGGACGCGGCCGTGGCGCAAGCGGCCCGGGTGGCGGAGTCGGGTGACGTGGTCGGGTGACGTGGTCGTCCTGATGGGCAATGGCAATCTGGTCGAGTCGGGGCCGGTGCTGGTGGCCGAGCTGGTCGCCCCGAGCGCCTAGGCGTCTGCAGGGTCGGGGTTCGGTTGCAGCAGCGCCTCGGCGAGCTCCTGCAGCCGAACCCCTCGGCTTGCCTTGACCAGGACGACGTCGCCGGCCTGAAGCGTGTTGTGGAGCAGGCGCAGGGCGGCGTCCTGGACGCTACCGGGCGCAACGTGAGGGCCCGTGTAGTTCTGCTCTGGATCAGGTCGTGGCGGCTGGTTCCCACTTCGCTTCGCCCAGGACCGCCAGACAGCGGTCGTGGGGGTGCTCGCTCAAGAGTTGTCAGCTCCCTCCTTCCTCTCCGATGGGGCGTCTGGAAGCGCTGTGGGCTGTGCCCTTGGCGGCCCGGACTGGGCGGAATTCGGGCCGTCGGGGAAATGCCTAAAGGGTGTTGCGCAAGGTCGTGTTCGGGCAGGTCAGGGCCTGTGATCGCAGTCCTGTGGTCATGATGCGAGGGCGAGGTTGTGCATGTGAGCGACGGCCTGGACCGCATGGTGGAGGCCGTCGCCGCGCTGCCGGCAGTCGCGGAGGATCTTGTAGTTCTTCATCCGGCCGATCACATGC
>NZ_JBSFWB010000081.1:0-15667 GCF_053592635.1 Streptomyces sp. NPDC002623 | reverse complement strand
CGGCCGTGGTGTCCGGAAGGACTCCACGGCCGTACCCGGACGACGACTACTGGTCGTCGCCCTCGCGCTTCAGCGCCGCCAGCGCACGGCCGGTGGTGCTCCCGGGGTGCGTCCGGATCAGCCGGGGACGTGGCAGTCGAACGCGTGCAGATACGGGTTGACCGGACTGACGTCGTCGATGACCAGGCCCGCCTCGGTGAGCCGGCTCACCATGCTCTCGGTGGTGTGCTTCGCCCCGCCGACGTTGAGAAGCAGCATCAGGTCCATCGCGGTGCTGAACCGCATCGACGGCGAGTCGTCGACGAGGTTCTCGATGACCACGACCCGGGTGCCGGGTCCGCCCGCGCCGATGACGTTGGCCAGGGTGCGGGCCGTGCTCTCGTCGTCCCACTCCAGGATGTTCTTGATGACGTAGACGTCGGCCCGGACGGGCACGGACACGCGGACGTCGCCCGGCACGATGCGGGCGCGGTGCGCGAGGTCGCCGCCCTCGCGCAGCCGGGGCACGGCGTTGTCGACGACGCGGGGCAGGTCGAGCAGGCTGCCGTGCATCGCGGGGTACTTGTCCAGCAGGCTGGCCACCACATGGCCCTGGCCGCCGCCGATGTCGGCGACCGAGGCGGCGCCGGACAGGTCGAGCAGGGCGGCGACCTCGCGCGCCGACTGCTCGCTGGAGGTCGTCATGGCCCGGTTGAAGACCTCGGCGGACTCGGGGGCGTCCTCGTTGAGGTAGGTGAAGAACTCCTTGCCGTAGAGGTCCTCGACGACGTTGCCGCCGGTGCGCATCGCCTCGTCGAGCTTCGGCCAGGCGTCCCAGGTCCACGGCTCGGTGCACCACAGGGCGATGTTGCGCAGGCTGTGCGGGTCGTCCTCGCGCAGCAGCCGGGACATCTCGGTGTGCGCCCATGTCCCGTCGGGGCGCTCGGTGAAGACGCCGTAGCAGGTCAGGGCGCGCAGCAGCCTGCGCAGCGGGCGGGGTTCGAGCTTCGCCGCGGCGGCGAGGTCCTCCACCGTCATGGGGGCGTCGCCGAGGGCGTCGGCGACGCCCAGCCGGGCGCAGGAGCGGACGGCGGCGGCGCACGCCGCACCGAACACGAGCTCCCGCAGTCGCATGGACGGCGGTGGGGCGGTCTCAGCGGTTGTCATGTGCCGCCTTCTTTCTCTGTGGGGGAGTCCCGGTGCGGGACGAGACGGTCGGGGTCAGCACAGGCCGGCCGGCTTCGACGCCTTGCAGGTGTTGCCCACGAAGGTGTTGCCCTTGCCGGTGGTGTCCGTGTTCACCAGGTCGGCCGGGGAGTTGCCCCGCAGCCTGTTGTCGCTGATCCGGTTCCGGTCGCTGGTGGTGCCCACGAAGCTCTTGAACAGCACGATGCCGCCCGACAGCGGGGACTTGCCGACGTTGTCCTGGATGACGTTCCGGGTGATCAGGCTGTCCTCGGCGCCGGTCAGCACGATGCCGGAGCCCTGCAGGGCGTCCAGCCGGGCCGTCTTCGGGCAGGACTTGTTGTTGCGCACGATGCGGTTCTCGGCGACGGTCACCCGGCCGGCCTTGGGCTTGTTCTCGTCGCCGACGACGAACACCGCCGCGCAGTTGCCGGTGAGGTGGTTGCGCGCGAGGGTGAGGTTGCGCAGCCGGCGCACGGTGACGCCGATCCGGTTGCCCTCCAGTCGGTTGTGCTCGACGACCGTTCCCTCGGAGTCCGTGGCGCCCAGCTCCTGTGTGACGCTGTTGGCGAGGAACAGCCCCGCGTCGCCGTTGTCGCGGGCGGTGTTGCCCCGGAACTCGCCGTGGCGGGACGCCTCCTGGGCGATGCCCCACACCCCGTTCTTCACCGCGGTCACGTTGCGCACCGTCAGCGCGTCGGCGGCCATCGCGTAGACGCCGTTCTTGGTGAAGCCGGAGACGGTCAGGGAGGCGACGGTGACGTCCTCGACGGGGTGGGCCTTGGTGCCGACGACACAGATGCCGTTGCCGCCCGCGGCGCACGCGCCGACCGCCTTCTTGGTCTTGTTCTTGGCGTTGGTCTTGGTCTTGGCCTTGGCCGCCGGCTGGAGCACGGTGTCGCGCCCCATGCCGCGCAGGGTCAGCCCGTGCGTCTTCACGTCGACGCTCTCGTGGTAGGTGCCGGCGGCCAGCAGCACGGTGTCGCCCGGCTCGGCCCTGTCCACGGCCTTCTGGATCGAGTCCCCCGGCTGGACCAGATGGACCACGTGCCCGGGGGCGGGCGGAGCTGCGCCGAGCCCGGTCCCGAGGAGCGCCGCGGTGCACGCCAGGTATGCGATATGGCATTTCTTCATATTGTGCACGTTATGACCGGATGGCCCGAGAACCGGTGAGATGGGCCATCCGGCGGCGTGTCCCGCGTAAGCGCTCCGCTGGAAGTGCCGCGATGTGCCGTCGTTTGGCTGCGGCGCCGTCGTGGCTGGTCGCGCCCGCGCGGCGGAGCCGCATATGTCAGCGCCCCGCGCCCCTTCAGGGCGTGCTCAGTTCGAGGCGGGGCGCTGGCGCCGGGGAAGCCGCCGCGGCCTGACCTCCTCGGCCGGAGCCTCCTGCGCGGACCGCGCCCTGCCCGACTCGTCCTGCCACGACTCGAAGTCCGTGAACGCGTCGCCGGAGTCCATCAGGCCCAGCGCCGCCGCGCCGCCCGGGTACCGGGACGCCGGGACGGTCTTGACGAGCGCCAGGGCCAGGGTGTCGGAGTCGGGCTGGGCGTCGGGCGAGCGATGGGCGATCGTGTCGGGCAGCATGACGAGGGACGTCGTGCCGGACTTCTCGCCGGACGGGCGCAACTGGACGCGGATGCCGTGCCGTTCGGCGAGTCTGCCGACCACGAACAGTCCCATGTGCTGGGAGATGTCGACGTCCACGGTCGGCGGGTTGGCCAGCTTGTGGTTGATGACCGCGAAGTCGTCCGCCTCCAGCCCGATGCCCTCGTCATGGATCTCGATCATGATCCGGCCGTCGGGGAGCCGGACGGCGGTCACCCGCACCTCCGAGCGCGGGGAGGAGAACACGGTGGCGTTCTCCAGCAGTTCGGCGAGCAGATGCACCAGGTCGGTCACGGCCCGGCCGTGGATCTGGTCCTCCGGGATGCCGGCGAACCGGATGCGCTCGTACTGCTCCACCTCCGACGAGGCCGCGCGCAGGACGTCGACCAGGGGAAGCGGCTGGTTCCACTGCTGGGCGGGCTTCTCGCCGCCGAGCACCAGGAGGTTCTCGCCGTTGCGGCGCACCCGGGTGGCGAGGCTGTCCAGCCGGAAGAGGTTCTCCAGCTGCTCCGGGTCCGTCTCGTTGTCCTCCAGACTGGTGATCAGGGCCAGTTGACGCTCGATCAGGGACTGGCTGCGGCGCGAGAGATTGGTGAAGATCGCGTTGATGTTGCCGCGCAGCAGAGCCTGCTCGGCGGCGAGCCGGACGGCCTCGCGGTGGACGTGGTCGAAGGCCCGGGCGACCTCGCCGATCTCGTCGGTGGTGTTGATCGCGATCGGGGTGACCCGGGTGTCCACCTGGCCGGGGTCGGTCTGCGACAGCTGGTCGATCAGGGCCGGCAGCCGCTGTCCGGAGATCTCGATGGCGGAGGCGCTGAGCCGGCGCATGCCGGTGCTCATCGTGCGGGCCACCCAGGAGGCGAGGAGGAACGCGGCGAGCACCGCGGCGAGCACCAGGGCGGCGTTGACGATGGCGTCCCGGCGGGCGTCGTCGGCGATGTCCTGGGCGCTCGCGAGCGCGGCGTCGGTGAGGTTCACCTGAATGCCCCGGTAGGCGTCGAAGCCCAGCGTGGACGCGGCGAAGAACGACTCGGGGGTGATGCCCTGCGCGGCCAGCTCGGCGGCGGGCTTCCCGGTGGAGATCTCGGTGATCATCACGTCGATGGCGGGCGGGGTGACGAACGTCTGCCCCGCCGCCTCGGCCTTCGCGGCGGCCTCGGCGGTCTGCTGCTTGCCCTTGGCCTCGGCGTCGGCCAGCGCCTGCTGGAGCCTCGCCGTGTCCTCGGTGGTGCCGGCGCCCGCGAACTCCTGGAGCCCGACCTGCTCCAGATAGGCGTAGGAGCGGAACGAGGCGAGCTGGGCCTGGAGTTCGCCTTCGGCGAGGCCGTCGCGGTCCTCCACCAGCAGGTGGGTGCCGATGGACCGGATCAGGGACTCGGCCGCCTGGGTCAGGGAGACGGCGTAGAGCGTGCGGCCGAAGCTCGCCTGGTTGGTGCTGCCGTAGCCCAGTTCGTTGGAGATCTCCATCAGGGGGTGCTGGATGGTGTGGTAGCTCTCCTCGGTCTGCACCCCGGACATCCGGGAGGTGAACGCGGCGCCCCGCACGGCGGTGAGCTGCTTCTCGCCGTTGCGCACCAGCTGCACGCGGCGCAGGAGTCCGGGGGTCTTCGGCATCCGGGTGACCGCCGCGTCGAACGCCTGTGCGTCCGAGTCGGTGATCTTCCGGGCCTGGACGACCGTGTCCGTCGCCTTCTTCTCCGTGAGCAGCGGGATGACCGAGACGTCGCGCTCATTGATCGCGTCGCTCGCGTATTTGTTCGCCGCCTGGACCAGTTCGGCCACGCGGACCGCGTCGTCGGCGTCCTGCCAGGTGTCGACCGAACGTTTCACCCGCACGCCCCCGAGTACGAGGGCGACGAGCACCGGGATCAGGAGAACGGCCCGCAGCCGCCTGCCCACGGGCCAGTTGCGGGTGAGGGACCTTCTCCGTCCCTCCGTTGTGGGTGAGTTGTTCGACACGCTTGTCCTATCGCCTCTGGATCGCCTCGCGCATGACGCGCCGGCACCCCTCAGTACGACGCGTCGGCAGCGCCGCGTTCAGTTGCGGTCAAAAAAGTGGTGCAACTTTCATCAAAACGATCGGGCACCACAGTACGCCGAACGCCCGCTGAGGGGCACCCCGGTCAAGCCCGTCCGTGGGCTTCCTGGGTGCGGCGTGACAGTGCGTCGATGACGACCGCGGCGAACAGCACCCCGCCCGTGATCACGAACTGGACGGCCGGGGGAGTGTCGGTGATGGCCATGCCCGAGGCGATCGACTGGATGACCAGCATGCCGAGCACCGCCGACCAGGTCGTGCCGCGCCCGCCGAACAGACTGGTGCCGCCGATGACGGCCGCCGCGATGGCGTTGACGAGCAGCACGCCCGAGCCGGAGCTCTGGCTCACCGAGGTGATGCGGGAGGCGAGGAACAGGCCGCCGATCGCGGCCATCGTGCCCGAGGTCGCGAGCACCGCCGTCTGCACCCAGGTCACGTTGAGGCTGGCGCGGCGGGCGGCCTCGACGCTGCCGCCGAGTGCGTAGACCTGCCGTCCGTAGCGCGTGCGGCGGAGCAACACGTCGAGGCCGGCCACCACCGCGAGGAAGACGAGCAGCGCGAGCGGCAGGCCCTGGAAGCGGTTGAGCAGATAGGCGATGGTGAAGGCGACCGCCGCGAGACCGCCCGTGCGCACCACGATGTCGCTCAGCGAACGGTGCGGCATGCCGACGGCCCTGCGCCGCCGTCGGCCCAGGTCGGAGACGAGGAAGACCGCGCCCACGGCGAGCGCCGCCAGGCTGTAGGCGACGGCGTCCTGGGTGAAGTAGTAGCTGGTCAACCGGGCGACCAGCCCGTTCTCGTCGAGGTTGACGGTGCCGCTGTCGCCGAGGACGGCGAGCATCAGGCCGTTCCAGGTGAGCAGCCCGGCGAGCGTGACCACGAACGCCGGCACCCGGGTCCTGGCGATGGAGTAGCCCTGGACGGTCCCCGCCACGGTGCCCGCGAGCACCGCGACGATCAGCGCGAGCCACTCCGGCACCCCGTTGTTCACGTTCAGCACCGCGAACACGGCCGCCGCCAGGCCGCTGACCGAGCCGACGGACAGATCGAGCTCGCCGAGCAGCAGCACGAAGACGATGCCGACCGCGATCAGACCCGTCCCCACGATGTCCACGCTGAGGTTGGACAGGTTCCGGGGCGAGAGGAAGTTCTCGTTGAGGGACTGGAAGGTGATCCAGACGACGGCCAGGACGAGGACCACGGGGAGCGACCCCAGTTCACCGGCGCGCCACTTGCGCCGGAAGACCGCCACCCCGCTGCGCCCGCCACGGACGACGGCCCGCATGCTCATTCCCACCCCGCCTCCCGGGCGGCCGGCCGGCGGGGGACGTTCTCCGTGGCGCCGGTGATGGACGAGACGATCTGCTCCTGGGAGACGGTGTTCACGTCGAAGAACCCGTTGTTGCGCCCCAGGCGCAGCACCGCGGCGCGGTCCGCGAGAGCCTTCACGTCACCCATGTTGTGGCTGATGAGCAGGACGCCCAGACCGCGGTCGCGCAACCGGTCGACGAGGTCGAGAACCTCGGTGGTCTGCTCGAAGCCCAGCGCTGCCGTCGGCTCGTCCAGCAGCAGGACCCGCGGGTCGCCGAGGAGCGAGCGGGCGATGGCCACCGTCTGCCGCTGCCCGCTGGAGAGCGAGACGACGGGGCCGCGCAGATCGGGCATCCCCTTGGTCAGCCGCTCCAGCAGCTGCCGGGTGCGGCGCTCCATCTCCATCTCGTCGAGGAACCCGAACCTGCGGATCTCCCGGCCGAGGAACAGGTTCCCGACGACGTCGAGGTTCCCGCACAGCGCGAGGTCCTGGTAGACGGTGGCGATGCCCAGGTCCCGGGCGTCGTGCGGGCGTCTGATCTGGACCGGCCGGCCCTGCCACTCGATGACGCCCCGCTCCGCCGGGGCGACCCCGGAGATCACCTTGACCAGGGTCGACTTGCCGGCCCCGTTGTCCCCGAGGAGTGCGACGACCTGACCGGCGTGGATCTCCAGCTCGATGTCCGTGAGGACCTCGACGACGCCGAAGCGTTTGCACACGCCCCGCAGCGCCAGCAGGGGAAGACCCGGCACGGAGACCAACTCCTTCCCGAGGGCGGGCCGATGCGGCGTCGGACGGGTCCGGGTCGGACGATTCCGGCTCGGGCGAGTCCGGACAGGAGGATTTCGGTGCGGAGCATTTCGGGTCAGGTCAGTCCGGCCTGGTCGCAGGCGGCCCGGAGCTCGGGCGTGCAGATCTGCCGGACGGTGTGCAGGCCGTCCTTCACGACGGTCTGCGCGATGTTGTCGACCGTCACGGACACCGGGGTGAGCAGCACGGACGCGACCGCCTCGCCGCCGCGGGTCGGCACCTCGCCGGTGGCCACCGGGTCGAGGCTCTGCCCGCGGGCCGCCGCCACTGCCATCGCGCCGCCCGCGGCCGCCTCGGGCCCGAACGGCTTGAAGACCGTCATGTACTGCTCGCCGCCGACGATCCGGCGCAGCGCGGAGAGCTCGGCGTCCTGCCCGGTGACCGGGGGCAGCGGGGAGACCTTGTTCGCCTTGAGGGCGGCGATGCTCCCGCCGGCGAGGCCGTCGTTGGCCGCGTAGACCCCGTCGATGGCGTCGGCGCCCAGGGCGGCGAGGGCCCCGGACATGTTCATGTGCGCGGTCTCCGCCCGCCACTGCGGGGTTTCGTAGGCCTTGCCGATCCTCACCTTCCCGCTCAGCACCGACAGCGCGCCCTTCTCGAACGCCTTGGCGTTCGGGTCGCTGGGATCGCCGTTCATCATGACGATCTGGGCGCCGGGCACCTTGTCGCCCATCGCCGTCAGCAGGGCCCGGCCCTGGAGCCGGCCGACCTCCACCCCGTCGAAGGAGACATAGCCCGAGATCGGGCCCTCGGCGAGCCGGTCGTAGGCGATGACGGGGATGCCCGCCTCGTGCGCCTTCGTGACCGCCGGGGCGAGCGAGCGGGCGTCCACGGCCACCAGCACGATGGCGTCGACGCCCTTGGTGACCATGGAGTCCATCTGTTCCTGCTGCAGGGCGACATCGCCCTTGGCGTTGGTGTCCTCGACCACGCAGGTGTCGCACAGCTCCTCGATCCTCTTCTCCAGCAGGGGTCTGTCCTGTGCCTCCCAGCGCGCCGTGGTGGCGTCCGGCAGCAGCAGGCCGATGCGCGGTCCCTCCTCCCCGTCGGAGTCGGTCCCGGCACCCGCCCCACAGGCCGCCAGGACGACCGCGGTGGAGAACGCGGTCACCGCGGCGGCTGTGTCCCGTATGCAGGCCTTCATCTGCGATACCTGCCGTAGATGACAATAAGGTGGATATGTTCGGTTGATCCGTATATGCGATTCTGGTGGGTGGGTGCGTCGATCTCAACCGGTCGGCACCTGCGGCAGGACGGGAGGTACGTTGCGGACATGCCTCGACCGGGCCCTGACCTTCGCCGGAGCGACACTGGCAGCGGTCTACGCGCCCAGTGCCGGCACCGAAGAGCTTCGGTTGGTGGACGCGTCCGGAGGCACCCCTTCCGGAGCGGGCCCGCCGGAGCGCCTCCCCCTGTCCGGTGACTCACCCGCGGCCCGCGCCTTCCGCACCGACCACCCCCTCTGGCTGACCCCCGAGGCCCCGGCCGACGCACCTTCCATCGGCGCGCTCCCCCTCGGCCCGCAGGGCGGACGCCTCGGCTGCCTCCTGGTCCTCAGCGCCACACAGGACGGCTTCGAGAACGAGCAACGCCGCTTCCTCGAGCGATACGCCGACGCGGTCGCAGTCCTCCTCCAGCCGGGCGCCGACCCACCGACGCCGACACCGCTGCTCGGCCCCGCACTGCGCAGCCTGCGCGTCGGCTCCTTCGTCCTCGTCCCGGACACCGGCCTCATCGACGCCGACGACACCCTGCTCGAACTCGTCGGCATCACCCCGGACGACTTCGACGGCAAGGCCGACACCCTGCTCTCCCACGCCCTCCCCGAGGACATGCACGCCCTCATGTCCGTCCTGGAGCCCTCCGACGAGGCCTCCGGCCGACGCGACCTGGAGTTCCGGGTGCGCGGCCCCGGCGGCGAGATGCGCTGGCTCAGCCTGAGCTGCCGGGTCGTCGCGGACGCCGCCGACGGACCCGAACAGCTGGTCGGCGTGGTGACGGCGACCCCCGTCCTGCGCCGCGGCGGCGACGACGTCTCCAGGATCCAGTGGCTCACCGCCGCCCTCGACGACGCCGCGACCGTCCGGGACGTCGGCCGCGTCGTGGTCGCCGCCCTGCGCGAGCCGCTGGCCGCCGACCGCGTGGCCCTCGCCGCACTGCAGGACGACCGCCTCATGGTCACCGTCCTCGACCCGCCCCAGCCCACCGCCTGGCCGCCGACCTGGCGCTCCGAGTGGCGCACCGAATGGCCCGACGCATCCCTGCGCGCCCTGCCCACCCTCCAGGCCGCCCTGCGCGACGGCCGTATGGACCTCTGGCCCGCCGGCACGCTCCTCGAACCCGGCCTGTCCGGCATCGGCACCGGCGGACTCGCCGTCCTGCCGCTCCCCGCGAAAGGCCAGGTCGCCGGAGTCTGCCTGGTCGGCTGGGACCGGCCGCACGACTTCGCCCCCGAGGAACGCTCCCTGCTCACCGCCACCGCCGCCCTCGTCGGCCAGGCGCTCAAACGCGCCCACGCCCACGACGCCGAGCAGGAACTCGCCACGATGCTCCAGCGCAGTCTGCTGCCCCGGCGGCTGCCCGAACTCCCCGGCGGCACCGCCGTCGCCCGCTATCTGCCCGCCCGGCGCGGCCTCCAGGTGGGCGGCGACTGGTACGACGTCATCGCCCTCTCCGAGGACCGGGTCGCCCTGGTCATCGGAGACGTCCAGGGACACAGCGCCGGAGCCGCCACGATCATGGGCCAGATGCGCACCGCGGTCCGCGCCTACGCCATGGAGGGCCACCCGCCCGACGTGGTCGTCTCGCACGCCAACCGGCTCCTCGTCGGCATGGAGACCGACCTCTTCGCCACCTGCTGCTACGCCGAACTCGACATGGAGGAGGGCAACACCCTCTTCGTCCGCGCCGGCCACCTCGCCCCGATGCTGCGGCTGCCCGACGGCGACACCGAGGAGGTCGAGGTCGCCGGCGGACCCCCGCTGGGCATCCTCGCGGAGGCCGAGTTCCCCATGACGGCCGTCGAACTGGCCCCCGCCACGGTCCTCGCCCTGGTCACCGACGGCCTGGTCGAGGCCGCCGACCTGCCCCTGGACGAGGGCATGCACCGCACCCGCGTCGCCCTGGCCGCCGCCGACCCCGGCGACCTCGGCAAGATGGCCGACGAACTCCTCGGCGACGCCGGCCGCCGGGAGGACGACGTGGCGCTGCTGCTCCTGCGCTACGACGGCATGAAGACCCGGCCCATCCGGGCCGGCTGGATGGTGTGGCGGCTGCCCGACGCCGTCATGCACGCCCGCCGCTTCACCGCCCGCACCCTGCGCCGCTGGAACATCCCGGAGACGGGCGACGCCGTGCTGCTGGTCGTCTCCGAACTCGTCACCAACGCCCTGGTGCACACCCAGGGCCCGGTCCGTCTCGACCTGACCCTGCGCGGCGACCGGGTCCGCGTCTGCGTCAGCGACTCCTCGCCGCGCGCACCCGCCAAGCCCGTGATCGTCGACTGGGAGTCCACCGGCGGCCGCGGCCTGCTGCTGGTCGAGGCCATGTCGGAGTCCTTCGTCACGGTCCCGGTGGCCGGCGGCAAACAGGTGTGCAGCGAGATCGCCGTACCAGGGGGAGAGCCGTGAAGAACCATCCGAACCGCCCGAACCATCCGAACCGCCCGAACCGTCGCAGGCGCCTCGTCGCCGTGCTCGCCGCGGCACTCCTGGCGCTGCCCCTCGCCGCCTGCGGCGGAGACGAGGAGCCGACCGCGGGAGAAGGCTTCACCGTCGGCCTGCTGCTCCCCAGCCGCGCCGTCCCCCGCTGGGAACACGCGGACCGGCCGCTGATCCAGTCGAAGCTGAAGACGCTGTGCCCCGCCTGCACGCTGGAGTACGCCAACGCCGAGAACGACGTGACCAGACAGCGACAACAGCTGATCTCCATGGTCACCAAGGGCGCCGAGGTCCTGATCCTCGACGCCGCCGACACCCGGGCGATGCGCTCCTCGATCCAGGAGGCGCGCCGCGCCGGCGTCCCCGTCATCGCCTACGACCGCCTCGCCGAGGGCCCCATCACCGGCTTCGTCAGCTTCGACGGCCTCCAGGTCGGCCGACTCCAGGGCGAGGCGCTCCTGGAGGCCATGGAGCAGCGCACCGAGGGCCGCGACATCGTCATGGTGAACGGCGACCCCACCAGCCCCAACGCGGCCCTGTACCGCAACGGCGCGCTGTCCGTCCTCGCCGGCAAGGTGAGGATCGGCAGGTCCTACGAAACCCTGGACTGGAGCACCCAGAACGCCCACAGCAACATGTCCGCCGCCATCGCCGCGCTCGGCCCGGACCGGATCGACGGCGTCCTGGCGGCCAACGACTCCATCGCGGCCGGCGTCGTCGCCGCCCTCAAGAGCGCCGGCGTCACCGACTTCCCGCCCGTCACCGGCCAGGACGCCGACCTCGACGCCGTGCGGCGCATCGTCAAGGGCGAGCAGTACATGACGGTGTACAAGCCGTTCGAGAAGGAAGCGGCCGCCGTCGCCGCCATGGCCGTCGCCGCCGGCCGCGGCGAGGACCCCCGCGACAGCGCCACCACGACCGTCGACAGCCCCACCGCCAAGGGCATCCCCGCGGTCCTGCTCACACCGGTCGCCGTGACGGTCGACGACATCGAGCCGATCCTCGTCGAGGACGGCCTCTACACCGTCGCCCAGATCTGCACCCCGCACCTCCGGGCCGCCTGCGACCGGGCCGGACTCACCCCGTAGGCCATCGGCGGCCGGGACGTCAGTGCTGGTGCGGCTGCTGCTGCGGCTGCCCGTACGCCTGGCCGCCGACGCCGCCCGCGCCCTGCGCCAGCAACTGGTCGGCCTGCTCCTTCGTGACCTTCTGCTCCGCACCGCAGAACGTGCACTGCGTCGCGTACTTCGTCGAGATCGGGAACAGCGGCACGAAGAACAGCGTGAACTTCGTGACCCGCTTCCTGAGCGTGTGCGCGGAAGGGTTGCCGCACTGCCCGCACACCAGCGTCAGTATCGCCAGCTGGTAGAGGTATCCCTTGGTGCCGAAGATGATCACGCTGCACTTCTTTCTGGATGATGGTCCGAAGAACGATTGTCCGCACGGCCCAGTCTGGTGCATACGGCGTCACTCGCGTGAGCCGCAGGCGGCTCCAAGCCCTGCGCCACGCGGGCGACCTCCCGGCCGCGACTGCGGCGGTCGCAGCCAGCGCACAGCCATGGTCGTCTGGCCGCCGCACCGCGGCGCTTCCCGCTCCCTTTCAAGGAGAGGTTCATGCCCCGACTCACCCGGTCGGCGGGTGTCACCGCCGCCGTTCTCGCCCTGAGCCTGCTGGCCACGGCGCCCGCCTCGGGCGGCGAGCCGCCCGTCACCGACCCGCGCGTGGTCGCCCACTTCGACTTCGCCGCACGACAGACACCGGAGAACATCGCCCTCGAACCCGACGGCTCCGCCGACCTGACCTTCTCGGGCGCCAGACAGGTCGCCAACATCAGCCGCACCCAGGGGACGCGCATCCTCGCGACCCTGCCCGCCGTGGCGAACCCGCACACCCCCGTCGTCGGCGCGGCCATCGTCCTCGGCATCGCCCGCGCATCCGACGGCACCCTCTACGTCAACTACGCCACCGGCACCAGCGAGACCGGCATCTGGCGCATCCCGCGCGGCGGCGGCACCCCCCGACAGATCGCACAGCTCCCGCCGAACGGGTTCCCCAACGGCCTCGCCCTCGACGAACGCCGAGGCGTGCTCTACGCGGCGGACTCGGTGCTCGGCACCGTCTGGCGCGTCCCGCGCCGGGGCGGCACACCCACCGCATGGGCCATCGGAACCGCCCTCCAACCGGTCGCGTCGCACTCGGACGGTCCTCCCGTGGCCGGCGTCGGAGCCAACGGCCTCAAGTTCCACCGCAACGCCGTGTGGGTGTCCAACTCCGCCACCGGCACCCTGCTGCGCATCCGGGTACGCCAGAACGGCTTCCCGGCCCCGATCCAGACCCGGGCCACCGGGCTGTACGGGATCGACGACTTCGCCTTCGTCGAGCGCCACCGCGACACCGCCCTCGTCGCCCTGACCGGCGGCAGCCAGGTCGCCCGCGTACGCCCGAACGGCACCCACACGGTCGTCCTCACCCGACAGGACGGGCTGTCCAACCCCACCTCCGTGGCCGTACGCGGCCGCACCGCCTATGTCCCCAGCGCGGCGTACTTCACCCGGCAGGACCCCAACCTGCTCCTGGCCACCATCCATCTGCGGGCCCGCAGCTAGCCGATCGGTCGGCCGATCGGCGCTGCACGAAGGCGTGGCCCCGGGACCGCCGACGGTCACGGGGCCACGCGGAGGAGCGGGTTACAGGCCGGCCGCGGCGCTGTGCAGGTTCTTCGCGGCCAGGGCGAGCCCCTCGGTCTGCGAGTAGGCGGCGTCCTCGTGCTCGATGTTCACGGCCATGTCCGGGTCGATCTCGGCGAGGGCGCGCAGGAACTCGGTCCAGAACGGGACGCCGTTGCCGTTGCCGACGGCGACGAACTTCCAGGCCGGGTTCTCCGGCCAGGCGTTGCACCAGAAGCCGTAGCCGGTGGGCACCTTGCCGGGCGCGTCGGCGGGCACGCGGGTGAACGACGTGTCCAGCACCCCGCGGATGTCGGCGCCGGGGCAGAGCGTGGCGTCCTTCGCGGCCGCGTGGAACACCAGCGGGCCCAGCCACTTGACGGACGCGATGACGTCCATGCCCTGCCACATCAGGTGGGACGGGTCCATCTCGGCGCCGACGTTCGTCAGACCGCCCGCGTCGACCAGCCGCTTCAGGGTGACCGGCGAGAACACCACGTTGTGCGGGTGCATCTCGATGGCGACCCGGACGTCGTTCTCCCGGGCCAGCGCGTCGATCTCC
This sequence comes from Streptomyces sp. NPDC002623, assembly GCF_053592635.1. NCBI lineage: Bacteria > Bacillati > Actinomycetota > Actinomycetes > Kitasatosporales > Streptomycetaceae > Streptomyces > Streptomyces sp. NPDC002623. Next base: position 1,850 of record NZ_JBSFWB010000081.1, on the reverse strand, counting down.
TTCCAGAACTCGACGGCCACCCCCCACTGGTAGTCCAGGACGTCCATGTAGACGCCGTCCCACGGGTTGACGACCCAGGACGGGTACTTCGCGTCGGGGTCGGAGCCCGGCGTGCCCGACATGGTGACCACGTGCTTCACACCGAGCAGACCGGCCAGCCGGATCGTGCGCCGCAGATCGTCGGCGTGCTTCGGGCCGACCCCGGGCAGCGGGTTCAGCGGGTTGCCGTTGCAGTTGAGCCCGGTCAGCTCCATCCCGCGCTCGGCGAAGGTCGCCAGGTACTCCTCGCGGGCGGCGGCCGAGGACAGCAGCAGGTCGACCGGGCAGTGCGGGGAGGGGATGAAGCCGCCGGTGTTGACCTCCACGGAGGTCAGACCGTTCTCCTTGAGGACGTCGAGGGCCTCGGTGAGGGGCCGGTCGTGCAGACAGGCGGTGTAGGCGCCGAGCTTGAGGGCCATGGGGATGCTCCTAGGATGCGTGCGGGACGTCAGGCGACGGGCGGAACGGCGACGGCCGCGCCGTCGTTGCGGGCGGAGGCGACGACGGCCTGGATGATCTCCATCGTCCGCAGCGCGTCGGCGAAGGTGGCGCAGGCCGGCAGCGGCTCGGTGACGCCGGCGACCTGGTCGAGGAAGGCACGGGCCTGGTAGGTGAAGTTGTCGCCGTTGCTCGCGCCGACACCCGGCGCCTCCATCGGGACGCCGCCCGCGAAGTACGGCAGGTTCGGGCCGACGATGATCTGCCGGGCACCGCGCGTACGGGCGTCGGGCTGGGCGTCGTCGAAGAGGTACTCGGCGGGCCGGTGCTGGTCGAACGCGGCCCGGCCGCCGACGCCCAGGACGTCGAAGGAGAGCCCGTTGGGCAGACCGAAGCCGGTGCGCGTCACCGAGAAGGTGCCGACCAGGCCCGAGGCGAAGGTGGCGGTGAAGGACGCGGTGTCCTCGTTCTCCACCTCGCCGAACTCGTCGGAGACAGGAGCGGCGTTGTGCCCGACGACCGCGCCCAGCGGCAGCGGACGCTTGGCGATCTGCGTCGAGAGCACGGCGCCCGAGACGGACACGATCGGACCGGCGACGTACTCGGCGGCGTCGATCACGTGCGAACCGACGTCACCGAGCGCACCCGAACCGGCGCCGCCCTTGAAGCGCCAGCTCAGCGGACCGCGCGGGTCGGTCGCGTAGTCGCACCAGTAGCGCCCGCTGAACAGGGTGAGGTCACCCAGCTCACCACGCTGCACGTGGTCACGGATGCCGGCGATGCCGGGGGAGCGGCGGAAGGTGTACCCGACGGCCGTCACGACATCCGCGCTCTGCTCCAACTCGGCCATGGCACGGGCGTCCTCGAGCGACCCGGCCAGCGGCTTCTCGCACAGCACATGCTTCCCGGCGGCGACCAGCGCCTCGGCGATCGGCCGGTGCAGAGCATTGCCGACGACGATGCTGACCGCGTCGATCGTCGGGTCCTCGACGACGGCCTCCCAGCTCGGGAGTGCCTTCTCGAAGCCGTAACGCCGGGCGGCGTCCTCGCCGAGCGCCACATTGGCATCGGCTATCGCGGCCAACCTCACCGGCGGCAGACCGGCGCCGAAGACGGTGTTGACGTTGCGGTATCCGGCGGCGTGACTGCGACCGGCCATACCTGCGCCGATCACGGCGACGGAAAGGGGCTTGCCCGAGGTGGTCATGGAGGTGCCTTTCGAAAAGTCCCGGTGGGGAATCTCAGTTGGAGGTGGGGAAGTTGAAGCCGGCGGTGACCTGCTGGGCGGGCTGCGGCCAGCGGGTGGTGACGACCTTGGGGCGGGTGTAGAAGCGGATGCCTTCGGGGCCGTGGATGGGGGAGTCGCCGATGAG
>NZ_JBSFWB010000080.1:0-15990 GCF_053592635.1 Streptomyces sp. NPDC002623 | reverse complement strand
GTTTCTCCACCTTTTGCCCCCCCCCCCTCTTCTCCTTGCCGCCCCCGCCCCCCCCGGGGCCCCCCCCGGGGGCCCCCCCCCCGCCCCCCCGCCCCCCGCCCCTGTGGGTGACCCGCCGGTCAGCCCTGCTGCTGGGCCTGCTGCCCCTGGCCGGCTCCCTGGCCGCCGCCGGGACCGCCACAGCCGCCGCCCTGGCCGCCGCCGGGGCCGCCCTGACCGCCGCCGCCGGGGCCGCCGCTCGGCGCGCCCGACGGGACGCCGGTCGGCGTGCCGGTCGGAGCGCCCGTCGGCTGCCCCGAGGCCGCGGCGCCGGTGGGCGCGCCCGAGGGGGCGCCGCTCGGCGCGCCGCTGGGCATCCCCGAGGCGTTGCCGGTCGGCGGCGAGCAGGACTGCTGGCTGGTGGTACCGCTGTTCGAGGACGAGGAGTCGCCCGAGCCACAGGCCACCAGGGCGAGGGGCGAGAGCGCCAGCAGCGCCACCGCGGGGACGAGACGGACGGGCATCAGCGCACGCTTCATGAGAGACAGCTCCATGGAAGATGAAGGGGACCTGAGGCCGGGAACTCAACCAACAGCGCTTAGGGCTTCCTTGAGCCTCCTCTGTCCGCCGCCTGTCAATCAGGTAAAGCACGGCTCAACAAACCTCGCTGACCTGCGAGTTCACCCCTGATAGCCGGTCAGTGCGCTGGTACAGCTCCGTGACAGAAGACGGCGGACGGACGGCAGGCTGACGGCGGACGGAGGGCAGGCTGACGGCGGACGGAGGGCAGGCGGAGGGCGACCTGACGGCCGACAGGGCCCGCCATACGGGTCGGCCTCGCCGTTGCCGACGGCGGTCGTGGGGTTTTCCGGGAAGTCTGCGAGGAGCAGCACCGGCTCCGACCAGAGAGGCTCCGCCATGACCGACCCACGCCCCCTGTACACCCGGGCCACCGCGCAGGCGGCCGAGCTCATCGGGACCGTACGGCCCGAGCAGTTGACCGGCCCCACGCCCTGCGCCGAGTACGACGTCCGCACGCTGCTCAGCCATATCGTCGGCGGCAGCGTGCGGATCGCGGTCGTCGGGGAGGGCGGCGACGGGCTCGCCGTACGGATGTTCGTGGACGGCGTCGAGGACGACGGCTGGCCGCGGGCGTACGGCGAGATCAGGACCCGGGTGCTGAGGGCCTGGGCGAGCGACGAGCGGATGGCCGGGCCGGTGCGGGTGCCGCGGGGCGACATCCCGGGCCGGGAGGCGCTGTCCGCCTACGTCATGGAGATCGTGGCGCACACCTGGGATCTCTCCGAGGGACTCGGCCGGCCGCTGCGGCTCGACCCGGAGCTGGCCGAGTTCTCGCTGGCCGCCGCGCGGGCGGCGCTGCCCGACGGCCCGCGCGACGGACGACCCTTCGAGCCGGCCCGCCCGGTCCCCGAAGGGGCCGACGCCTACGCGGAGTTGGCGGCCTGGCTCGGCCGGGAGCCGCTCAGCCGAGCCTGACCCGCGCCAACTGCCGCGACTGTGCGACGAGGCGGTCCGCACTGTCCCAGACCTCGGCGTCCTCCTCCAGGAAGCCGCCGGCGAGGTTGCGGGTGGTGATGGAGACGCGCAGCGGGCCCGGGGCCGGACGGCAGCGGACGTGGACCGTCAGCTCGACGGTGGGGACCCAGCCGCGCAGACCGATCTCGAAGGCCGTGGGCGGCAGGGCGTCCACGGCGAGGAGGAGGGAGAGCGGGTCGGGGTCGCGGCCGTCCTTCAGACCGAACCAGGCCCGCATCTCGCCCTTGCCGGAGGGCTGTCCGAGCGCCCAGCCGAGGGTCGACGGGTCGAGCTTGAGCATCAGGCGGTCGGCGATGGCGGAGCTGCCGTCGACCGGCGCGGGTCCGTCCTCGGGGCCGAAGCACTGGTCCATGGGCGGGAGGGCGGGCGGCACGGCCGTCGTGCGGACGTCGTCCGGCAGGGAGTCCAGGTCGCCGTAGGAGGCGAGGACGCGGATCCGCTCGACCTCGGCGCCGTTCTCGTCGTACTGGAACAGCGAGGCCTGGCCGGTCGACAGGGTGCGGCCGGTGCGGACGACGTCCGTGCGGACGACCGCGGGCCCGGGGTGCGAGGCCGTGAGGTAGTGCGCCGAGATGGTGAACGGGTCGCGGTGCGGCAGGGCGTCCGCGAGCGCTCGACCGAGGACGGCGAGGAGGTAGCCGCCGTTGACGGCGCTGATGATCGTCCAGCCGGCCGAGAGGTCGAGGTCGTAGACGCCGGGCTCGCGCAGGGTGAGCGCGGTGTCACGGTCGAACTCGCTGTCGCCGATGCGTGCGCACTCGATAGCTGCTTCAGGCATGCCTGAACGCTACAACAAAATAATACTAAGCGGTAGCTTTGTTCATGGCCCTGCTCGTAGCTCCGCCTTGCCCGCCTCCGCGTGAAGCGCTCGCAATTTCTTGGTAAGTGTCCGAACTCGTCCGTAACCTCGACGCCCGGTTTCCCCTCTGCAAAGACATGAGCCTCACCGGGACTCCGTTCCTCTACACCCTGATCGCGCTGTCCGTAGTCGCCGTCGCGCTGCCGCTGCTGGTGTGGTCGCGGCTGCGCGGGCCGCGGATCCTGCGCGCCGCGGCCCGGGTACTGATGCTGATGTTCGCGCAGGGCACGGCCGTCGCCCTGGTCTTCGTGGCGGTCAACAACGCCAACGGTCTGTACGACACCTGGGACGACCTGCTGGGCACCGGCACCCATGTGCAGCAGGCCGCCGACCTGGGCGCCGACGGCACCGGCGGGATCGCGCTGGACCGGCTGCCCAGGGTCGCCCAGAAGTTCACCCAGGCCCAGGGGCCGGGGATGCACGCGGCCGGCGGGGTGCGCGTCACCCAGCTCCAGGGCCGGATCTCCGGCGTGAACGCCGAGGTCTACGTATGGCTGCCGCCGCAGTACGACGAGCCCGCCTACGCGCATCGCTCCTTCCCCGTCGTGGAGCTGCTCCCGGGCTACCCGGGCTCCGCGAAGTCCTGGTACGGGACGCTGCATGTGCACGAGCAGCTGGCGCCGCTGATGCGCGAGGGCAAGGTCGCGCCGTTCATCCTGGTCGCGCCGCGCACCACCCTGCTGCCCGGCGTGGACACCGGCTGCGCCAATGTGCCGGGCACCGTGAACGCCGACAGCTGGCTCAGCCTCGACGTGCCGAAGATGGTCACGGACAACTTCCGGGCCCAGCCCGCGCCCAAGGGCTGGGCGGTCGCCGGGTACTCGGCGGGCGGGCACTGCGCGTCCAAGCTCGCCGTCGCCCACCCCGACCGCTACCGGGCGGCCGTGAGCCTGTCCGGGTACAGCGACCCGATCGTCGAGCCCGACTCGCTCGCCGCGCAGAACCAGCAGCTGCGCCGGGCCAACAACCCGTATCTGCTGCTGCGCAAGGCCGCCGTCCCGCCCCCCGTGGCCCTCTACCTCTCCGGCCAGCCGCACGACGGCTACGAGGCCGCCCTGGCCATGCGGCAGGAGGCGAAGGCGCCGACGGCCGTGCACGTCGTCTACATCCCGAGCGACGCGGGCGGTCACACCATGGCGCTGTGGCGGCCGCAGGTGGTGCCGGCGTTCCGCTGGCTGACGACACAGATGGACCAGCACCGGATCGGCGGCGAGGGGAAGACGGGAAAGGGGAAGGGGAAAGGGAAGGGGACTACTCCTCGCGAACCGTCGAGCGACGATTCCAAGCGCGCGGCGCTCGCCAGTGGAACCGCATCGCGAGCAGCCGCAGCACGAAGGCCGTGAGCGCGGCCAGGGCGCCGGCCAGATCGGTGAGCAGGTCGTAGCGGATGCTGAGCGCCACCATGGTGGCGCCGACCATCGCCGGGACCGCGTAGAGATCGCGGTCCCAGCGCAGCAGCGAGGGCACCTCGTTGGCCAGCACATCGCGCAGCACACCGCCGCCGACGCCGGTCGCGACCCCCAGTGCGGCCGATGCGGTCAGGCCCAGTCCGTAGTCGTACGCCTTCATGGTCCCCGTGACGCAGAACAGGCCTAGGCCGGCCGCGTCGAAGACGTTGACGCCCAGCTGGATCCGCTCCACCTGCGGGTGGAGGAAGACGACCAGCAGGGCGGCGACCAGGGGCGTCAGGAAGTACCCCAGGTCGGTGAAGGCGGCCGGCGGCACGGCCCCGATGACCAGGTCCCGGAACACCCCGCCGCCCAGCGCCGTGACCTCGGCGAGCATGGCTATGCCGAACACGTCGAAGTTCTTGCGGACGGCCAGCAGCGCGCCGGAGATGGCGAACACGAAGATGCCCGCCAGGTCGAGCGTGTGCTGGACGGAAGGGCTGAAGATCTGCTGAAGCACCTTTACATTGTCACCCAGCACACAGCCCCCGCCTTACATTGCAAGGCGGGGGCTCAGTGTTACTTACTTCTCCTTGGCGGGAGCGTCCTCACCGGGGGCTTCGGGGGTCTCCGCAGCGACCTCCGCCGCTTCCGGCTCCACGGCTTCCGGCTCCACGGCTTCCGACTCCGCCGCTTCCGACTCCGCCGCTTCCGACTCCGCCGCTTCCGGCTCCACGGCTTCCGGCTCCACGGCTTCCGGCTCCGCCTCGTCCGCCGCGGCCTCCGCCGCCATGGCTGCCGACGTCTCCGCCGACTCCGCGAGCACCTCGTCGGCCACCAGTTCCGCCGCCTCCTTCGCGGCGGTCAGCAGGACGGTGTCCTGCGGGGCCTGGTCCGCGAAGTTCTCCGGGTGGTGGCAGGCGACCTGCTGGCCGGGGCGCAGCTCGACGAGCACCGGCTCCTTCGTCGTGCAGATCTGCGTCGCCTTCCAGCACCGGGTGTGGAAGCGGCAGCCGCTCGGCGGGGAGATCGGCGAGGGCACGTCGCCCTTGAGCAGGATCCGCTCGCTCTTGGCGTGCTTGCGCCGCGGGTCCGGGATCGGCACCGCCGACATCAGGGCCTTGGTGTACGGGTGCATCGGCGACTTGTAGAGCAGGTCGCGGTCGGCCAGCTCGACGATCTTGCCGAGGTACATCACCGCGATGCGGTCCGAGACGTGCCGGACCACCGAGAGGTCGTGCGCGATGATCACGTACGTGAGGCCGAGCTCCTGCTGGAGGTCGTCGAGCAGGTTCACGACCTGGGCCTGGATCGACACGTCCAGGGCCGAGACCGGCTCGTCCGCCACGACCAGCTTCGGGTTCAGGGCGAGCGCGCGGGCGATGCCGATGCGCTGGCGCTGACCGCCGGAGAACTCGTGCGGGTAGCGGTTGTAGTGCTCGGGGTTGAGACCCACGACCGACAGCAGCCGCTGCACTTCCTTCTTGATGCCGCCCTCGGGCTCGACGCCCTGGAGCTTGAAGGGAGCGCCGACGATCGTGCCGATGGTGTGGCGCGGGTTCAGCGAGGAGTACGGGTCCTGGAAGATCATCTGCACATCACGGCGCAGCGGACGCATGCCGTTCACACCGAGGTGCGTGATGTCCTTGCCCTGGAACTCGACCTTGCCGCCGGTCGGCTCCAGCAGCCGGGTGATCAGCCGGCCCATCGTGGACTTGCCGCAGCCGGACTCGCCGACGACGCCGAGCGTCTCACCGGAGCGGACCTCGAAGTCGATGCCGTCGACCGCGTGCACCGCCCCGACCTGCCGCTGGAGCAGGCCCTTCTTGATCGGGAAGTGCTTCTGCAGCCCGGTGACCTTCAGCAGGACCTCGCCGGGGGCGGGGTCCTTGGTGAGGGTCGCGCCCTGCTCGGGCGCGTCGGCCTGCGCGGGAATCTTCACCGCTTTCTCGTCGTCACTCACAGCTTCGGCGCAATCTCTTCGGTCCAGATACGCTCCCGCTGCTCCTTGCCCAGGTGGCAGGCGGCCCAGTGCCGGCTGCCGACCTCGGCCAGCTCGGGCCGGACGGTGCGGGTGACGTTGTCCTTCGGGAGGTCCGCGTACGGGCAGCGCGGGTTGAAGGCGCAGCCGGACGGGATGTTGATCAGCGAGGGCGGGGAGCCCTTGACCGGGATCAGCCGCTCCTGCTGGTCGCGGTCGAGGCGCGGCATCGAGCCGAGCAGCCCCCAGGTGTAGGGGTGCCGGGGCTCGTAGAACACTTCCTCGGCCGGGCCGCGCTCGACGCAGCGGCCGCCGTACATCACCAGGATGTCGTCGGCGAGTTCGGCGACGACGCCCAGGTCGTGGGTGATGACGATGACCGCGGAGCCGAACTCCTTCTGCAGATCGCGGATGAGGTCGAGGATCTGCGCCTGGACGGTCACGTCCAGGGCGGTCGTCGGCTCGTCGGCGATCAGCAGCTCGGGGTTGTTGACCAGCGACATCGCGATCATCGCGCGCTGGCGCATACCGCCGGAGAACTCGTGCGGGTAGCTGTCCACCCGCTTGTCCGGCTGCGGGATGCCCACCCGGTCGAGCATCTCGACCGCACGGCGCTTGGCGGTCTTCTTGTCGACGTCGTGGTGGATCCGGTACGCCTCCACGATCTGCTGGCCGATCGTGTAGTACGGGTGCAATGCCGACAGCGGATCCTGGAAGATCATCGCCATCTCGCGGCCGCGCAGCTTGCGGACGTAGTCCGGGTCGGCGGACAGCAGTTCGGTGCCGTCCAGCCAGATCTCGCCGGAGATCTGGGCCTTGCGCTTGCCGTACTGGCCGGCGGTGTGCAGGCCCATGATGCCGAGCGAGGTCACCGACTTGCCGGAGCCGGACTCGCCGACGATGCCGAGCGTCTTGCCCTTCTCCAGCTGGAAGCTGAGCCCGTCGACGGACTTGACCAGGCCGTCGTCGGTCGGGAAGTGCACCTTGAGGTCGCGCACTTCGAGGAAGGCGGACGGCGCGGGCGAGGCGGGGGTGGGCTCGCCCACGGCCGCTCCGCTCTTGCTGAGTTCGGTCATGCGAGCCTCACTCGGGGGTCGATCACGGCATACAGGATGTCCACCACGAGGTTGGCGACGAGCACCGCGAGAGAAGTGATCAGGGTGACGCCCAGGATGATGGGCAGGTCCTGGTTCTTGATGGCGTTGAGCACGGCCTGGCCGAGGCCGGGCAGGTTGAACGCCGTCTCGGTCAGGATCGCACCGCCGATGAGGGCGCCCAGGTCCATGCCGAGCATGGTCAGCAGCGGCGTCATCGTGGAGCGCATGGCGTGCTTGCCGATGACGGTCTGCTCCTTGAGGCCCTTGGCGCGGGCGGTGCGGATGTAGTCCTCGCCGAGGATCTCCAGCATGGTGGCCCGGGTGATGCGCGCGTACATCGCCGCGTACAGGAACGCGAGGGTGATCCACGGCAGGATCATGCCGCCGAACCAGCCGGTGAAGCTCTCGTCGAGTGGCACGAACTGCCCGTCGAACAGATCCAGTCCGTAGACGAAGATCGACAGGGCGACCATGCCGGTGAAGTAGATCGGCAGGGAGACGCCCGAGAGCGCGACGACCATCGCGCCGCGGTCCCAGATGCTGCCGCGCTTGAGCGCGGAGAGCACGCCCGCCGAGACGCCGAAGATCAGCCACAGCACGGCGGCGCCGAGCGCGAGGGCCAGCGTCACCGGGAAGCGGTCGGTCAGCACGGGCCAGACGGCCTGCTCACTGCGGAAGGAGTAGCCGAAGCACGGGGCGGCGCAGTGGATGGAATCGCCACCGCCCGTGTAGGTGCGACCGGCGAAGATGCCCTTGAAGAACTCCCAGACCTGGGCGTAGATCGGGTCGCCCAGGCCCAGCTTCTCGCGCACCCCCTCGACGGCTGCAGGGTCGGCCTGCTTGCCCACGAAGCTCAAGGCGATGTCGACGCCGGCCCACTTGGGGATGAGGAAGAAGATGCCGAAGACCACCATGACGATGACCACAAGCATCACTGCGGCGGCCAGCAACCGCCTGATGAGGTAAGCGAGCACAGCTCTCGGCCCGCCGCGGACCACGGGCCACTGGAGATCGTCCAGTGGCCCGCAGTCACGCCGCGCCGGCCTTCACCTGCCTTTCGTGCCGTTCGGCGGGTGTGCCGGGTTTACTTCGAGTTCTTCAGACCGAGGTTGACGAAGTCGTACATACCGCTGTAGCCGTCGCTCGTGTAGACGTTCGCCAGGTTGTCCGAGCGCCAGTTGATGAACCGCTCGAAGACGAAGGGCAGGTAGTACGCGCCCTCCATCACCTTGTGGTTGATCTCCGTGGAGATCTTGGTCTTGCCGGCGGCGTCCAGCGTGGTGACGTACGAGTCGAACAGACCGTCGATCGCCTTGTCCTTGATGAGCGCGAAGTTGTTGTTACCGCTCTCGAGGATGTACTTGCTGTCCCACAGCGGCAGACCGAAGCCCTGGACGGTCGGGAAGTCCGGACCCCAGCCCATGATGATGATGCCGTAGCCCTTCTTCTTCACGTTCGAAGGGCTGCCGATGATGCCGGAGGTCTGCGAGCCGTCGTACTGGTCGATCTCGGCGGTGATGCCGATCTTCTTCAGCGACGCCTGGAGGGACTGGGCGGTGGCCACCTCGACCGGCTTGTTGTTGCGGACCGCGATGGTGGTCTTGAAGCCGTTCGGCTGACCGCAGGCCTTCAGGGCCTCCTTGGCCTTGGCCTCGTTGCCGCTCTTGTTCGCGCCGGAGATCTCGTACGGGTCGTACTTCTGACCCTCGGCGCCCGGGACGGACGGCGGCAGCATGTTGGTGCCGATGTCGCCACCGGCGACCGGGCCGCCGCGGGCGGTCTGCAGCGACACGTGGTCGGCGCCGTAGATCACGGCCTTGCGGCACTCGAGGTTGTCGAACGGCGCGACGCTCTGCGGGAAGACCGCGTAACGGACGTAGCCGGAGACCGGGTTGTCCAGGTTGGCCTTGTGCTCCTTCAGGGCGGTGGTGCGGCCCTGCGGCGACATGCCGGTCTGGTTCAGGTCGAGGTCCAGGTCACCGCTGAGCAGACGCTGGTCCAGCTGGTTGGCGTCCGAGAAGAACTTGACGGTGATCTCGTCCGGGTAGGCCTTGCGGACCGGGTCCGAGGCCTGCTTCCAGTTGGTGTTGCGGACCAGCTTGAGGTCCTTGCCCGGGCTGTAGGACGCCCACTTGTACGGGCCCGAGGAGAACGGCTTCAGGCCGTACTTGGACTTGGTGTCCATGTCCTGGCGGACCGGGGAGGCCGAGATCAGGCCCAGCATCTCCTCGAAGTCCGAGTTGGCCTTCGGGAGGTGGAAGACGATGGTCTTGTCGTCGGGCGTGTCGATCGCCTTCAGACCCAGCTTGTCCGCGGCGGTGTCCTTGTACGGACCCTTGTACGCGCCCGTGGGGTCCAGGACGTCCTTCAGGTAGACGGGACCGCCGGAGAGCACGTCCTGCGCCCACACACGCTCGATGCCGTACTTCACGTCCTTGGACGTGATCGCCTTGCCGTCCTCCCACGTGATGCCGTCACGCAGGGTGTACGTGTAGGTCTTGCCGTCGTCGGTGACCTTGGCGAGACCGGTGGCGAGGTCCGGGGTGAGCTCGGCGCCCGCCGCGCCCGGCTCGGTCTTGTTCGTGACGAGCTGACGGCTGTAGTAGCGGGCGAAGTTCCACATCATGCCGTAGTAGCCGCGCGTGGTGTCCCACGAGTCGGCGTCCTGTGCGGCACCGAACTTCAGCGTGCCGCCCTTCTTGGCGGCGGAAGCCTGGGCGACCTTGTTGTTCGCGGCGTCGAAGCCGGCAGCGCCGGTGGTCGAGCCCTTGTCGTCGTCGCTTCCGCCACCGCCGCACGCCGCCGTGGTCAGCAGCGCGGCGACCGCGGCGGCAGCGGCAAATGCCTGCTTCCGCCGCCCTGAGGTGCGTTGGGTAGTCACGATCTCGGATCCTCCGGATTAGATGAGAGACCCCGTGTGAAGGCCACGGGACGGTTGGGGTGCCGTGTTCGGCGGTTTCGCTGTTCAGCGGTTCTGCGGTTCAGCGGTGCGGTTCAGAGCAGTTCGCGGTTCAGCAGTTCGCGGTTCAGCGGGAGGCCTTCGGGTCCAGCGCGTCCCGGACGCCGTCGCCGAAGAGATTGAAGGCCAGCACGGTGATGAAGATCGCCACACCCGGGACCACCATGTACATGGGGTCCGATTCGTAGTAGTCGATCGCGCTCGAGAGCATCTGTCCCCACGAGGCGGTGGGCGGCTTGACGCCGACGCCCAGGAAGCTGAGCGCCGCCTCGGTGAGGATGTTGGTGGGGATCATCATCGTCGTGTACACGACGATCGGGGCGACCAGGTTGGGCAGCAGTTCCTTGAACAGGATGTACAGCCGACCGGCGCCCAGCGATCGGGCGGCCTCGACGTACTCGCGCTCACGCAGCGAGAGCGTCTGGCCGCGCACCACGCGTCCGATGTAGGGCCAGCCGAAGAATCCGATGACCAGGATCATCACGAAGACGCGCACGCTCGAACCGGTGAGGCCCAGCATGTCGCTCGGCATGACGGAGACCAGCGCGATGATGAACAGCAGCTGCGGGAAGGCGAGCAGACCGTCCATCACCCGGCTGATCAGGGAGTCCACCCAGCCGCCGAAGAATCCGGCGAGAATGCCCAGCACCGTTCCGAGGATCACGGCGACCACGGCCGACAGGAAGCCGACCAGCAGGGAGATCCGGGCGCCGTAGAGGATGCGGGCGAAGATGTCCCGGCCGTTGACCGGCTCGACGCCGAGCAGGTGCTCGCCGCTGAGACCGCCCAGCGAGCCCGTGGGGGTGCCGAAGAGCGGGTCGATGAGGTTCTCGTGGTACTCGTTCGGGTCCTGCCCGAGGATCCCCGTGATGACCGGCGCGAGCAGCGCGATCACGACGAGGAAGAGCACCACGATGCCGCCCGTGAGGGCGAGTTTGTCCCGCTTGAGGCGCTCCCAGGCGATCCGGCCCAGGGAACGGCCCTGAACGGCCTTGGCGCCGCTGGTGGCGACCGCCGCTTCCTCGGCCGCGCTCGGGGCCGCTTCCGCGGTCGGCTCGTGCAATGGTGCCGTCATCTGGCAGGGACCCCTCTCAACCGGCGGTAGCCGGCCCGCACTTGCCGCTGTAGCGGCGTGATCAGTCCGTAATACGCAGGGGATAAGTCCCCTGGAGCGGGAGTCTTCAACGCTTTGGCGATCTGTTGCCAGACTTGGCAGTGAAAGGATGCGTAAACGTGATGCGGGTAGATGGGTTCCGTTATCCGGACGGCGGGTAACGCCCCCCGGACGCTGACTTATTGGGGCAGAACGGACAGGACCGGGATCAATCGCCGCTATCTACGCGCGAAGACGTCCGAGTCCTCCCTCGCGGTAGCCTCACAACAGACTCACAACAGGACCGCGGCGGGAAGCACGGGCACACACGGCAGGACGCGCGGCAGGAGCGATGGCGGAAAATCAGTAGCGTCCGGTGGGCGGATAGCCGTAACCGCCCGCGGGCGCGGGGGCCGAGGCAGGAGCGGGAGCGTGCGCCTCACGGTCGTAGAACGGCCGGGCGCTGGCGCGCATCCACATCACGACGGGGTCGTACTCGTCGGTCATGGCGACCGTCGACACCGGCAGCCCGTCCGGCACCGCGCCGATGGACTGCTGCATCATGGCCCGGACGGCGTCCACGGCCGACGGGGAGGAGTCGTACACGTCCAGCCCGATGGCCAGGTAGGGCGCGCCCAGCGCCGGCTGCACCCACGCCCGGCGCAGCGCGCGGACCGCGGGGGCGCGGTGGGCGTTCTGCGCGAGCAGAGCGTAGAACTGCGGGATCTCGATGGCGGGCTCGGACAGCCGCAGCGGGCCGGCGGGCTGGCGCTCCAACCCGGTGGCGATACGGCGCAGATCCAGCCAGGGGATGCCGACGCCGCCGCCGGGGCCGTGCGGGTTCAGCCAGAGGCCGTAGTGGTCGGGGTAGAGCGTGCGGGCCACGTCGACTCCGTCGACCACCTCGTACGAGCGGTTCCAGCCGCTGGCGCTGAGCTCCTGGGCGGAGGTCACGCAGGGCGCGTAACCGTGGCCGTCCACCTCCATGTTCCCGTACTGGGCGTCCGGGGAGCCGGCCTGGCCGTGCCACAACAGCATCCAGACCTGGCCTGAGGCGGGGGTCGCGAGCGCGCGCAGGAGGGCCTCGTAGGCGTCGTAGCGCCCGGGCGTGACCTGGCGCAGCATGTGCTCGACCGAGCCGGTCGCGGCAGTGCCAGCGCTCACTTTTTATCGCCCCTTCGAGAAGTTGCCCCGCGTTGGGGTCAAGCTTAAGCGCCCAAGAGCTCAGGGCTTGTGGTGCGTTGTCGGGTGTGGGCCGCGGGTGTTCGATCGCGTCCCGCGGCGGAGCCGCGCATCGGCACGGCCCCGCGCCCCGGTGGGCCGCCCTAGCGTGAGTAGAAGGGGCGGACCCGTTCCCTCATCCAGTCGGCCACCGGATCCTGGGCCACGTCCAGCAGGACCAGGTTGACCGGCCAGGGGGCCGCGGTCTTCGTGAGCGCCCTGCTCAGCGCCTCCAGCGGCACGGCGCGCAGGTCGCCCTCCCACGGGGACTCCTGGGGGAGCCCGAACAGTTCGACGCCGACGAACATCGCCGGGTCCGCCGTCTCGACGGCGGCCAGGCAGCGGCGGGCCGTGCGGATCGCGCCCGTGGCCTCGAACTCCGCGGAGGCCGCGGCCAGGAAGTCGATCGGGTCGTCCTGCCAGTCGGGCTCGTAGAGGCGGACCCGGCCGCCGCTCGCGGAACCGTCCAGCGGGCTGCGGCCCGCCCGGCACAGCTCGGCCACGGCCGGCGGCGGCAGCGGGATGCCGACCAGGCCCTCGGGGTTGACCATGATGCCCACCTGCGGGGGCAGCCCGCGGGCGAACTCCACGGCCGGCGCGATCGTGAACGACATGTGCGAGCCGACGACCTGGCGGAACTGCTCCTCGGAGCTGAAGACCGGCACGTACACCTGGCCGTCCAGCTCCAGTGTGGGCAGGTCGAGGGGGCCGCTGTGCGGGCCGCCGCCGCCGGGGAGCGGCACCCAGACGAAGCTGCGTCCGAGCACCTCCACGATCCGGGAGCCGCCTCCCGGCACGCCGAGGGAGGCGGAGAGCACCTCCTCCAGCTCGTTGCCGGGCCATCCGCCGTGCGGATGGGGGTGTGCCTGCGCGGGAAAGTCCGTCGGGAAGTCCGCCGGGGGGAAATCCATCTGCCTACCGCCTGCTAAGAACCGCTCAGTCTGCTGTGGCTGAAAGGCTAGGGCCTGTGCGGCGCATCACGCCACAGACGGCCGCCGGGCGCCTCAGCCCGTGAAGGCGATGCGCCTCAGTACGTCTGCGGCGGGACGGTCCAGCAGGACCGCCGAGCCGCAGCCTTCGGGGAGGCCGCCCTTCTCCACCGAGCGCAGGAGGCGGGCGGCGGCCCGGCGGTGCCGCAGGAACGCGTACCGCGAGACGCCTCGGCCGCGCTCGCGCTGCCCCTCCAGGGCCTGGTCCGCGCCGACGTCGAGGAGGATCAGATGGAGGGTGCCGCCACGGCGGCGGGCCTCGCGGGCCAGCCAGTCGCGGACCCAGGCCTGTGTGCCGCAGTCGTGCACGACGACGCCCTTGCCGCCGCGCAGGGCCCGGCGCAGCCCGGCGTAGTGGGCGAGGCGCACGAGCGGGCGGTAGAGCGCGTAGGGCAGGAAGCGGGGCGCGCGGGCGTCCCACCGGTCGCGGGTGTCCTGGGAGTCGATGCGGACGCCGGTGACCGCCCGTTTCATGAGCGTGGACTTGCCGCTGCCGGGCAGCCCGGTGACCACGACCAGGTCACGGGGGCCGAAGAGCAGACCGTGCGGGCTGCGGCCGCCCCGCTCGCGCAGGTCGCGGACGACGGGCGCGGGCTGCGGGCCGCACGCCTCCCGGGCCCGGGCTCCGGGCTGCGCGGGCAGCGCGAGCCCCGAAGCGGTCGCGAATGCGGTGGTCCTCGCCGTTGTCGTCCTGTTCACCGTGATCGTCCTCCCCTGGGGTCAGGTAAGTCCTCATCCCCATCGAGCGTAAAGAGAAGGTAATGCGTGGCGTCTCGCGTTTTCGTGCGCGTACCGACACAAGCCGGTTACAGATGCGGCCTGCCGCGACCGGGGCGGGCCGTGCGATGATGGCCGCGCCAACTGCATACCGGCCGTTTGAATCCGCGCGGGAGAGTCCCCAGCAGCAGGTCCGCCTGTCGTTTCGCTGGGGCGCCGAAGGAGCAAGTCCCTCCCTTGAATCTCTCAGGCCCCGTTACCGCGCGGGCGAGGCACATCTGAAAAGCGGGCCGCTGTTTTCCGGTGGCCCCACCCAAGGTGCAAGTCAGGACCACCGTTTCGCGGGGTCGTGACGAACCTCTCAGGTTCCGATGACAGATGGGGAGGAACGACCTCGCCGTCATGCCTTGGGAGACAACCGTCCGATGAGCAGCTCCGTACCCCGTCACACCGCGCTCGATGCGCTGCATCGTTCGCTCGGCGCGACGATGACCGACTTCGCAGGCTGGGACATGCCCCTGCGCTACGGCTCCGAACGCGACGAGCACAACGCCGTCCGCACGAAGGCCGGCCTCTTCGATCTCTCCCACATGGGCGAGATCACGGTGACCGGGCCGCAGGCGGCCGAGTTCCTGAATTACGCCCTCGTCGGCGACCTCGCGGCCGTGGGGGTGGGCCGGGCCCGCTACACCATGATCTGCGTCCAGGACGGCGGCATCCTCGACGACCTCATCGTGTACCGGCTGGCCGATGCCGAGTACATGATCGTCTCCAACGCTTCCAACGCCCAGAACGTGCTGAACGAACTGAGCAACCTCGCGGAGGAGTTCGAGGTCGAGGTCCGCGACGACCGGGACGCCTACGCGCTGATCGCCGTACAGGGACCCGAGTCGCCCGGCATCCTGAAGTCGCTCACCGACGCCGACCTCGACGGCCTGAAGTACTACGCGGGCCTGCCCGGCACGGTCGCCGGGGTCCCGGCCCTCATCGCCCGCACCGGGTACACCGGTGAGGACGGCTTCGAGCTGTTCGTGAAGCCGGAGCACGCGGTCGAGCTCTGGCAGGCGCTGACCAAGGCGGGCGAGGGCGTCGGCCTGGTCCCGTGCGGGCTGTCCTGCCGGGACACGCTGCGCCTGGAGGCGGGCATGCCGCTGTACGGGCACGAGCTGTCGCTCTCGCTGACCCCGTTCGACGCCGGGCTCGGCCGGGTGGTGAAGTTCGGCAAGGACGGCGACTTCGTGGGGCGTACGGCGCTGGAGGCAGCCGCCGAGCGCGCTGCTTCGCAGCCTCCCCGGGTCCTCGTCGGGCTGATCGCCGAGGGCCGCCGCGTCCCGCGCGCCGGGTACGCCGTCGTCGTCGGCGGCGAGCCGGTCGGCGAGGTCACCTCCGGCGCCCCCTCCCCCACCCTCGGCAAGCCGATCGCGATGGCCTACGTCGACGCGGCCCACGCGACGCCGGGAACCCCGGGCGTCGGCGTGGACATCCGGGGCGCCCATGAGCCGTACGAGGTCGTGGCGCTGCCGTTCTACAAGCGCCAGAAGTAAACACTGGGCGCGGTACCCGGTCACCGGGGCGTGACCCTGCGCACATTCCCGCTGGTCACGCACGGCCTCAGCAGTCCCCCATTCATCAGCACTCCCTCGCGTACAGGAGAATTCAGGCCATGAGCAACCCCCAGCAGCTGCGCTACAGCAAGGAGCACGAGTGGCTGTCGGGCGCCGAGAACGGCGTCTCGACGGTCGGCATCACGGAGCACGCGGCCAACGCGCTCGGCGACGTGGTGTTCGTCCAGCTCCCGACGGTCGGTGACACGGTGACCGCAGGCGAGACCTGCGGCGAGCTGGAGTCGACCAAGTCGGTCAGCGAGCTGTACGCGCCGGTGACCGGTGAGATCACCGAGATCAACCAGGACGTCGTCGACGACCCGGCGCTGGTGAACTCCGCCCCCTTCGAGGGCGGATGGCTGTTCAAGGTACGCGTCACGGACGAGCCGGACGACCTGCTCACCGCCGACGAGTACGTCGCCTACACCGCCGGCTGAGGATCCAGATGACCGTTCTGAACACGCCCCTGCACGAGCTCGACCCGGAGATCGCCGCCGCGGTCGACGCCGAGCTGAACCGCCAGCAGTCCACCCTCGAGATGATCGC
>NZ_JBSFWB010000079.1:0-16099 GCF_053592635.1 Streptomyces sp. NPDC002623 | reverse complement strand
TCCCGCCCGGATCCAGCGCCCTGGGCATCCGCAGCACCAGCTTTCCGGTGTGCCTGGCCTGCGACATGAACCGGAACGCCTCCGGCGCCCGCCGCGCATCGAACGACCGCACCGGCACCGGCTCCAGGGCACCCGACCCGAACAACGGCATCAGCGCCGCGAACAGCTCCGCGATCCCGTCCGCGCCGGTCGCCTCGATCAGATCGAACGCCTGATACGACACCCCGACCCAGGCGGACTCCACTTCCCCCGCATCCCGGACGTCCGTCTTCCCCATCTCGACAAACCGACCGCCCTCGCCGAGCAGCCGCAGCGAGGCGTCCACGAACTCCCCGGCCAGGGAGTTCAGCACGACGTCCACGCCCCGCCCACCGGTAGCCGCCCGCACCCGCTCCTCGAAGTCGAGCGACCGCGAATCGGCGATATGAGCGTCGTCCAGACCGAGGGAGCGCAGCGTGTCCCACTTGCCACGACTCGCCGTCGCGAACACCTCGGCCCCCACCTGCTTGGCCACCTGCACCGCGGCCATGCCCACACCACCCGCACCGGCGTGGACCAGCACCGACTCACCCGCGCGGAGTGCGCCCAGCTCCACCAGCCCGTAGTACGCCGTCAGGAACACCACCGGCACCGACGCCGCCTGCTCCCACGACCACCCGTCCGGGATCGGCGCGACCATGCGCTGGTCAGCTACCGCCTGCGGACCGAACGCGTCCGGGAACATCCCGAACACCCGGTCTCCCACGGCGAATCCGGTCAGCTCCGGGCCGACCTCGGTGACGACACCAGCGCCTTCGTTGCCCATCGACGCCGCGCCGGGATACATCCCCAACGCGATCAACACATCCCGGAAGTTGAGCCCCGCCGCCCGAACCGCGACCCGCATCTGCCCCGCGCCCAACGGCTCCACCGCCTCCGGAGCCGCCCCCAACACCAGACCCTCCAACGTCCCCGACCCCGCCGACTCCAGCCGCCACACCTCCGACGACGGGACCAACGCCTCGGCTGACCCACCGGTCCGTGCCAGCCGGGGGACGAGCAAGTCGCCCCGGCGGAGGGCGAGTTGCGGTTCGCCGCGGTGGACGGCGGCATCCAGCGCCGCCGCGGACTGCTCGCTGTCGTCGGTGTCCACCAGGACGAACCTGCCGGGGTGCTCGCTCTGTGCCGTCCTGACCAGACCCCACACCGCCGAGTGGACGAGGTCGGAGACGACTTCGCCCGGGCCCGCGGCCACCGCGCCGTGCGTCACCACGACGAGCCGCGAGGCCGCTTCAGCCGTATCCGCCGCCCCCTCGCCCACCAGCCATTCCTGGATGCGCTCCAGCACATCGGCCGTCGCACTCGCCACAGCGTCCGCGAGCCCCACGCCCGCCGGGGACGCCGCGGGCGGGCAGTCCAGGACGGTCGTACGGTCGGCGAAGGCGCGCGGCTGCTCGGTCGGCCGGGTCGGGGCCAGGACCCAGTCCAGTTGGAAGAGGCTGTCGGCCGTCTCGTCGGCCACGCGGGAGAACTGCTCGGCCTCGACCGGCCGGAGGGTGAGTCCGTCCGCGGAGAACACCGGACGGCCGGTGCCGTCGACGGCGTCCACGGCCACGGAATCGCCGCCGTTGGCGGAGAGGCGGACGCGCAGCGACGACGCGCCGGAGGCCCGCAACCGTACGCAGCTCCAGACGAACGGCAGGCGGACCGCGGTGCCGTCAACGCCGATGTCGGTCAGCGCGGCCGCCTGGAGCGCGGCGTCCAGGAGTGCCGGGTGCAGTCCGAAGCGGTTGGCGTTCTCCCGCTGCTCGGCGGGGAGAGCCACGTCGGCGTAGACGTCGTCGCCGAGCCGCCAGGCCGCCCGCAGCCCCTGGAAGGCGGGGCCGTAGCCGTAGCCGGCCTCGGCGAGGTCCGTGTAGAAGGCGTCCAGTGGGACGGGCTGCGCGCCGGCCGGTGGCCACGTCGTCGGCTCGAAGTCGGCGTCCACGGGTGCGGTGTGCTCGGGAAGGAGCAGGCCGTCGGCGTTCCTGACCCATTCCCGGTCGGCGTCGTCGTCCGGCCGGGAGAACACGGAGACCGTCCGGCTGCCGTCGGCGTTCGGTGCCGCGACCATCACCTGGACCTGCACGCCGCCGTGCTCGGGCAGCACCAGCGGTGCTTCCAGGGCAAGTTCGTCGAGGATGCCGCAGCCGACGGAGTCACCGGCGCGGATCGCCAGTTCCACGAAGGCCGTGCCCGGCAGCAGTACCGTCCCGGCGACAGCGTGGTCCCGCAGCCAGCCGTGCGAGGACAGCGACAGCCGTCCGGTGAGCAGGTAGCCCTGCCCGTCGGCCAGGGACACCGAGGCACCGAGCAGCGGGTGCCCCTCGCCGGTCAGCCCGAGCCCGGCGGCGTCGTCGGCTCCGGCAGCGGATACGTCGCGCAGCCAGTACCGCTGGTGCTGGAAGGCGTAGGTCGGCAGATCCACGGTCCCGGCACGAGGCTCGGGCAGCAGCGGCCGCCAGTCCACGGGCAGCCCCGCGGTGAACGCTTCGGCGAGTGCGGCCATGAAACGGTCCGGACCGCCTTCACCCCGACGCAGCGTGCCCAGCACGAGCGCATCGGCCTCCACCGCCTCGACCGTGCTCTCGATCGGCGTCGTCAACACGGGGTGGGCGCTGGCCTCGACGAACGCGTCGAAACCCTGCGCCAGCAGCAGACGGACGGTGTCTTCGAAGCGGACCGTCTGCCGCAGATTCGTGTACCAGTACTCGGCGTCCAGAGCGGTCGTCTCCAGCCGCCCGGCCGTCACCGTCGAGTAGAACGGGACCGTCGCCGCCGTCGGCTCGATGCCCGCCAGGTCCGTCAGGAGCCGGTCGCGGATCGACTCCACCTGGGCGGAGTGCGACGCGTAGTCCACCGGCACGCGCCGCGCCCACACACCCTGCGCCTCACAGGCCGAGAGCAGCTCGTCCAGCGCGGCGTCCTCACCCGCGACGGTCACCGACGACGGACCGTTCACCGCTGCCACCGACACCCGTCCTTCCAACGGGGCCAGCAACTCCTCCACACCCACCACGGGCAACGACACCGACGCCATGCCGCCCGACCCGGCCAAGTCCAGGATCGCGCGACTCCGCAAGGCCACGACCTTCGCCGCATCCTGCAACGACAGCGCCCCCGCCACGCAGGCCGCCGCGATCTCCCCCTGCGAATGCCCCACCACCGCCGCCGACACCACACCCACCGACCGCCACAACTCCGCCAACGACACCATCACCGCCCACAACACCGGCTGCACCACATCGACTCGGCCCAGCCACTCATCCGACCCAGAACGCAGAACATCCGCCAACGACCAGTCCACGAACGGCGCAAGCGCCTCCTCGCACTCCCCCAACCGCACCCCGAACACCGACGACGACTCCAACAACTCCCCCGCCATCCCCACCCACTGCGACCCCTGCCCCGGAAACACCAACACCGGACGACTCACCGAACGGCCATCCCCCGCGCCCAACACCTCCAGCCCCGACACCAGCTCGCCCCGACCCGCCGCCAGCACGACACCCCGGCACTCCAACACCGACCGCGCACCGACCAGAGCCCGCGCCACCCCCACCAGGTCGACGTCCTCCCGCTCCCCCACGAACTCCGCCAACCGACCCGCCTGCGCCCGCAATGCCGCCTCAGACCGCCCCGACACCACGAACGGCAACAGCGAAGGCACAAGGACCCTGGGCGGCGCGCTCGTCGCCGCTTCGATGTGCGGCGCCTGCTCGATGATCACGTGCGCGTTCGTGCCGCTGATCCCGAAGGAGGACACTCCCGCCCGCCGCGGACGGCCGGAGTCGGGCCACTCCCGTGCTTCCGTCAGCAGTTCGACCGCGCCCGCCGACCAGTCGATCCGGGTCGAGCGTTCCTCGGCGTGCAGGGTCCGCGGGAGGGTCCCGGCGCGGATCGCCTGCACCGTCTTGATGAGGCTCGCGACGCCGGCGGCGGCGCCGGTGTGGCCGATGTTCGACTTGACCGAGCCGAGCCAGAGGGGGTGGCCCGCGGGGCGGTTCTGGCCGTAGGCGGCGAGGAGTGCCTGTGCCTCGATGGGGTCGCCGAGCGCCGTGCCCGTGCCGTGCGCCTCCACGGCGTCCACCTCGGTGGCCGACAGGCCGGCGTTCGCCAGCGCGAGCCGGATGACCCGCTGCTGCGAGGGGCCGTTCGGGGCGGTGAGGCCGTTGCTCGCGCCGTCCTGGTTGACGGCGCTGCCGCGGACCACCGCGAGCACCTGGTGACCGTTGCGCTCGGCGTCCGAGAGGCGCTCCACCAGCAGGACGCCCACGCCCTCGGCGAGGCCCATGCCGTCGGCCGTCTCGGCGAACGCCTTGCAGCGGCCGTCCTCGGCCAGTCCTCGCTGGGCGCTGAAGCCGAGGAACTGGCCGGCGGAGGCCAGCACCGTGACGCCGCCGACGAGGGCCAGCGAGCATTCGTCGCCGCGGAGCGCCTGGACGGCGAGGTGGAGGGAGACCAGCGAGGACGAGCAGGCGGTGTCCACGGTCACGGCGGGGCCTTCGAGGCCGTACAGGTAGGACAGACGGCCGGAGACGACAGCGGCGGCCGTGCCGGTGGTGAGATGTCCGGCGTATTCGTCGGGCACCCGGCCGGATGTCCAGCCGTACTCCAGGTTGTTGGTGCCGATGAACACGCCGGTCTGGCTGCCGCGCAGGGTGGCGGGGAGGATGCCGGCGTGCTCGAACGCCTCCCAGGAGGTCTCGAGGAGCAGTCGCTGCTGCGGGTCCATCGCCAGCGCCTCGCGGGGCGAGATCCCGAAGAAGGCGGCGTCGAAGCCGGCGGCGTCGGTGAGGAAGCCTCCGGAGGCGGTGTAGATGGTGCCGGGGTGCTCGGGGTCGGGGTGGTAGAGCCGGTCCAGGTCCCAGCCGCGGTCCTGCGGCAGCGGGCCGATGGCGTCCGCTCCCCGGTCGACGAGGTCCCACAGGTCCTGCGGTGAGGCGACGCCGCCGGGAAAGCGGCAGGCCATGCCGACGATCGCCACGGGTTCGGTGGTCCGGGCCGCGGACTCGAACGCCTCGATCCGCTGCTGTGCCTCGTGCAGTTCGGCCGTGGCCCATTTCAGATACTCGCGAAGGGTCTCTTCATTGGCCACAGCAGCAGTCCTCCGGTACTGGGGTCGCGGTGTTCTTGGGGCCGGTGTGGCTCATGGGGGTCATCCGCGCCATCCGGGTCATCCGGGTCATCCCGCGGGGGTGTTGCGGCGGAGCCGGGTGTTGATGAACGCGAGCATCTCGTCGTCGGAGGCCGCTTCCAGTTCCTCGGCGACGCTGCGTTCGGCGGGCGGCCGGGGGCCGGTGTCCGGGTCCGTGGCGGTGGCGGTGGCGGAAGCGGTGGGGGTGGCGGTCCAGGTGGTCAGCAGCGTCTGGAGCCGTTTGGTGATGCTGGCCCGGTCGGTCTCGCCGACGGCGGCGGAGGCCAGTCCGGTGGCGAGGGCGTCGATCCCCGCGTGGACGGAGGCCGCGCCTGTCATGCCGTCCTCCAGCAGTTCGGCAAGGAGCAGGTCCACGAGGGCGAGGGGGGTGGGGTGGTCGAAGAGGAGCGTGGCCGGCAGGTTGAGGCCGGTGAGCCGGTTGAGCCGGTTGCGCAGGTCGATCGCGGTGATGGATTCGAAGCCGAGTTCCTGGAAGGCGCGGTCGGGACGGATCTCGTCCAGGGAGTCGTGGCCGAGGGCCGCGGCCGTGTGGGCGCGTACCAGTTCCAGCAGGCGGTGTGCGCGCTCCGAGGCGGTCAGTTCGGCCAGTTCGCGGTGCAGGTCGTCGGCCGCGTCGGCGGCGGTGCGTGCTTCCTCCGCCAGGGCGGTCAGGGCGGCGCGGGCCTCGGGGAGGGTGTCGATCAGTGGGCTGGGGCGCTGGCCGGTGAAGGCGGCGGTGAAGAGCGGCCAGTCGACGTCGGCGACGGTCACGCAGGTGTCGTCGTGGTCCAGTGCGGCTTGGAGTGCGGCCAGGGCGTGCGTCGGGTCGAGCAGGCGCAGGCCGCCGAGGCCGATCCGCCGGACGGCGCGGGCGGCCTCGGGGTCGTCGCCGGCCGGTGTCTCGGCCAGTAGGTCCCAGACCGGCCAGGCCACGGAGAGGGCTTGGCGGCCCTGTGCGCGGTGCTGCTGTGCGAGGGCGTCGAGGTGGGCGCAGGCGGCGGCGTGGGCGGCGTGTTCGCCGCTGCCCCAGAAGGCGGCCACCGACGAGAAGTGCACGACGGTTTCCAGTTCGGCGGGGTCGAGGAGTTCGTCGAGGAGCCGGGCGCAGTGCGCCGTGTCGGCGAGGACGCGGGCGACGGCGGCGGGGTCGGTCTCGCGCAGGGGGGCCAGGCCGGGGTCGCCTGTGGTGTGCATGAGGGCGGCGATCCGGTGGCCCTCGGCGCGGAGGCGGTCCAGCAGGTCGATCACCTCCTGACGGTCGGACAGGTCGCGGTCGGCGAAGGTGAGCCGGGTGTCCGAGGCGTCGACGTCCGCCTGGAGCCGGGCGGCCGCGTCGGGGTCGATGCGGCCGGCCAGGACGAGGTGTTCGGCGCCGCGCTCGGACAGCCAGTGGGCGATGCGCGTCGGGAGCGGTCCGGTGCCGCCGGTGATCAGGACGGTGCCGGTCGGCCGCCAGTCCCGTACGGCGTCGGTGGCGGGCAGCGGCGCGCGGACCATCCGGCGTACGGAGGTCCCGGCGGCGCGCAGGGCCAGTTGGTCCTCGTGCGCCGCGTTGGTGAGGGCCTGGCGCAGCCGGTCGACGTCAGCCGCGGTGAGGTGCTCCGGGAGGTCGACCAGACCGCCCCAGCGGTCGGGCAGTTCCAGTGCCGCGACCCGGCCGAGGCCCCAGAGGCGGGCCTGGTCGGCGTCCCGGGGTGCGGGTTCGTCGCCGTCGACGGCGACGGCGCCGCGCGTGAGGCACCACAGCCGCGTCTCGGCGTCGAAATCCGCCGCTGCCTGGGTGAGGAGCAGTGTGCCCGTGAGACCGGCCGCGACCGTCGGGTGGTGCGGGTCGGCGGTGGTGTCGAGGCCGAGGAGCGAGAGGATCCCGATCGGGCGGCCGGGGCGACCGGGGTTGTCGCGGCTGTCACGGTTGTCGTGGCTGTCGCGGCTGTCGGGGCTGTCGGTCAGGGCTGCTTCGAGGCTGTGGGCCAGCCGGGTCCGGTCGGTGCGGGTGGGGTCGACGGTGACCGTGGTGACCGTCAGGCCGCGCTCGCGCAGAGCCGTGACCAGTTCGGCGATGTCGTCGTCCGCCGCGAGGGCTGTCGGTACGACGGCCAGCCAGGCGGTGGGCGCGGCGGGGTCGGTGGGCAGGTCGGGGGCGGGCTGCCAGACGGCGCGGTAGCGTCGGCCGTCGGCCGTGCGCTGCTCGTGAGCACGACGGCGCCAGGAGCGCAGGGCGGGCAGGACCGTGTGCCACGGTTGTCCGTCGGGGGCGCCGAGCAGGTCGGCGAGTGCCTGCGGGTCCTCGGTGTCGACCAGTTCCCAGAACCGGGCCTCAGTCGCGTCGCCGCTCATGCCGGGCGTGTCGGCCGGGCTGCTCGCCGGGTCGAGCCAGTAGCGCCGTCGGTGGAAGGGGTAGGTCGGCAGGTCGACGGCGGCGGACCGCGGGCCCGGGAACAGGGTGCTCCAGTCGGGTGCGACGCCGAGGACGGCGGCCTGGCCCAGGGAGAGCAGGAAGCGTTCCAGACCGCCCTTGTCGCGGCGCAGGCTGCCGATCACCGGGTGGTCCGCGCCGAGGGAAGCGGCCGTCTCCTGGATCGGGGTGACCAGGGTGGGGTGGGGGCCCATGTCGAGGAAGGCGTCGTGGCCCTGCTCCAGCAGGCCGCGGACGGTCTCCTCGAAGCGGACCGTCCGACGCAGGTTGGTGTACCAGTACTCGGCGTCCAGCTCCGTGGTGTCCAGCGGGCCCGCGGTCACCGTGGAGTGGAACGGCACCCGGCCGGCGGCGGGTTCGATGCCGGCGAGGTCGGTGAGGAGCCGGTCGCGGATCTTCTCGACGTGGTCGGAGTGGGAGGCGTAGTCCACCGGGAGGATCCGGGCGCGTGGGGCTTCGGCGGCCAGGGCGCGGACGGCGTCGGGCGCTCCGGAGACGACGACCTGGCCGGGGCCGTTGGCCGCCGCCAGGAACAGTCGGCCGCCCATGGTCGCGATGCGCTCGGCGGCCTCCTCCTGTGACATGGCGAGCGAGGCCATCAGGCCGCTGTCGGCGAGGTCGAGGAGTGCCTTGCTGCGCAGGGCGACGATCTTGGCGCCGTCCTGGAGGGTGAGCGCGCCGGCGACGCAGGCCGCCGCGATCTCGCCCTGGGAGTGGCCGACGACGGCGGAGGGCCGCACTCCGTGGGCGCGCCAGAGTTCGGCCAGGGAGACCATCACGGCCCACAAGGCGGGCTGCACCACGTCCACCCGTTCCAGGGCGCTGCCCTCGGGGTCGCGCAGCACGTCGGTGAGCGACCAGTCGACGTACGGGGCGAGTGCCGTCTCGCAGCGCGCGATGTGCTCGGCGAACAGGGGGGCGTCCGCGAGGAGTTCGGCGGCCATTCCGGGCCATTGGGAGCCTTGGCCGGGGAAGACGAACACGGCGCGTTCGCGGGTGGGGCCGGATCCCTCGGCGGTGCCGGGGCGCGCCTCGCCCGCGGCGAGGCCGTCCAGCGCGTGCAGCAGAGCATCCCGGTCCCGGGCGACGGCGACGGCGCGGTGGGCGAGCACGGTGCGGGTGCTGGCCAGGGAGAACGAGACGTCGGCCGGTTCGAGTTCGGGGTGCTGGGCGAGGTGGTCGCGCAGTCGTCCGGCGACCGTGCGCAGGCCGCGCTCGGTGCCGGCGGAGAGAAGGTACGGCAGCGGTGCGCCGGCGCTGTCGGGGGCGGCTGTGTCCGGGCGGGCCGGCTCGGTGGGCGCCTGCTCGACGATGACGTGGGCGTTGGTGCCGCTGATCCCGAACGAGGAGACTCCGGCGCGGCGCGGCCGGTCGGTGTCCGGCCAGGGAGTCTGCTCCGTCAGGAGTTCGACCGCGCCGCCGGACCAGTCGACGTGCGGTGACGGCGCGTCGACGTGCAAGGTCTTCGGCAGGGTGCCGTGCCGCAGTGCCATGACCGTCTTCACCAGGCCCGCCAGGCCGGCGGCGGCTGCCGCGTGTCCGAGGTTGGACTTGACCGAGCCGAGCCGCAGCGGCCGGTCGGCGGGCCGGTCCCGGCCGTAGGCGGCGATCAGCGCGTGGGCCTCGATCGGGTCGCCGAGCGAGGTGCCGGTGCCGTGCGCCTCCACCGCGTCCACCTGGTCCGGCGTCAGGTCGGCGTCGGCGAGGGCGAGTCGGATGACGCGCTGCTGGGCCAGTCCGTTCGGGGCGCTCAGACCGTTGCTGGCACCGTCCTGGTTGACCGCGCTGCCGCGCACGAGCGCCCACACCCGGTGCCCGTTGCGGCGTGCGTCGGAGAGTCGTTCGAGGAACAGGACGGCGGCGCCCTCGGACCAGCCGGTGCCGTCGGCGGCCGCGGCGAAGGACTTGCAGCGGCCGTCCCCGGCCAGCCCGCGCTGGCGGCTGAACTCGACGAAGCCGGTCGGGACGGCCATGACGGCGACGCCCGCGGCCAGGGCGGCCTCGCACTCGCCGCGGCGCAGTGCCTGGACGGCGAGGTGCAGCGCGACCAGCGAGGAGGAGCAGGCGGTGTCCACCGTCACCGCCGGGCCCTGGAGCCCGTAGGTGTAGGCGAGTCGGCCGGACAGGACGCTGCCCGCGCTGCCGGTCAGCGCGTAGCCCTCGGCGCCGTCCGTGGTGCGCGCGCCGGTGCCGTAGCCGGAGGGCGAGCCGCCGACGAAGACGCCGGTGGAGGTGCCCTTGAGCGTCGCCGGGTCGAGTCCGGCCCGTTCGAACGCCTCCCAGGAGGTCTCCAGGAGCAGCCGCTGCTGGGGGTCCATGGCGAGCGCCTCGCGCGGGGAGATCCCGAAGAAGCCGGCGTCGAAGTCGGCGGCCCCGGACAGGAAGCCGCCGTGGCGGGTGTAGGAGGTGCCGGGGTGGTCCGGGTCCGGGTGGTAGAGCCGGTCGAGGTTCCAGCCCCGGTCGGCCGGGAACGGCCCGATGGCGTCGGCGCCGTCGGCGACCAGCCGCCACAGGTCCTCGGGGGAGGCGACGCCGCCGGGGAACCGGCAGGCCACGCCGACGACGGCGATCGGCTCGTCGGAAGGGGTCCGCGCGGTCCGGGCGAGCGGGGCGGACCGGCCGTCGGCCGCGTGCTCGCCCGCCAGTTCGTCGCACAGGTGCGCGGCCAGTGCGGTGCACGTCGGGTGGTCGAACACGGTGGTGACGGCGAGCGGGAAGCCGGTCAGCGCGCTGAGCCGGTCGCGCAGGTCGATGGCGGTGAGCGAGTCGAAGCCGAGGTCGCGGAAGGCACGGTCGGCGTCGACCGCCTGCGGCGATCCGTGGCCGAGCACCTGGGCGACCTGGGTGCGCACCGCGTCGAGGGCGAGGGCGGGCCGGTCGTCGGGCGGGGCCTCGGCGAGGAGGCGGCCGAGGGCGGAGTCCCCCGGGGTCGGGCGCGCGCCGCCGGCTGCGGGCGCCGCGGCGGCGGCCGGGGCGAGTGCGCCGAGGAGCGGGCTGGGGCGCAGCGCGGTGAAGGCGGCGGTGAACCGCTCCCAGTCCACGTCCGCCACGGCCACCGCCGCCTCGGGACGCCCGACGGCGTGGGCGAGTGCGGCCAGCGCGTCGTCCGTGGCGAGCGGGCGCAGGCCGCGCCGGGCCAGCCGCTGCACATCGCGTTCCGCGCCGACCATGCCGTCCTCGGCCCAGGGCCCCCAGGCGATCGACGTGGCGGCCAGTCCGCGCGCCCGGCGCTGCTCGGCGAGCGCGTCCAGGGCGGCGTTGGCGGCGGCGTAGGCGCCTTGGACGCCGCCGCCCCAGACCCCGGCGATCGAGGAGAACAGCAGGAAGGCGTCCAACGGGCGGTCGCCCAGCACCGCGTCGAGGTTCGCCGCGCCGACGGCCTTGCCCGCGAGGACGTCCGCGCAGCCGTGCGGTTCGGTGTCGAGGACGGCGCAGTCCTGGGCCAGCCCGGCGGCGTGCACGACGGCGCGGATCGGAGCGCCGTCCGCCTCCAGGTCGGCGACGAGCCGGGCGAGCGCGTCCCGGTCGGCGAGGTCGCAGGAGGCGACGGCGGTCCGGGCGCCGAGCTCGGCGAGCTGGGCCACGAGTCGTTCGACGCCGGGCGTCTCGGCGCCGCGCCTGCTGACCAGCACCAGTTCGTCGGCGCCGCGTTCGGCGGCCCAGCGGGCGACCCTGGCGCCGAGCCCGCCGGTGCCCCCGGTGACGAGGACCCGGCCGGCCGGCTGCCAGTCGGCGTACGAGCCGCCGGTCGGCGCGGCGGACAGCCGCCGTACCCAGGGGCCGGCGGCGCGCACGGCGATCTGGTCCTCGCCGCCGTCGGCGATCATCGCCGTCGTCCGGGCCCAGGTCTGCGCGTCGGGTGCGTCGGGCAGGTCGATCAGGCCGCCCCACAGGGCGGGGTGCTCCAGCGCGACGGTGCGCCCGAGGCCCCAGACCTGGGCCTGTTCGACGTGGCGCAGCGGGTCGGAGGGGCCGGTGGTCACCGCGCCCTGGGTGAGGCTCCACAGCCTGGTGTTCAGCCCGAGGTCGGACAGGGCCTGCACGAGCGCGAGCGTCGCGGACAGGCCCCGGCTCAGCTCCGGGACGTCGAGGTCGGGCCCTGTCTCACGGCTCAGGAGCGAGACGACGCCCGTGAGGTCGGTGAGGCCTGGGTGCTCGCGCAGGCGGGAGGCCAGTGCCTCGCGGTTCAGCGCGCCGGGTGCCGGCTCGACGGCGAGGTGTTCGACGCACGCGCCACGGTCTTCGAGTGCCTGCCGGCAGGCGGCGGCGAGCCCGGTCTCGTCGGGAGGGGACGACAGCAGCAGCCAGCGGCCGGTCAGCCTGGCGGTCGGCGGTTCGGCGACCGGCTGCCACCGGATCGTGTAACGCTCCGCTCCGGGGGTCGTCGCTTCGGCCCGGCGGGCGGGTCGCTCGGTCGTGAGCCAGTAGTGCTGCCGCTGGAAGGCGAAGGTGGGCAGTTCCACCCGTCGGCCGCCGCGTGCGGCGAGGATGCCGGGCCAGTCGATCCGGATCCCGGCGGTGTGCAGGGCGGCCAGGGCGGTGGTCGCGGTGCGCGTCTCGGGGTGGTCGCGGCGCAGCAGCGGCACGACCGTGGGCTCCGCCTGGTCCGGCCGGGGGGCGAGGGTCTCGCGCGCCATCGCGCCGGCGACGCCGTCGGGGCCGAGTTCCGCGAAGGCGGTGGTGCCCTGGGCGAGGAGGGCGGCGACGCCGTCGGCGAAGCGGACGGGCTCGCGTACCTGGCGCACCCAGTAGTCCGGGTCGGTCAGTTCGGCGACTTCGGCGATCCGGCCGGTCACGTTGGAGATCACCGGGAGCTGGGGAGCCGCGTGCGAGACACCCTCCAGGACCGTGCGGAACTCGGCCAGCATCGGTTCCATGCGGGCCGAGTGGAACGCGTGCCCGACCTTCAGCCGCCGGGTTCTGCGCCCCCGCGCCGTGAAGTGGGCGGCGATTCGCAGCACGTCGGCCTCGTCGCCGGAGAGCACCACGGACGTCGGCCCGTTGACGGCGGCGACACAGACTGCCGGGGCATCGTCCAGGACCGCGCGGACCTCGTCCTCGTCCGCCTGTACCGCTGCCATCGCGCCGCCCGCGGGCAAGGCCTGCATCAGCCGCCCGCGCGCCGCGACCACGACGGCGGCATCGGCCAGTGACCACACCCCGGCCACATGCGCCGCCGCAAGCTCGCCGATCGAGTGACCGAGGAGGAAGTCCGGCCGCACGCCGAAGGACTCCAGCAGACGGAACAGCGCCACCTCGACGGCGAACAGCCCGGCCTGCGTGAACACCGTCTCGTCCAGCAGTCCCGGCGTGCCCTCCGCACCCTCAACGCCTTCAGCGCCCTCAGCGCCCTCCGGCCCGAACACCACATCCCGCACCGAATGCGTGACGTGCCCGGCAAGCTGCCGGTCCAGTTCCAGGACCGCGGCGTCGAACGCCTCCGCGAACACCGGGAAAGCGGTGTGGAGTTCACGCCCCATCCCGGCCCGCTGACTCCCCTGACCGCTGAAGAGCAGCGCCAGGCGGGCGTCCGGGCGGACGTTGCCCAGCCGGACGTCCGGAGCGGGGGCGCCGTCGGCCAACGAGGCCAGCCCTGCGACGAGTTCGGCTCGGTCCGCGCCGAGGACGGCGGCTCGGGCGTCCAGCGCCGAGCGCGTCGCGGACAGCGAGTACGCGAGGTCGAGCGGTGCGGACTCCGGGTGCGCCGCCACGTGGTCGAGCAAGCGGCGGGCCTGGGCGCGCAGTCCCGGCTCGGAGCGGGCGGAGACGAACCACGGTACGAGGATGCCGTCCGGGCGGGGGTGCGTATCGGCATCGTGCACCGCCGCCGGTGTGCCCTGTTCGATGACGACGTGTGCGTTGGTCCCGCTGATGCCGAAGGAGGAGATCGCGGAGCGCCGCGGGCGGCCGGTCTCCGGCCAGGGGCGCGCCTCGGTCAGCAGTTCCACCGCGCCCGCCGACCAGTCCACATGCGGCGTCGGCTCGTCCACGTGCAGCGTCGCGGGCAGCACTCCGTGCCGCATCGCCATGACCATCTTGATCACCCCGGCCACACCCGAAGCGGCGGCGGAGTGGCCCAGGTTGGACTTGAGCGCGCCGAGCCACAGCGGCCGGTCCGGGGCGCGGTCGCGGCCGTAGGTGGCCAGCAGCGCCTGGGCCTCGATCGGGTCGCCGAGCGTGGTGCCCGTGCCGTGCGCCTCCACCGCGTCCACCTGGTCCGCGGTGAGCCGGGCGTTCTCCAGCGCCTGTCGGATCACCTGCTGCTGCGAGGGCCCGCTGGGCGCGGTGAGCCCGCTGCTGGTGCCGTCCTGGTTGACGGCGCTGCCGCGCAGCACGGCGAGCACCTGGTGGCCGTTGCGCTGGGCGTCGGCCAGCCGCTCGACGAGGACGACGCCCACGCCCTCCGACCAGCCGGTGCCGTCGGCAGCGGCGGCGAAGGCCTTGCAGCGGCCGTCGGGCGCCAGGCCGCGCTGGCGGCTGAACTCCACGAACAGCGCCGGGTCGGACATCACCGTCACACCGCCGACCAGTGCGAAGGAGCACTCGCCGGACCGCAGGGCCTGCGCCGCCAGGTGCAGGGCCACCAGCGAGGACGAGCACGCCGTGTCGACGGTCACCGCCGGCCCCTCGAAGCCGTAGGTGTAGGAGAGCCGCCCGGACAGGACGCTGGAGACGTTCCCGGTCATCGAGTAGCCCTCGACGGCCTGCGGCAGGTCGCGTGGGTTGTCGATGTACCGGGTGGCGCCGGCCCCGACGAAGACGCCGGTGCGGCTGCCCTTCAGCGCGGCCGGGTCGATCCCGGCCCGCTCGAAGGCCTCCCACGACGTCTCCAGGAGCAGCCGCTGCTGCGGATCCATGGCGAGCGCCTCACGCGGCGAGATACCGAAGAATCCGGCGTCGAACTCGGCCGCGTCGTGGACGAAGCCGCCTTGGCGCACATAGCTCTTGCCCGTCGCGTCGGGGTCGGGGTCGTAGAGGTCCTCGACGTCCCAGCCCCGGTCGGCCGGGAAGTCGGAGATGACGTCGGCCCCGGACGCCACCAGCCGCCACAGGTCCTCGGGTGAGCGCACGCCGCCCGGGAAGCGGCAGGACATGGCCACGATCGCGATGGGCGCCCGGCCGTGCGCCTCTACGGCGGCCAGGCGTCGCCTGGTCTGCTGGAGCTCCTCGGTCACGCGCTTGAGGTAGTCCCGCAGCTTCGCTTCAGTGCCGGTCTCGTTCATCGTCCACGCTTTCCAGAGGGTGGCGGGGTCCGGGTCGGTCGGCGGCCGGGTCTTCGGGCGCTTGCGGGCGCGGTCGGCCGGGCACGGGTCAGTCGAGACCCAGCTCCTTGTCGATCAGGGAGAACATCTCGTCGTCGGTCACGGAGTCGAAGCCGCCGGGGCGGTCGTCGTCGCCGGGTTCGGCTCCGGGAGTTGCGTCCGGCTCGTCCTCGAACCGCCACAGGAGCGCCTGGAGTCGGCGCAGCACCGCGGCGCGGTCGTCTCCCGCGCCGGGCAGGGCGCCGGCGAGCGCCGCTTCGAGCCGGTCGATCTCGCCCAGCAGCGGGGCCGCCGCCGCGTCCGCCGGGCTCACCGGGCCCAGTCGCTCCCTGAGATGCCGGGCGAGCGCTTGTGGCGTCGGGCAGTCGAAGGTCACCGTGGCGGGCAGGCGCAGTCCGGTGGCGGCGCCCAGCCGGTTGCGCAGTTCGACCGCGGTGAGCGAGTCGAACCCGGACTCCAGGAAGCCGCGTTCGGAGGAGACCGCGTCCATCGAGGCGTGCCCGAGGACGGCGGCGCAGTGGTCGCGGACGAGGTCGACCAGGATGCGTTCCTGCTCCGTCTCCGTCCGGCCGGCCAGTTGCCGGGCGAGTGTCGTGCCGTCCTGTGCCGCCAGGACGGCGGCCTGCCTGCGGGGGGCGCGCACCAGGCCGTGCAACGGTGCGGGAAGGTCTCCGGACTCGGCCGCCCTGCGCAGCGCGCCGAGGTCCAGTCGGGCGGCGGCCGGGTTGGCGTCGAGGAGGTTCAGCGCCGCGTCGAACAGTCCGAGGGCGTGTGCGGCCGTCATCGGCGCGACTCCTGAACGGCGCATCCTGGCCAGTTCCTGCCGTCCGAGTTGCCCGGTGATGCCGCTCGTGTCCGCCCACAGGCCCCACGCCACGGAGGTGCCGGGGAGGCCGGCGGCCTGTCGGCGGGCGGCGAGTGCGTCCAGGAAGGTGTTCGCGGCGGCGTAGTTGGCCTGGCCGGGGCCGCCGAGCGTGCCGGCGACGGAGGAGAACAGGACGAAGGCGGCCAGGTCGAGGTCAGCGGTGAGTTCGTGCAGGTTGACCGCCCCGTCGACCTTGGCGCGCAGCACCCGCTCCAGTCGGCCGGGGTCCATCGCCTCGATCAGGCCGTCGTCCACGGTGCCCGCGGCGTGGACGACGGCGGTGAGCGGGGTCGTCGTGTCGGCGGCGCGTGCGAGGACTGCGGCCAGCGCCTCACGATCGGCCGCGTCACACGCCTCTACGGTGACGTCGGCTCCGAGGGCCGTGAGTTCCGCCGCCAGCT
>NZ_JBSFWB010000078.1:0-16791 GCF_053592635.1 Streptomyces sp. NPDC002623 | reverse complement strand
CGCGGAGGCCGCCGCGGCCCCGCGACACGCGGGGCCAGGCCGACCGCGCTGTTGACCGGCTTCTCCGGTCACCTCCGTGTGCTGGCACCAGCCCCGACATAGACGACAGGTAAGGCCGGGGATCTTCCGCCGACGCCCCGCGGAGTCGGCGGTCCAGGCCAATCGAGTGCCGCGAAGCCCAGCGCGGCGGAGGTACCGCATCATGGCGAACTCAGGTGAAGGCCCCCTCGTCAACGAGGTCGCGCAACGGCTTCTTAGTAGCCGGTGTTCATTCAGCAAGTGATGAAGCTCCAAGCCGCCGAAAGCCGTAGGCGCGGGCGTCGTGGTCAGTCCGCCGAGAGGCGTAGGGTCCGGGCCTGTGAGCAGTTCCTCCTCGCCCGACTGGGCCTGCCTCCACCACGCCTACGGCTCTGCGGAGGACGTCCCCGGCCAGCTGGCCGCGTTGTCCAGCGCCGATCCCGTCGTGCGCGGTGCGGCCGTATCGGCCCTGACCGGGAATGTCTACCACCAGGGCACCCGGTGGCCGGCGAGCGCTCACGTGGTGACTCCCCTGGTGCTGCTCGCGGACACGCCCAACACACCCGATCGGGCGACAGTTGTGCACCTGCTGCATGCTGTCGCCCTCGGCGACCTGCGCGACGACGTCCTGCCCTTCGACCCCGCGCGTGCCTTCGCCGACGCCGAACGGGTCGGCCCGTCGGACGAGGCGGCGGTGCTCCGCGTGCTGTTCGAGGACGAGGACCCAGACCCCGATTCCGTCGCCGACGTCGCCGATGCCGTGGCCGTGCGCTGGGCGGCCGACGCCTACCGCGCGGCCGAGCGCCATGCGCCGTCGTTCCTGACCTGGCTGCGGGATCCCGAGCCTGCCGTGGCGACCCATGCGGCGGCGCTGCTGGCATGGTTCCCCGAGGTCCCCGGACTCGCGACCGCGCTGGCCGGCGTGGGATTCGACACGGACACAGCCCGCGCGTCGGCGAATCTCGCCCTGGCGTTTCTCCCCGGCCCTCCCGGCTCCGGCGAACTCGCGGCGCTCACCGCATGTCTGGCGTCCACGAACGAGGCAGTGCGGGTGACCGCCGCAGTCGCACTGGCCCGTCGGCAGACGACGGCCCTGCCGCACGAGGCACTGACCGTCCTGGTCTACGCCGACGACGATGAAGTCACCGGTGTCTTACCGGGATGGGACCGCTCCCTGCGGGGCCACGTCGCACTCGCGCTACGGCGCCTCGGCCTATGACATATCCCCCGTGGCGACACCGAGCAGATGCATCAGATCACCGCGCCCAGGCTGCAGATCGAGCAGACGGGACGGCAGCTGGCCAAACCCTGCCGAGGGCCTGCTCGACCGGATCACCCTGGCACGGGCGGCGCGTACCCGGGTGCGGTCCGCCACCAAGAGGCAGCCGGGTGCTGCTGGCCCAGCCGTACCCGGCGGTGCCGTTAGGCAAGCCAGTCAGGGGGGATGAGGGCGTTGCGGTTTGCCATCGCTGTCGGAGAGCCAGTTGCCGATCACGGCATCCTGGTACCAGGGTTCAGCCAGGTTCGCGTGGTCGCAGACGATGATCCGCAGGGCTCCCCGGTTGAGCTGTACCACGTCGTTGAGGAGCTGGAGGTAGGCGGTGACGGTGGTCCAGTCGGCGTCCTGGATGGTTGCGGCGTCGCGGGGCTTTCCGGGATGAACGCCTGGGTGGATCGATGAGCATGAGGAAGCCGGGGACCGGCCGGTTCTTGCGTCGCAGGTAGGTGTGGAGGGCGAGGTGGGCCACAAGGTGGTAGCCGATGTGGTTCTTGGCGCTGCCGATCCGTGTCAGGGGTAGGCGTCCTGCCGGGTCGTCTCAGGACGACGTTGAGCAGTTTGAGGCTGAGGTCGCTGTCGGTTCCGGTTCGGGCCAGCGCTTCGGCGATCCTGCCCTGGATGTGTGCGACGCGTAGGTTCTGTTCCCGCAGGTTGCACAGGCGTTCGTCGCTGGATCCACCAGATGATCCACCCGGTCAGCTCGCGCCCAGGGCGCCGGCACCGCCGCGGACGATGCCTCGGCCCGCCGTTCGGGCGAGGGCGCGCAGACAGCGGACTCCACCTCGTCGGTGCCTGTGGCGGTCCTGACGACGGCGCAAGGCTGACGTTCGGACCCTGGGCCCCCACGGTTCGCGGTCGAGGGCTCGGCTGTTCTACGGAGCCGGGCTGATGTCGCCGTTGGTGTTCATGTCGAAGATGCCCTGGGTCTTGCCGTCGACCTTCTGGTGCTTGAGCCAGTGCTTCGAGAGGTTGTGCACGTTCTTGTGCTGCATCTCCCACACCACCGAATGCCCGGCGCAGTCCAGCTTGACCATCAGCTTGTGGTCGCCGGCGATGGCGTTGTAGAGCGCGGGGACCGAGAAGTTGAATTCCGGATCTTCGCTCGACGTGTTCACCTGCCTGTCGTGCTCCCCGTACGCGATGAGGACCGGCACGCTGCCGCCAAGGACGCCGCCCTGCGCCGCGGTGGTCTTGTTCCAGCCCCACCGGACGAAGTTTCTGATGCGATTGCGCCCTTCACCTTCCGGCCCCCACGTGCTGCCCACCGGATCGCTTTTCATGATCGCGTTCCACACCTTGTCGCGCATCTCTTCTTCGCGCTGGCCCACGCAGTGCACCTCGTTGCCCCACCCGTTCCAGGTTCCGTCTTTCGTGCTCAGGAACGTCGGGAAGCCGGGCTGCGGCAGCGGGTCGGGGGCGTTCGACGTGCCCTCGGGCGGGAAGATAGGCGCCAGCAGGAACAGGTTCGACACCTTGCCCGGGTTCTTGACCGCGTACGGACCCATCGTGAACGCCGCCGCGGACCAACCGATGAAGGACACCTTGTTCACCCCGCGCTCGCGGATGATCCACTCCACGACGGTGTTCAGCTCGTCCCGGTCGCTGTTCGAGTTGGTCAGCTGGAACGGATAGTTCAGCGGGCCCGGCGTGAAACCTGGAGGTCTCGGCTTCAGAAGGTTCTGCTGGGCGGGGTTGACGTTGCGAGGGTCGTCCATCTTCGGCCGCGGCGACAGCCCCGAGCCCTGGAGGTCCATCATGAAGACGTCGTAACCGGCCTTCGCCAGCGCATCGGCCCAGCTGTACGACTTAAAATCGAGATCAAAGCCCGCGAGCACCGGAACGCTCCGGCCGTGGAGCATCAGGACGGCCGTGCGCTCGTCGACGTGGCCGGGGGGCGTACCGTCGCGCTCCCGCACGAAGAGTTCGACGTCCTCGCCCCTATTCGCGGGGACGGTGGACTTGTGGGGTACCCGGTGGTCTTTCACGGTGACGGGCATGAGGATCCGTTCTATGAGCTCGGCCGGGGCGTCGTTGCCCCGCCCAGACCACGCTCGATGCGCGGGACCGTCCGCGCCACAGCAGGGGGCCAGTCGTGTGACGTGCACTTTCTCCGTGCCGGCGGCGGCCTGCTCCTGCTCGTCGTCCTCCAACGGCGACAGCGACAGCGCCACCCCGCCGGTTCAACGAGATCGGCCTGGCCTGCCTGAACCCTCGAGGGGCGGGAGGCCGTCCCCGCCTGCTCAGCGATGACGACGAGGACTTCGTCATCCAGACGGCCATCACGCGCCCCACCAAACTCGGTCAGCCCTTCACCCGCCGGTCGATCCGCGAATTCGCCACTTACCTGCGCCGCGCGCACGGACGCGTCATCCGCATCAGTCGCGAGACTTTACGGTGTCTGCTCCTGCGCCGCGGCGTCACCTTCCAGCGCACCAAGACCTGGAAGGAATCACCCGACCCCGGGCGCGAGGCCAACCTTGACCGGATCGACCAAGTGCTGGACCGCTTTCCGGACCGGGTCTTCGCTTTCGACGAGTTCGGGCCGTTGGGGATCCGGCCGACCCAGGTTCCTACTGGGCGAAGCAGAGCAAGCCCGAGCGCCTGCCGGCGACCTACCGCCGCACTCACGGCGTCATCTGCTTCCACGGCTGCTCTCCGTTGGCGATGACACCCTGTGGGGCGTCATCCACCGCCTCAAAGGCACCGCCAACAGTTTGGCCGCGCCGAAGTCGATCCGAGCCGTCCGGCCCGACGACGCCCCGATCTATATCATTCTGGACAACCTCTCCGCCCACACTGGTGCGGACATCCGCCGCTGGGCGGAGAAGAACAAGGTCGAGCTGTGCTTCACACTGACCTACACCTCCTGGGCCAACCCGATCGAGGCGCACTTCGGCCCGCTGCGGCAGTTCAGTGGCTGTTGTCTTGCCGGGGTTGAGGGCTGCGTTTCCGCTGGTCAGGCATGAGGTCGGCGGTCTCGGGGAGTGGTGGCGTGTCATGTCGTCGCTCTGGTGGAGGTCGGGGATGCCGTCTGTCGTGGGGCTGCTGGAACAGCGTGAGCTGACCGCTCGCCGTCGTGTGGACGCGCTGCCGGAGGATGTGGACCGTACAGGCCGAGCTGGTCGTTGCCGAGCGGGAATGGAACGAGTGGGTCATCGCCCGTTCACGCGTCGGCGAGGTACTGTCCCCGGGCGAAGGCGACATGGCCGACCCGGATGCCGCCCAGGAGCCATCGGATCGCGGTGAACCGCGCGCGCTGCCCGCGTCTTTGGAGGCGGCGAAGCCGAAGTCGGTGTGGTGCCGGTGTCGTGTGCGGGGCTGGCCTGGTCGGCACTGTCGGCGGACTACCAGCGCATCGTGCAGGCTCTCGCGGACCGGGGCCGTCTGGGCCAAGGCCCGTTGACGTGCCAGGAGACGGCCGGCTGCTTCGGCCTAGACCCGGTGCCCGCGAAGATCGAGGCGTTGCGGTCGAAGGCGAAGTGGCTGACAGCGCGTGGGGGGCTCGCCGAGCCGGCACCGGGACGGTCCACGCTCGC
Organism: Streptomyces sp. NPDC002623; assembly: GCF_053592635.1. Classification (NCBI taxonomy): domain Bacteria; kingdom Bacillati; phylum Actinomycetota; class Actinomycetes; order Kitasatosporales; family Streptomycetaceae; genus Streptomyces; species Streptomyces sp. NPDC002623. The sequence goes on along the minus strand of NZ_JBSFWB010000078.1, from coordinate 11,958 downwards.
GAAGGCTGTGGCCGGGCCAGGCGGCAGGTCATGAGCAGGGTCATCGGCCAGTAGACCATCGTCTCCGCGTTGCCGGTGGACCGCGCGAAGTCCCGCACGAGGCGGCGGCTTCGCATCAGGTGGGCGAAGAACCGCTCCACGATCCACCGCTTGGGCAGCACGACGAAGCCACGCATGTCGTAACTGCGCTTGACGATCGCGAGGACACCAAATCCGCTGACCATTGCCTAACGGGCCACAAGCGTCCTCCCCGCTCAGCCCTTCCCCAAGAACGAGCCGCATCCGTCGGCGATCCCGGCAGTGCCGACGGCTTCTTACCTAGGTACCGCAACACAACACGCGGCCTCCCGACCGACGCGCCGGAGAGGCGGAGGATGGGAGACTCCCGACCCGGACTCGACCCCAGGCCCCAGGCCCCAGGCCCCAGGAGTGAGGCCCCAGGCGTGAGGCCCCAGGCGTGAGGCAACGGGGCTGTGAGCATTCACTGCAGGCGCGCCTCGGTGCGCACTGTCTTACGGCGTGCCGTGCTGCGGGGCAGGGTTGCCATCGGGGTGGTCGTGGATCCACGACAGGTCTCCCAGGTCGAGGCGCGGCGGGCCCGGGTGACGGCCACGTAGGCCAGGCGAGCTTCGGCGTCACCGATGCGGTCGGGCGGTGGCGGAGTGTCCGTCTGACCGCCGGCGTTGGTGTCCTTTGGGCGGCCGAAGTCGTCCGCGATGAGCCCACAGGGTCATTCACGGCCCTTGGCCTTGTGGGCGGTGGACACGGTGACCTGCGTGTGCGGCTCGGGAGCGAGCCGGGCCACCGCGGCGAGAACGGCTTCGGCGCCATGGGCGTCGACGAGGTCGACCAGAGGCTGGAGATCGCGGCTGGCCGGGTCATGGCGGCGTAGTCCTGCAGGTCACCCCAGCCCGGGAAGAGGATCAGCTCGGGGTGGTGGGTGCGGCGGCCTTCTTTCAGGTCACGCGCCGCGGGGGCCAGAGCCCGCAGGGCGGCTCCTCGTTCACTTCACCCCTGAGCGGCTTCCGAGGCACCCAGCTCCGAGTCCGGATCGTATGCGTAGATCCAGTCGTTGGCGACGAGCGGGTCCTGCCGGGCGTAGGCCTTGTCGCGGGCCTGCTGTTCGGTGCCGTCTGGCAGATGGTTGCTGTGCGCGCGGTCGCGGCTGGCGCTCTGCAGCCGGGTGGTGCGCGGCAGGCGCAGCTGCTCGTATCTGCGCAGTGCCGCGGGCGGGTCGTCGATGCCGGCGGCCAGGCACCGGGCCAGCACCGCCGCGTCCTCGATCGCCTGGGCGGCGCCTTGGGCGAGGAAGGGAAACATCGGGTGCGCGGCGTCACCGAGCAGTGTCACTCCTCCCTCGGACCACCGGGACAGGGGCGCCCGGTCCAGCAGCGCCCAGCGGCCGGGCGTACCGGCGGCGCTGATGAGGTCGGTCAGCCGCTGGTCCCAGCCGTCGAACTCGGCGAGGAACTCCGCGACAGTGGCGGTGGCCGCCCAGGACTCGACGGTGAAGTCGCCCGCGGGCACGACAGCAACCAGGTTGACCAGCGCACCTGCTGAGACCGGGTAGTGGACCAGGTGGTGGTCGGGACCGATCCACAGCGTCTGGGCCGGGCGGCGGGCGAAGCGCGGGGCCCGCTCGGCGGGCACCAGGGCCCTGAAGGCGCAGAGACCCGAGTAGGTCGAGGGCGAGGTGCCGAAAAGCGTGCCGCGCACGACGGAGTGGATCCCGTCGGCGCCGATCACGACGTCGGCCTCGGCCTGTCTCCCGTGGGTGAAGTGGAGCCGCAGCGCGTCGCCCTCGTGGTCCAGGCCGATACATTCGTGACCGTGGCGGACGCTGTCGTCCGGCACGGATGCCATGAGGGCGGTCAGCAGGTCCGCCCGGTGCGCGGTGTAGGTGTGCTCGCCGTAGAGCCGTTCGCAGGCGGCTGACAGGTCCTCCGAGGACAGGACCGTCCCGTCCTGCCAGCGCCTGAACTCCCAGCCGGTGTCGAGCCGCACCGCCCGCTCGCGGAACACGTCGAGCACCTTCAGTCTGCGGAGCTGACGGGCGGCGTTCGGCGCCACCAGTACCCCCGCACCCACCTCCGTGAGACGGGGCGCCTGCTCGTACACCGTGCTGGGCAGCCCGGCGCGGCGCAGGAACCCGGCCGTGGCGAGGCCACCGACACCGCCGCCCAGCACGGCGATCCTCGGCGGTGCGGTAGTGGACGCTGTCATCCTCACGGCTCCTCGGATCGGGCGCTCGGCACCTGGCCGGCATACGGGGAACGGGTTCGGCAGACCTCCGCGGGACCCCGCCGCCCATGGTGAGTCTCGTGGCAGACCTCGAGAACACCACGTCCACCGAAGCAGCGGGGCTACCTGATGAAGAGTCCGTCCAGATCGACGTCGTTCTTGATGACCTTCAGGTCTTTCATGGTCGTGAGGTACGTCTGGAAGTTGGCGCGGTCCGTCGTGGCCGAGAAGTGCGGCATCAGGAGCTGTTTGCTCTGCTGCTCGGACGTCTTCGTGTACGTGGTGATGGCCTGTCGGACTTCGGTGTCGTGGGTGGCGGCGTACTCGTTGGACTTCTTCAGCGCCCGCGTGAACTTGTCGACCGTGGCCTTGTTCCCTGCCAGGTACGAGGCGGAGGTGATCCACATGGTCTGCACGGTTTCCGGTTCGAAACCGGAGCCGTTGGACAGAACGCTGCGGTCTCCCTTCTGCAGTGCTGCCGACAGGAAGGGTTCCGCCAGGTCGGTGGCGTCGACCTGGCCCTTGGCGAGCGCGTCGGCCATGGCCGAGAACGGCGTCTCCACGAACTTGATCGTGTCCGTGTCCACGCCGGTCTTCCGCGCCGAGACGATGAAGCTCAGGTGAGGCAGCTGGTAGAGGGTGTCCACCGCGACTTTCTTGCCCTCCAAGTCCTTGGCGGAGCGTATCGAGGAGTCTTTCGGTACGACGACCTGGATGTGCACCTTGTCGTTGTCGCGGGCGAACTTGCCGGCCGGGCCCACGATCCGCACCGGAAGGCCGTTGGAGGCGCCGGCGAGGATGGCCGGCACATTGGTGAAGCCGAACTGCGCGTCGCCGCTGACGACGGCGGCCTGTGTCGAGGCGGGCGGAGTGTCCTTGAGCTTCACGTCCAGACCTTCGGAGCGGAAGAAGCCCTTCTCGACGCCCAGTACCAAGGAGGCGGAGTTGGTCACCGCCGCGTTGGCGACAGTGATCTTCGTGAGGCCTCCGGAGGACGAGGAGGAGGTGGGCGAGTCGTCACCGCAAGCGGTGGCGAGCAGCAGGGGAAGTGCGAGAAATACGGGCAGGAACCGTTTCACGAGTGCCTCCTATGTACCCGGGCTGTTCAGCCGGGACAGAAGTGGGAGCGCGGGTGGACGTTCATCCCGCCGTGCCGATGAGTCCGAAGATCTCCTTGCGGTACTGCTGGAACTCCGGGAGGGCCCGTGTCTCCACCTGATCGCGGGGCCGATCGAGGTCCACCGTCACGGTGCGCAGCACACGGCTGGGACGGCGCGACAGGACCAGCACCCGGTCCGCCATGAAGATCGCCTCGTCGATGTCGTGGGTGACGAGCAGGACGGTCCAGCCGAACTCACGCCACAAATCCAGCACCATGGACTCCAGTTGGGCACGGGTCTGGGCGTCCACGGAGGCGAAGGGCTCGTCCATCAGCAGATAGGACGGCCGGGAGGCGATGGCCCGGGCGATCGCCACGCGCTGCTGCATGCCCCCGGACAACTGCCATGGATAGTGGTCCGCGAACTCGGTGAGCCCGACGTGACCCAGAGAGTCGGCCACCCGGGCGGCGCGCTCCCGGCGGGGCAGGGCATGCAGCCCGAACTCGACATTGCGGCGCACGGAGAGCCAGGGGAACAGGCTGCGCGTGTACTCCTGGAAGACCACGGCGAGGGAGTGCTGTACGCCGTGCACGGCCCGCCCGTCCAGCCGGATCGCACCGGAGGACGGCCTGTCGAGTCCGGCGAGACAGCGCAACAGTGTCGTCTTGCCGCATCCGGAGGGACCGACCAGCACCACGAACTCACCCCGGGCGGCGCTGAACGTCAGGCCGGCGATCGCCTCGGTGCCGGTGGCGGACGAGCGGGACGCGGCGTACACCTTCGCCAGCCGGTCCACCTCCAGCACACTGCGCCCGGACTCCGCCCCGGTGTCCCGGGCGAGATCCCCCTCAGCCACGGCCGATTCCCTTCTGCCCCTCGTACCAGGCCAGCACGTGGTACTCGACGACGCTGAACAACAGGGTGAACAGGCCACCGAGCAGGCCCAGGACGAGGACGCCGGCGTACATGTCCTGGAAGGCGTACGTCCGTTGGGCCTGCAGTACGAAGAAGCCCAGACCACTCGTCGAGGCGACCATCTCACTGATCACCATCATGATCAGTGAGATGCCGAGGGCGATCCGCAGACCCGCGAAGACCTGCGGCAGACAGGCCGGCCAGATCACCCGGCTCACCACCCGCCACCGTCCGACGTGCGCCGCACGCGCCGCGTCCACGAAACCCGCGTCGACCGTCCGAGCCCCGTCCATGGTGTTGAGCAGGACGGGCCACACGGCTCCGAGCGCGATAAGGCCCACCCGCGTACCGGAGTTCGGGCCGAAGGCGAGCACCGCCACGGGGAGCACGGCGGGGAGCGGCACAGCCCTGAGGAACTCCAGGACCGGGCGCACCCACGGGTCGAGTGCACGAAGGTGACCGAGCAGGAGGCCGGCGGCGATGCCGAGCGACGATCCGACGAAGAAGCCGACCACGGTACGAGCGGCCGACGGCAGCACGTCCTGGCGCAGACCGGGGCCGGAGACGAGGTCCCAGGCTCCGCGGGCGGCGACGGAGAACGGCTCCAGGAACATGACGGAGCCCGATCGCCCCACCGCCTCCCACGCCCCCAGTACCACGAGGGTGGTCAGTACGCCGATGGCCCGGCGAGCCTGGCGGACTCGGCGGGACCGGCCCTTGGCTCGGCTCACTGGTCGCCCCCCACCGTGATGGCGCGCCATCGGACGGTCAGGCGGTCGGCCGCGAGGACGGCGGCGTTGACGAGATACCCGATCGTCCCGGCGGCGACGATCCCCGCGTACGCCTCGGGCATGTCGCCGACCTGCTGGTGCAGGTCGACATAGTGCCCCAGGCCGGTACCGGAGGCGACCAGTTCGCTCACCACGGTGACGACCACCGCGATGGAGGCGGCCAGCCGCAGTCCTGTGAAGACGGCCGGCAATGCGCCGGGCAGGACGACCCGCCGGACGAGAGCGAGTCGGCGCAGTCCCAGGATCCGCCCGCTGTCGAGGTGGAGAGGATCCACGTTCCGCACGCCGTAACGTGTGTTGAACACCACCGGCCACACCGAGGCGAAGCTGATGAGAAAGGTCTGCATGCGCAGCCCGAGTCCCAGCAGCACGATGGCCACCGGTACCAGCGCCACCGCCGGAATCGGCCGGAGGAAGTTGAAGAGCGGCCCGGTGGCCGCATCCGCCCACGGCGAGAGTCCCACCAGCGTGCCGAGCAGTACGCCGATCGACGCCGCGGTGGCGAAGCCGACGGCCCACGCGTACGCGGTCTGCGCCGCGGCCGTGGCAAGCGAACCCTCGCCGATCCCATTGAACAGCGCGGACGAGATCGCGCCTGCGGACGGAGCGTTGGTCTCCGGCAGGACCGAGGTGGCGCGCAGGATCTCCCATACGCAGACGGCCCCGACAACACCCCCGATCCCCTTGGCAGCCCGCACCAGCCTGGGCCGCGCACCGGCGTCCCGCGCGGCATCTGTCGTGTCTTCGGCACGCCGAATCGGCCGGCTCTCGGAGTCGGAGCCGCGCATCGCAGTCATGTCCGCCTCCACCGCCCCTACCGATGTGCCTGCGACGGTAGTGTCTAGTCGTGTCCATGCTCAATCCCATGGATGGAGATCAATTCCCCAGCCCGGTAGGGAGGTTGGGGAAGACGGTCGACATCCGGACTCAGAGGCACCTGATCTGGATAGTAGGTGTTCTGGGATGTTTTGGTGACTGGCGGCGTTGCGGGTCGCTGGGTAAGGCGTGAGTGTTCGCCGTCCCTGTCGCAGTGATGTGTCCGATGCCCGCCGGGAATGCCGGCTCCCCCACCCTCGGGGCTCCGGGGACCACGCGGCCTTCTCCGGCAACCGGGTCAGCGCTCCGCGCTGTCCACCCGCTCATACCTTGGCATGCCAGCCTCAGCAGCAGGCTCTCACAGAAGACTGCGACGGTCCACTCTGCAGGCCGACCAGGACGCGGCCGGTGCCACCCGTTTCCCCTGCGCCGGCCGGTGATCGCGCCGACTCGGTCGGGTGAAGACGGCGGCATGCTCATTGAGTCGGTTGGCCAGGATCAAGCATCGGCATTGCCTGGGCAGGCACGGCGGCAGCGCCGAGAGTGAGCGTGCTGCCGAGAACCGCAGTCACGAGGGTTCGGCGAAAACGCATGTGTGGCTCCTCATCCGAGGAAGTTGATGTTCTGGCGCCAAGGCTGTTCTGGTCTTGACTCACGTGCGGAAGCAGTCTTGGTGGTCCTGTGGCCGGTTAGCCGCTTCCTCGTGTCCGACGTACGGCTCACACTCGGAAGCCGCAGTCCCACGATCGGGCTCGAGCGTGGTTCACGCATTCGATTCGCTCCTGGCCGAACTGTGCGGTGCCGGAACTGAGTCACCATGGCAAGGGGGAACCGTGCTGCGACTGTGCTTCACTGCCGAGGACCTGCTGCAGGTGACGTTCGCCTACGAGCCGGCACCGATGGTGGAGCTGGCACTCGCCGTTGCTGCGCTGCAGCGGCCCGACCCGCTGTTCACCCTCTGGCGGCGGCGGACGCTCCACGCCCTGCCGCGCTCTGCGGGGCCGCTGCTGGAACTGATGCCCGCCACGGCCAAGGGGCCGTTGTTCCTGGACCCGCTGAGTCTGGGATTCGACGACGGGCTCGACCAGGTCCTGTCCGCCCCCACCCCGTTCGTCCGCAACGAACTGCGCCGCGTGCACACCGGCGGCCACCGCCCAATCCCGTGGACCCGCCTCCTGGCCGACCGCGACCGGGAATCCTGGCAGATCCTCGAGCACGCCTTACGGGCAGCTCACGAAAGCTTGCTGGCCCGCTCCTGGGACCGCATCCGCGCCGGATTCGACGCCGAACGCGCCTGGCGCGTCCAGCTCCTGGCCGGCCAGGGCATCCGCGCGACGCTGGCCGGCCTCGCCCCGGGGGCACGCTGGCACGGCACCACCCTCGAGTTCGACAGCGACGACGACGTCGAGGCCACACTCGACGGGCACGGCATCACCCTGCTGCCGTCCGTCTTCTGGACCGGACGGCCCTTGGTCGGCAAATACGCCCAGACAACGTTCCTGGTCTACCCGGCCGTAACCCCTCTCCCCCTACTCGACGACCCCACCGCCAACGCCCTGGCCACGCTGCTGGGACGCACCCGCGCCACCATCCTGGAACAGCTCACCCGACCACGCACCACCACCGACCTCGCCCGCCAACTCGACCTGGCAAAGTCCTCCGTGTCCGAACACACCAAGGCCCTCCGCGCCGCCCACCTCACCACCGCCCACCGCGACGGCAAGACCGTCTGGCACACATGCACCCCACTAGGGCTCGGACTCCTCACCGGCTCTGCCGGCACCACAAATGGCTGAGTGCCTCAGCGCCAAGTGGGCCTCAGCCAGGTATTCACAGCTTCACCAGGTTGCAGCCGAGGAAGTGTCGTCTCCTTCGGCGGCGGGGCGGCCTGATGCCGTCGCAGATGGCGGCGTTGCGGGTGTTCGTCGCTCCGACCCGGGCTACTGGGGACGCCGCGGCGCCCGAGCTTGCCGAGCAGGTCCGCGCAGCGATGTACGACCGGGGTGCGGGCCGGCGACAGCTGTCTCTCACGCTGTCGAGACCGATGACGGAAACCGGTCGGTTCGATCTCGAAACCGTCGTCGTAGGGGAACCGAAGCGTACGGCGCGCTGGCTGCGCGGCTTGCGCCCGCCGTGCCGGTGAGGCGCGGCACGGCACTTGGGTGACCGTGCGGCCGGGGCGGCCGGGGCAAGTCAGAGGCCGCCGGTGTTGAGCAGCCGGTTGGGGGTGTCGGAGCGGACGCCGCGTACGACACCGCGGGTGGCCGTGTGGTCGAGCCAGACGTGGACTTGGTCGGCCGTGGCGTGCGGGTGTGCCGAGAGGTACAGCGCGATCACGCCGGTCGCGTGCGGTGCGGCCCAGGACGTCGCGCCGCCGGTCTCCGTGACCGTACCGCCGCCGGCGAGGGCCGAGGTCACCTTCTGGCCGGGGGCGTACAGGTCCACGCACCGTCCGTAACCCGAGCCGTAGGAGCCGCCGTCGCTCCACGCTCGGTCGTTCGAAGTGGAGGCCGCCACGACGATCGTGCCGGGGACGCCGGCCGGGGAGTGCTTGCAGGCGTCGTCATGGAAATTGCCGGCCGACACCACCGTCGGGATCCCCGCATCGACCATCTTCTTCACGGCGGACTCCAGCGCCGCCGACCGGTGGTCGAGGTTGAGCGACATGTTCACCACCGCCGGCTTCTGCGCGTGCGCGGTGACCCACTTGACCGACTTCACGAGCGCCGCCTCGGCCGCCGCCGACGAACCGCCGCCCCCGCTCTCGCACAGGACGCCCTGGACCCGTACGAGCTCCGCCTTGGGCGCCACCCCGTACTTCGCCCCGCCGATGACGCCGGCGACGAACGTGCCGTGGCCGGTCCCCTCCTCGCTGAAGCAGTCACCGGAGTCCTTCGGGCCCACGAAGTCGGCGCCGAGGCGGGCGCGTCCGCCGAACTCCTTGTGGGCGATGTCCATCCCGGTGTCGATCACATAGACGTGCACGCCCTTGCCCGTGGCGGTGGTGGTGAGCTTCCCGTTCAGCGGACGCGACCGCTGGTCCAGGATGTCCAGGTTCCACGGCACGTTCCGGGTGACGCGCGCCGCCGCGGCCGGTGCGGCCAGCTTCTCCAGGCCGGCGTCGGGCACCGCCGCCGAGCCGGACGGCGCCCCGCCCCCGGAGGCCGCCGCGCCGGCTTCCCCGCCGCAGGCCGAGGCCCCGAACACCGTCACCATGGCCACCGCGATGAGACCGGCCTTCGTCACATTCCGCGTCACAACGTCCCCCACTTGCCCGTTCCGTACACAGTCAGCGCACAAGACGAGCACAGGGGGCGAGCGGTTCCGGCGAGGCGTGCGGGTGGGGCGGTGCACGCGCTCGACGGAACCTGTCCGGCTACGGGCGCAACGGCACCGCACCCACCGCGGCACCCGCACCCTGCCCGACAACGGCCCCGACGTCATCAGCGCCCGCGGCCCTCACCTTCTCCTACCCCGGCAGCGACCGCCCGGCCGTCGACCGCGTCGACCTGGACCTCAAACGAGGCGAGATCGTCGCCCTCGTCGGAGAGAACGGCTCCGGCAAGACCACACTCGTCCACCTGCTCACCGGCCTGTACCTGCCCGACGCCGGGGAGGTGACCTGGGACGGGGTGAACCTCGCCGATGCCGCGCCCGGTGACGTGTGGCGCCGGGTGGCGATGACGCCCCAGGACTACACCCGCTGGCCGCTCACGGCCCGGGAGAACATCACCCTCGGCACCCCGAGCCCGCACGGTGACGCCGCCGTCCTGGACGCCGCCCGCTCCAGCGGCGCCGACCGCGTGCTGGCCGGCCTTCCCGGAGGCCTGGACACCTCGCTCGCCCGCTCGTTCCACGCCGAGGCAGCCGTGCACATCCGGCTGACGGGCGAGTGGCCGAGACCGGCACCTATCGGGAGCTGTGGGTGACTCCTGGGAGCCGTCGGGGAGCGCGTACCGTCAGCTGTGAGGGAATCCCGCCACAAGCCCCCTCGGCGTCTCCTGCCGGGAGCTGGATCGTTGGCCCGGGTGAGGTGTCGGGCCGGGGAGCGCCTGGCTGGGGAATCGAGGAGGGGCGCTGTGGCGCGTTCGCTTGGTGTGTCGCTGGCCGAGGCGTATCCGCAGGTCGCCGCGATGTGGTTGCAGGAGCGCAACGGGCTGGAGAGGGCTTCCCGCGTACTTCTTGACGTCGCCCTTGGCGGTCTGCGTGTAGACCGTTCCCGGTGCCGGGCTCCAGGCGTTGACCGCGTCCGGCAGCCCCGTGGCTACCACGGTTCCCTGAGCGGTCGGCCCCAGCGTGATCGTGTTGAGAGCCGCGCTGTAGTCCCACGACCGGATGGTGCCGTTGAGCAGCCTGTAGAGACCGTGAGCAGGCCCGAAGGGGCGAAGGGCTTCGTTCTCCTGCCACGACGGTGGGTGGTAGAGCGCAGTCTGGCGTGGTGGCTACACGCCCGCAGAAACGTCCGGGACTGTGCGACTCGGCCCGAGCATTCCGAAGCCACGCTCACCCTGGCCTCGGTCACTCTCATGACCCATCGGCTCACCCGGCCGACGATCGGGCCCAATGCCTACCGGCCCCGCCCTCGATCCGCACTTCGAACCGCCTGAAAACCGCTGCTGTTCGCCAGCTCACCGCAGGGGTCGCCATGCCGTCGCCGTCACTCCTCAGGGGCTGACGGAACGTACCCGTCAAAGTGGCCGCTGGGTGAGAAGGCCGCATGAAGCGGCCCTCCCCACGGATCAGGCTGCGTCAGTAACCCGACTTCCACGTCTGGTAGCCGTTGCCCCAGTCAAGCGGGAGTGTGTAGACGTCCCCGGCGTAGTTGCTGTCCAGGGCGTATCCGTTTAGCCCGTTCCCGAGCTGGACCTTGTCCCAACCCGTACCGTGGCCCGACCATGTGAAGTTGTCCCATGGGGTGCAGGTGCCGAGGGAGACATCGTTCTCCGGCTGCAGGCATTGATCGGTACCGGCGGCCCTGATGTACACGATGTCGGTGTAACCGTTGTTCGAGTTGAAGACAATGTCCCACTGCTGGAAAGCCCATAGGTTCCCGCCGCAGGGCTGGGTGGTGATGCCGCGGTAGGCCGTCAGGCAACGACCGGTCTCCCAGTTACGCAGGTAGTCCGTGTGAATGACGTTGCCGTAGATGACAGCGGACGCGGAACCGGCGTTGACGAACACAGACCCCAGGGACAGGCCAAGAGCCAGCGCTGCCGTCCATGCACGGTGGACGAATCGCCCCGAAGTCCGGGACCGCGCCGATGCTTGAGCCCCCTCCGCCTGCCCCGCGTTGAGGCTCTCTGTGTTCGTCATGTCAACTTCCTCCGCTGTTCGAGCTCTGCAAGTGCCGCGACCGACCCGCATCGCAGCCGACGCTGCAGGATTCAACCATTTACCTGGTTGCCCCGATGTTGTCCTGGCGTTGCGTGCCCCGTCAGGTGGTGTTGTGGCTCGTCTCCCCGCGGCCGCGTCATCCGGCCAGGGCATCAACAAGATCGCGTCGGGAGTTCTACAGCTCGATCTGAGGCGCTCTGTGCCGGCCAGCCAGCTGCGGCCCTTGTACTGAGCGCCTCTACAGCGCAAGGGGCGCAGTACGCAGAGCCTCATGCGTCGAAACGACTTGACGAGGCACCTGTTCTTTCTGCTTCGGTGGCCGCGACACCCGCGAGGACGATCCCGTCTATCTGCGGGTCCATGCAAGCCCTGGGGGACGCGACTACAAAACGACCGGCCGATACGCCAGGGCCTGATCGACTACCTCATCAGCAGAAAGGTCCCGCTCCGGCGGACAGAAGATCAGGTCGCTGACGTGACCGGACGGGCACGCCAGGGCTCTGTCGAGCCTGTCCAGCCAACCGGCCACCTCGTCATCGGAGGCCAGCCCGCGCCCATGACGCGTTGCACGAGCGTGACTGCCTCCGCGCGGCTCATCTCCACTGCTGTCATCAGGTCCTTACGTCACAACCACCGTAGTGGGACCAGTGATCGCCCGGACAGGTCCTAGGCGCTGTTTCTCGGACCTCCCTCCGTGAGTGGGGTGTTGGGGGCAGGCTGACTGGATGGGACGCGGAGACCTGACAAACGCGGAGTGGGAT
>NZ_JBSFWB010000077.1:0-17814 GCF_053592635.1 Streptomyces sp. NPDC002623 | reverse complement strand
GTGTCGATGGTGCGGTATGCCTTGGCGCGGTGGGGGGCGCCGTTCCATTCGCCGGAGTTCTTGTAGATCCAGCCGTGGTAGGGGCAGCGGAAGTGTGAGGTGTTTCCTTTTTCGGCCCGGCATACCGGTGAGGCGCGGTGGACGCAGTTGTTCAGGAGCAGCTGGATCTCTCCCTGTTCGTCGCGGGCCAGGATGAACTGGTCCTCGCCGACGTAGCGGAGTACGTAGTCGCCGGGGCTGGGGATCTCCGAGACGTGTCCGACGAACACCCAGCACTTGGTGAAGATGCGGTCCAGTTCGGCGCGGTGGATGTCGGGGTCGTTGAGCACCCGTGGCGAGAGCATCCCTTGCGCGAGATCCTTCTGGACCTCGGAGAGGAAGGTGTGCATCGTCCCGTTCAGCGAGCCGTAACCGCCTGTCCCGGCCTGCCGGTCAGCAGCCACCATGGGTTCCTCCTCAAGTTTGCTTTCTCCAAGGCACTGGTCGAAAAGGGCGCCTCTTTCCTGAAGGGCGCCCCGTCGAGATTCCAGGCGACGGCGTCGCCGACGCTAACGCCGCGATCGACCGGCGTGACCCCTCCGAAGGAAGCAACCTGTCCCCGACCTTTGGACGCTGTTCACCGTCAGGGCAGCGTCATTACAGTCGGCTCCCATCGACCTCAGCGCATCGCGGCTGGTGGAGAGGGTCCGTGAGCAAGCTGACGGACCCTCATTCAGGATCGGGACCAGTTGCCCGGTTCACCGCCGGTGCATTCAGAGGATCACTTGCCCAGCCTGAGCAGCTTTTCGGTGTTGATATGGGAGATCTTCTCCTTGTCCGGTCGGCTCAAGGGCAGGCGGTCGAGGAACTCACGAGCCGCGGTGTTGCCGCTGAAGGGGTAGTCGACCGAGAACAGGATTCGGTCGGTGCCCAACGCGTGCAGGGCCGCCGCAAAGGGTGCGTAGTCGAACAGCCCGCTGGTGGTGACGTAGAGGTTGTCGGTGAAGTAGTCGACGACGGGCCTGTCCAGGCCGGCGACCGCGTTGAGTACCGAGTTCGCCCGCCAGATCATCGACGGAAGCGCCTCGCCCATATGCCCGATGATGATCTGCAGGTTCGGGAAGCGGTCGAACACACCGCCCAGGATCAGCCGCAGCACATGCAGTCCGGTGTCGATGTGCCAGCCCCAGGCCGCATTGGCCAGGATCTCGCTGACGACAGGGGCGAAGCCCGCGTAGCTGGCCTGGATCACCGGCTCGGGCGGCCGGTTGGGGTGCAGATAGACCGGCACGCCGAGGCTTTGGGCGGCCTCGAACACCGGCCAGAAGAACTCGTCGTCCAGGTAACGGCCGCCGACATGGCCGTTGACCATCGCGCCGACGAAGCCCAGGTCGTTGACAGCCCGGTCCAGTTCCCGCGCGGCGGCCCGGGGGTCGGGCATGGGCAGGATGGCGAAGCCGGCGAACCGGTCGGGGTGGGCGGCGACGGCCTGGGCCAGGGCGTCGTTGGCCACCACGGACAGCCGTACGGCCGCGTCCGCCGGGAGGCTCTCCGGGCCGGGCACGGTGTGGGAGAGCACCTGGACGTCGATGCCCGCGGCGTCCATGTCCGCGAGGCGTCGCTCACCCAGGTCGAGGAGCGGGCCGATGAAGTGGGGGATCGTCTCCTCGTACAGACGGCTGACCGGATGGTCGGCGGTCGCTTCCCGCAGCGCCTGGGTGAGGAAGTGCTCCTCCAGGGCGATGATCTTCATGCTGACTCCTTGCGTTGGTGATGGCGCGGTCGGTCTCGCCGCGCGTGAAGCAGGGGAGGACCCCGTCGGGGGGACTGCTCGTCGTTGCCCGGCTCGGCTCAGGTTTCACAGCCGGCCCGCGTGCTCTGTCCGAAGGGGCGCCGTGAGCGAGTTGGAGCCCTCCGTCTGGCGGTTGCTCCGCCCCGGCCGCCGACGTGATGACGGGAGAACTTGGTAGGTACAGGTTTTCGCTGCCCTAGAATTCCCTCTGTGGCGACCACCAGTGACACTCGAAGAGTGCCCCCGATACAAGCCGAGAACATGTCCGGCGAAGGCGCCGTCGGTGAGACCAATGTCGATCGTCGCGCAGCGCTCATCGCGGCGGCACTTGAGCTGTTCGCCAGAAAGCCGTACGAGGACGTCTCGGTCGACGAGGTCTGTGGGCGGGCCGGAGTCGCGCACGGCCTGTTGTCGTACCACTTCGGAGGGAAGCGCGGCCTCTTTGCGGCCGCCATTCGGCAGGCATGGGAAGAACTCGTCTCCTATGAGAAGCCACGTGACACGGAGCTGACGGCCGTCGAGCGCGTCCACGGCTTTCTGTTCCGGCACTTCGAGTACGCGTGTCTGCACCCGGAGCGATTCGCGATCATGATGAGGACGGGCCACGCGGACGAGAAGGTCCGGGAGGTTCTCCAGGCAGCCCGACTCGACGCGCTGGCCGAGATCGCCGCGTCACTGGGATGCCCGGAAAGCGCGCCGCCGCAGTTGCAGGCGGCGCTCACCGGCTGGAGCGGCTACGTCGACGCCGTCACGGTGACCTATCTCGACAACCTCGACCGACTCAGCGCCGAAGACGTCACCGACATGTGCGTCCAGGTCCTGGTGGCTTCCGTGCGCAGTGCCTACAAGTTCCCGACGGATGCCGCCGCGGAGCTGGACGCGCTGACCCGTGTCACGGGCGGGTACTCCTCTGTCGAGCGTCAACGTGAGCGGATCGGCGCGGCCCTGCCGACCGGCCTCACGGGCCGGCCCTGATCGGCCGTTGCGCGTCAGCTCGGCCACGAGCCCTCCACGGAACGGTCGCCGTGGCCGAACTTGCGGGTGGTCTTGGGGTCCGGGTCGGGCCACCCGTTGAGCGAGAGGTGCAGGGTGCTCCCTGACGTCATCACCTCGATGAAGTAGGGGCCGTCCGCTTCGATCGCGCGGCGGATCGCCGGCGCGATGTCGTCCGCCTTCTCGACCCGTTCGCCGGGCACTCCCATGCTCCTGGCGATCGTGGTGAAGTCGGTCTCCTCGGGAAGGTCCGTCCAGTGCGTCAGGGGCAGTGCGTTGACGCCGTGCTCACGGCCGCGCCTACCGCCGTACAGGCCGCCGTTGTTGAGCACGATGCACACGACCTTGAGGTTGCGCTCGGCGAGCACCGAGAGATCGCTGCTGTCGTAGTAGAAGCCGCCGTCACCGCCGACGCTGACCACCAGCCGGTCGGGCGCGGCGAGCTTGGCGCCGATCGCCACGGGCAGCGTCGACCCCAGGGAGTCGTAGTGGAAGCCCAGCGGGTTGGCGAACCCGGACGGGTACTTGTCCTCGTTGAAGACCATCCCGGGCACCATGAAGCCCTCGTCGTTGACGAGGATGGTGTCCGGCGGGACCTCCTCCGACAGAGCCTGGCCTACAGCGGCGGGCATGATCGGGTCGGCTCCGACGAAGGAACTCAGCAGTTGGAGGTAGGACTCCTTGGCCTGCGCGATCTTCGCCAGCGTGGCCGGGTCGCCGCCGTCCGAACGCCGGAGGCCGGATGCCTCCAGCCGACCGCTCAGCTGCGCCAGGAACTTTCCGGCGTCGGCGACGACACCGACGGTGGGCTGGAAGATACGTCCCAGCTGCGCCTGCTCGATGTCGACGTGGACGACCTTCTCCGGCTTGGCCAGCGACCATGACGCGGTGGCCGTCTGGGAGAACGAGAACCCGACCGCGATCCACAGGTCGGCCTCTTCGGCCAGTTGGGTGCCGGTGCCGAAGTAGCCCCAGCCGCTCATGTCGCCCGCGTACAGGGGATGGTCGTCGGGCAGCACCCCCCGACCGCCGGGACCGCTGGAGACGACCGGGATCCCGGTGGCCTCGACGAACCGGCGCAGTTCGGCCGTCGCGTCGGCCATGTGGACGCCCGCGCCCGCGAGCAGCACCGGCCTGGAGGCCGACTTGATCAGCTCGATCGTCCGCTGCACGGCTTCCTCGTCCGCCGCGGGCGGCGACGGCAGCGTGAGCGGCTCGGTCCTGATCGTGGTCTTCTGGTACATCGCCTCGTGCGTCAGGTCGAGCACCGCCGGGCCGAACTTGCCGGTGCTCGCCGCGAGCACCGCCTGGCGCACGGCCAGCGGCAGATCCTGGCCGTCGACGATTCGCCTGACGTACTTCGCCAACGGCTTGAACGCCGAGTACAGCTCCGTGCCGTCCTGCAACGCGTCGCGCAGATCCCACACCGCCGAGTTCTCCATCAGCATGTACACCAGGGGTGTGGAGTCGAGTTTGGCCGCGAGCACCACCGGCGCGGCGTGCAGCGAGCCGACACACCACATCAGCGTCGCCGAGGCGGCCCGCCGCTTCACGCGGTTGTAGCCGTACGACATCCACGCCGCCGACAGCTCGGTGCGGGCGTTGACGTTGGGCACGCCCTGTCCGACGACGCTCCGCTGCACGGAAGTGGTCATGCCGCCCGAGTAGCCGAAGACGTACTCCACGCCGCACGCGGTCAGTGTCTCGACCAGCGCCTCCGAGCCCTCCCTGAACGTCACCCGGGCGTCGGAACCGGCGCGCACGCCCTCCATCGACGCGATCATCTTGAACTGTCCGAACTCCGCCTCCGCCCGCCCCTCCAGCACGTCTCCGTCGATCTCCGCACGGAAACGCCACGGAGCCGGCAGATGCCCGAAGGTCATCGTCCACGACAGCCGGCTTCCGTCCACGAATCCTTCGCCGGTGCCCGTCCCGTCAGCGCTCTCGATCTTCACGGACAGCGAGTCACCGTCCCGGGACAACTCCAGCACCGCGTCGTGTGCGGGACTCAGGTCCGGGCGCAGCACGATCTCCCACCTGCCGTCGATCTTGGTCTCGGGCCGGTCAACAATCGTCATCGGAATTCTCCTCACACGTGCCTTGGGATCATTCGCTCTCGAGAAACGGGGTTCTCGGGTCGGCGTCGGCCTTGTCCGTGACCGGACCGCGTGCACGGTCGCTCTCTCGACGTCGCTCTTTCGACGGGAGCGCCGGAATGGATCGGCCGGTGAGCGCACGGCGCCGTTGTGGATCGGTCGGCGACCCGCATACCGCCACTGGTGAACGGGGGAGTTCGCGCCATCGCGCCCGGTAGACCGCGCGCCTGTTTCCGCGCCCGGTCGGAGGCACGGCTCCGCCGAAGGGGACTGACTGCCAGTCAGTGCGCCACAGCATGCTCCCGGCGACCAGCAGCGTCAAGAGGTGTGCGCGCCCAGGCGCGAGCCTGTGAGCGGGCTGTTAACCGTGGCGAAATCTCTTGGAACGCGGCGATTGACGCACAGCCTGACGGGTGTAAGTATTTTGGCTTGACTGCCAGTCAGTCGCCGACGACGGAGCCCGGGAGTCTTCCCGCGAGCCGCTGGCGACCGCACAGGGACGACTGAGCCGCATTTCAGCGCGTCCCGCATGTCTGAACCCGAGAACGGAGCGGACTTGTGGCTGGAAAATTTGACGTGATCATCGTGGGTTCCGGGTCCACCGGCGGAGCCCTCGCAGCCAGACTCAGCGAGAATCCCGACCTCACCGTGCTGCTGCTGGAAGGCGGCCCGGTCTACTCGACCGCCGACGAGATGCCCCAGGAGCTGCTGGCCCCGGCCATCGTGGCCGCCGGAGCACCCGGGCACCCGAACAACTGGGCCTACATGGGAGAGGTCCGGCCCGGCCTGCGCATCCCCTATCCGCGTGGCAAGGGGCTGGGAGGCTCCAGCTCGATCAACGGGTGCTACTACATCCGGGGCCTCAAGGACGACTTCGACACCTGGGTCAAGCTCGGCAACGACGAGTGGGCCTTCGACACGGTCCAGAAGTACTACAAGCGCATGGAGCGTGACCTCGACTTCGACGGGGACGCCCATGGCTCCGACGGGCCGATCCCGGTCATGCGCGAACCCCTGGACCGGGCCCCGGAGTTCACGTCGGCGTTCGACGACGGCTGTCACGCCCTGGGCTTCGGGTCCGACCCGGACAAGAACGACCCTCGGCCCGAGGGCGGTGTGGGACCCGTCCCACTGAACATCTTCGAGGGCCGCCGGATCGGCACCGCCCTCGCCTACCTGCTGCCCGCGACGGGCCGGCCGAACCTCACCATCGTGGGCAACGCGGTCGCGCGGCGCGTGCTGACCGAGAAGTCGCGCGCGGTGGGCATCGAGGCCATCGTCGACGGCCGCCCTCAGGTCTTCCACGGGGACGAGATCGTCATCTCGGCCGGAGCGCTGCGCTCGCCGCACCTGCTGATGGTCTCGGGCATCGGCCCGGCGAACCACCTGCGCGAACACGGCGTCGACATCGTGCACGACCTGCCCGGCGTCGGCCGGCACATGACGGACCATCCCATGGTGAGCGCCGCGTGGGACTCGCGCCTCGATCTGGTCAAGCAGCCCGAGCGCGGTGCGATGACCTCCGTGCTCCACTGGACCGACGAGGGCTCGGACCTGGAGATCCTGCCGTTCGTCACGAAGAACAGCGACATGTTGGGCATGACGGACGTCTTCGCGCGCCCCGTCCAAGCCGCCAAGGCGATGCGCGGCACCTCGGCGAAGGCCGTCACACGGCAGGCGCGCGCGCTGCGACACGCGATGCTGGGGATCGTCGTCGAGAAGCAGGAGAGCCGTGGCGCGGTCACGCTCGTCTCGGGCGACCCCGACCAGCTGCCCGACCTGCGATGGAACCTGTTGAGCGAGCCGCAGGACCACGTTCGCTTCCGTGCGGCGATCCGTATGGCGTTCGAGATCTTCAACTCCGCCGGGCTGCGCGGGATCGGCGCCTCGATCGTCGGGCTGGACGCCAAGACGGTGGGCGACGACAAGAAGCTCGACCAATGGGCGTTCGACCGCGTCGGTGGTGGCCACCCTTCGGGCACCTGCCGGATGGGACCGGCGTCCGACGACCAGGCCGTCGTGGACCAGCATCTGCGCGTGCACGGAATCGACGGGCTGAGGGTCGCAGACACCTCGATCTTCCCGACGATCACGTCCCGCGGTCCGAACGCGACCGCGATGATGGTCGGCGAATACCTCGCGGACATCATGAAGCACGAAGCGGCGCACTGAACCCGGGCCCATCAGGACACAAGAGAACACAGCCGAGAGGAGTTCACATGAGCTCGATCGAGAAAGTCCCCGGGGGAGCCGCTTTTCTGTCCGTGTTCAAGGGCGACGTCATCACGGCCACGTCACCCTCGTACGACACGGCGCGCAGCCTGTGGAACGGGGACATAGACCGCAGGCCGCTGGCGGTCGTCAAGGCCACCGACGACGACGATGTCGCCGCCGCCGTCCGGCTGGCCCGAGAGGCCGAACTGCCGCTGGCCATTCGCGGCGGCGGCCACAGCTACCCCGGCCACTCGATGTGCGACGACGGGATAACACTGGATCTGTCGAGGATGGGGAACGTCGTCGCGGACCCCACGACGCGGCGCGTGCGCGCGCAAGGAGGTGCTCTCCTCGGCAGCGTCGACACCGCGACCCTCCAGCACGGGCTGGTCATGCCGGCCGGAATCGTGTCCCACACCGGACTGGCCGGCCTGGCTCTCGGCGGCGGGATCGGTTACCTCACGCGGTCGTTCGGCATGACCTGCGACTCCTTCGTCCGCCTGCGCCTGGTCACGGCCGAGGGCGAGATCATCCACGCGAGCGAGGAGGAGAATCCCGACCTCTTCTGGGCCCTCCGCGGCGGCGGCGGCAACTTCGGGGTCGTCACCGAGTTCGAATGCAGTACGCAGCCCCTAGGTCCGGTCCAGGGCGGCCCGTTGGTCTACCTGATGTCGGACGCCGTCGACGTGCTGTACAGGTTCGGGCAGCTCATGAAGCAGGCGCCCCGCACGATGAGCATCACCTGCGCGCTGGGCCTCGACCCCAACGCGTTCCCGTTCCTCGCCGAGCAGGTCGCCGGCCAGCGCCTCATGATCGCCAACGTCGTCTACCGCGGGGAGCAGGACGACGAGATCCTGCGCGAGGTCCGCAGTGTGGGCAAGCCGCTGTTCGACGCGGTCGCGACCACCGACTTCCGCGCTGTCCAGACGGCCTTCGATGAGATCGCCGGCTACGGCGCGGGCTGGTACATGAAGTCCGGACTGACACGCGAGCTGTCCCAGCCCCTCGTCGAGGGTGTGGTCGAACACGCCGTGGAGTACCACGACAAGATCTCGTCCGGCGCCGTCCAGCGCGAGGTCTTCGCGGTGCAGTCGCTCGGCGGCGCGGTCCAGGACCTGGACGACGACGCCACCGCGTACAGCGGACGGGCCGCCGAGTGGCACATCGGCGTCGAGGTCGGCTTCACCACTGCCGAGGACCGCGAGCGCATCGTGCCCTGGACCCGCGACACATGGGCGAAGACCAAGTCGCTGCTCGACCTGAGCACGTCCTACGTGAACCTGAACTTCGAGCCGGGCGAGAACGCGCTGGCCGACGTGTTCGGAGCCGGCAAGTACGAGCGACTCCGCAGGATCAAGACGGAGTACGACCCCACCAACCTGTTCAGCCACAACTTCAACATCAAGCCGCTGCCCACAGGCTGACGCTCGGTTCCACCGGAGTCGGGACGGTCCGACAACTCCATCGACCCACAGGACGGCCGAGGCTCCTCGCGCGCCTGGCGTGACCCTGCCCTCCTGTATGAACCAACCCGTGAGCTGACCAAATGACGAATTTGGTCAGCTCACACAGGCTGCCAGCTCAGGAGGTATGAAGGCATGGAGGTACAGAGCGGCAAGGAACGCCGGGCCCTCGTGGTCGGGCTCGGTATCAGCGGAATCGCAACTGCCTTGCGGCTGCGGCAGATCGGATGGACGCCGGTCGTCGTCGAGCGGGCCCCCGCCCGGCGCACCGGCGGGTACTTCATCGCACTGTTCGGTGGTGGCCGGCACCCGGCACAGCGCCTGGGCATCCTCGACAAACTGAGCAACCGCACCCCACCGGGGACCGTCCAGTACGAGTTCGACCGCGCCGGGAACCGTCGGCGTGGTGCCCTCAGCTACGCCGACCTGCCCGGCACTCCCTGGATGACGGTGCGCGGCGATGTCGAGGAGGCCGCCTTCATGGCGCTGCCCGACGATGTCGAGATCCGCTACTCGACGGTGCCGACCCGTATCGATCAGGATGCCCATGGCGTGGACGTCACGCTGACCGACACCACGGACGACACCTCGGTCACGCAGCGGTTCGATCTGGTGGTCGGTGCGGACGGGCTGCGCTCCACCGTGCGGTCCCTCGTGTTCGGACCACACGAGAAGTACCTGCACCGGATGAACTACATGGCGGTCGCCTACAAGCTTCCCGGCCCGCTCGGCGAACTCCATCCGGACGACGGCGCCACCCTGTTCGAGCCCAACCGGTCGCTGTGGGTCTTCCCCTTCAACGGTGGTCTGCAGACGGTGCTGCTCAACTACCACACCGACGACGTGGACGCCGAGTTCAGCGAGACGCCGGCCCAGCGCGTACGCGCGGCGTTCGGTCCCGAGCCCACCGGCCGTCTGCTGGGCGAGGTGCTCGACGCGCTCGACACCACCGACGACCTGCTGTTCGACTCGGTCGAGCAGGCCCGGATGGACACCTGGCACCGCGGCCGGGTCGTACTCGTCGGCGACTCCGCCTGGTGCGTCAGCCTCTACGCCGGCATGGGCGTCTCGATGGGGATCACCGGGGCCGACCTCCTCGGCACGATGCTGGACCGCAACCCCACAGATGTGCGCCATGCCCTGTCCGCATGGGAACAGACCCTGCGCCCCCATGTGGACGTGTTCCAGCAGAACGGCCTCGACCAGCGCGTGTTCTTCGTGCCCGCCAACAACAAGGAGCTGGCGATACGCAAGGCCCTGAACGTGGGAATGCGCGCTCCAGGGGTCTCACGCCTGCTCAAACGGATGGTGACCGGCAACAAGGCCGGCCTGCTCAAGGACCGTGACCTCGCACTGACATGAGGTCGACGACCGCGGGTCCACGCACCACAGGCAAGGAGGCAGCGATGACGGTACTGGCCGAACACGACTCCGCCACGGCGGGCCGGATTCTCGCCGCGACCAGGAACCTGGTCCTCAAGCGTGGCGTCAAAGGGCTGACCGTTGCCGAGATCGCGGAGAAGGCACATGTCGGCAAGGGCACGGTGTACCTGTACTGGGGGACCAAGCACGACCTTCTGTTCGGGCTGTTCGCCAGGGACTTCCTGACGTTCCTGGAGGGTGAGATCCAAACACTGGGCGCAGATCCGACCACCTGCCGTCCGCATCGGCTCTTCCCGCAGATCGCCCGCAACGCCGTGAGCTACCCGTTCGTACGCGCGATGCAGACCGGCGACGACGACATGTTGGGCGTTCTCGCCCAGCATCCGCGCAGTGTGGAACTGCTCGACCTGCTGGGCCCCACAGCGCTGATGTACACGGTCCTGCCGGTGTGGCGTGAGCACCGGCTGGTACGGAGCGACTGGCCCCTCGATGAACAGGCCTATGCCCTGCAAGCACTCATGACCGGCTTCCTCGGCGCCGTCACCGGGCCGCAGGCCCCGAGCGCCGTCACCGTCGACGACCCCGACCGGGTCATGGCCGCCACGGTGACGGCCCTGCTCGGCCCCGAGGAAGCCGGCCCGGACGAGACCCGCGCAGCCGCCGAGGAAGGCCTGCGTCTGCTGCGCGAGCGGCGGGATGCCGTGCTCGCCCTGATCGCCACCTGACCCGAGAGAACACACAGTCCAGAACCGGAGCGTTTCCGGTTCGAGTTGAGAGACGACGGAGGCAACAACATGACCGAGACGACTGGGGCAACCCCCGTGAAGGACACCGTCATCGACCGCTACATCAGCATCTACGACCGTACGGCGTACGAGCCCGAGGCCCTGAAGGAGCTTGAGGTGATCTTCGCGCCGGACGCCGTCGTCGAGCTCGCCGACGGAATGGAACCGGCGACCGGTCTGCCCGCGATCATGGCGGTGTACGAGCACCTGGCCAAGGGCATGGCCGACAGCAAGCACTTCTGGACCGTCACGGAGCTCGACGACGGCAGGCTGGAGTGCCACTGGATCCAGGCCGCCCGCGGGACCGACGGCCGCCTCATCGGCCAGAGCGGCATCGAGCAGGCCACCGTCAATGCCGACGGTCAGATCACCCACCTGGTCAACCGCTTCGTGCCCGTCGTCGGCTGGGTCTGAGAAGAGTTCCGGCTTCTTCGACCCGGAGCGGGCGAGCGCGAACTTCGGTTGCCGGTGACATGGATGGTCGTGCTTCCGCCACCGGTCTGCCCGAGTTCGCGCTCGCCCGCGCCCGTGTGCCCTATCGGTGGGGCAACTCCCCACACCCGGTGCCCCGTACGGCGGTCAGCGGGACGCCGACGCAGGCTCGGCGGTGCGAGGATGGCGACGGCTTCGAGGTGCTCGTGCTTGCCCCGGTTGTGCCGCTGGCCGCGCATTCGGCCGTGTCGACCGTCGATCCGCGCAAGGTGATCGCGACTGTTCGAGGCAGTGAGGTGGCCGCAGATCCGACGAACGCACTGGCGCTGGAGGCATCGCGCCGGCGCTCCCTGGCCCTGGCCGCCGATCCGCGTTCGAACGTGCCGGTCCGTCTGGCAGCCACTCAGCGAGTGGCTCGCGCCCAGAGCTTCAATGGTCCGAGGAACCTCGCTCACTTCCAGTTGTTCGGTCTGGTGACTGCCGGCCGGGACGGCGGCAACCGGCTTTCCGAGCACTGGCACTTGGCCGAACACCTAAGGTTCGCCGCCCAGGTCATGGCCGGCATCGGGGCACAGGACGCACAAATCAGACTGACCATTCTGGAAGACGCGGCTGGTCCGACCCTCGAGCGGATGCGCCACGACCTCGCCGGGCTGCCAGGAGTAGAGGTATGCGAGGACTCCGACCGGGCTACCGGACGCGGCTACTACACCGGCATCTGACGTCGCTGCCGGGGCCTGACGAGTCCTCATCGCAGCAGACAGGTCGAGCAGTCCACAGGTTTTGACCGGCGAACGCGTCTCCTCGGCAGTCGCCCCTCCGGGCCGTCTTTCAGGACCAGTGCAGACGAATCGGCACGGACTGCAGATGCCTTACGTTGAGGCCGGGCTGGTAGTCGAGCTGCTCCGGTGGAATCGCCAACTCGAAGCGTGGCACCGTGGCCAGCAGCACCTCTAGAGCCGTGCGTGCCTCGACACGGGCGAGGGCGTGACCCAGGCACGTGTGCTCTCCCCGGCCGAACGCGAGGTGCGCGTGGGGCGAGACACGGTCCAGGTCGATCTCGTCGGGCCGTTCGGCCAGCTTCGCGTCACGGTTGCCGGCTCCGAAACTCACCAGGAGGCGAGCGCCGGCCGGAATCGGGGTGCCGCCGAGCTCGGTGTCACGGGTCGCGGTCCGGTACAGCCCCTGAACCGGCGATTCCAGGCGCAGCAACTCCTCAAGGAACGTGGCCAGCCGCGACGGGTCCTGCCGCAACTGGTCGGCCAGCGGCGGATCCTCGGCCAGCAGCCTGGCGCCGCTGCTGATGGCATCGGCGGTCGTCACATTGCCGGCGAACAGCAGCTCGAGGACGAACCGGGTGGCGTCCTCCGCGTCGAGCCCGGATGCCGCGATCGTATGGAGGATGGTGGTCTCCTCCTCGACACCTGCCGCCGCCTCCAGTGCCGGCGCCAGAAGCGCGCCGAACTCCTCGCAGGCCCGTATGAAGCCTTGCAGGTCGGGTGAGTAGGTGAGGAAGGCGAGCACCTTCTCCGAGAGCCGCCGCATCTCGGCGGTGTCCGCTTCCGGCACGCCCAGCACCGTGGCGATGACAGCGATGGGCAGCTTGACGGCGAAGTCGGCCACGAAGTCGACCTCGTCGCGTCCGCGCAGGCCCTCGATCAGCTCCGTGGACATCGCCCGGATCTGCGGCTCGAACGGAGCGATCCGGCGAGACGTGAACGCCCTGGCCGCCAAGCGACGGCGCCCGCTGTGTTCCGGCGGATCACTGGTGATCAGATAGAACCCCGTCCTCGTCGGCCCGTTCCCCGGCTCGATCGGCGGGAGCCCGAGCGCGTCGAGAGAGGAGAACGTCTCGACATCACGCAGCACCGCGTCGATGTCGTCGGCCCGAGTGACCATGAAGGCGTTGGCCTCCTCGACGAAGGCCACACCTCGCTCTCGCAGTCGGTCATAGAGCGGGTAAGGGCAGTACGAGGCCTCGGGCCCGACGTGGGCCGTACTGTCATGGCTGGACATGGCTTCCTCCCTGTCCGTGCGGCGGCTCGCCGACATTCCGAGCCGGGGAACGCACACCCGAGGCCCGTGGAAAGTCCTGACCGGCCATGCTGCATGGACTCGGCTTGGGAGAACACAGCGGTGACCGTTGAACGAACAACGCCTGCGGAGCTTCATCGAGGTCGCGGCGCTCGTTGTTCACTGGATGAACAGTGGCGTTGTGCGGGCCGGAGGGCCTTCGGATACTCGCGTGGCAGCGCTTGCCGCGAGCCGGCAGCCGACCGTCACCAGGGGACACCGACGTGATCATCCAAGACGAAGACCAGCTCACCGCAGCGGTACTTGCCGAGACGGAGCGGGCCGGCGACCCGCGCGTCAAGGAGATCGTCCAGGCGCTGGTGCGCCACCTGCACGATTTCGCACGCGAAGTACGGCTTACCGAAAAGGAGTTCGCCGCCTCCCTCGACATCGTGACCAGGCTGGGGCGGCTCACCACGCCCAGCCACAACGAGGTCAGACTGATGGCGGGCTCACTGGGACTGTCGACGCTGGTCTCCCTGATGAACAACGGCACCGAGGACAGTCTGACCTCGGCGAACCTGCTCGGCCCGTTCTGGCGCCAGGGCAGTCCGAGGATGGACAACGGCGAGTCGATCGTCCGCTCGCCCACCGAGGGACCGCCGCTGTTCTTCACCGGCCGGATCGTCGACACCGAGGGGAACGCGGTCGCCGGCGCGGAAGTCGACGTCTGGCACGCGTCACCGGCCGGCCTCTACGAGAACCAGGATCCCGAGCAGGCCGAGTGGAATCTCCGCGGGAAGTTCTTCAGCGACGCGGAAGGTGTCTTCGCCTTCCGCAGTATCAAGCCTTCCGGTTACCCGATACCGACGGACGGGCCCGTGGGCGATCTCCTGACCGCGCTGAAACGCCATCCCTTCCGGCCGGCCCATCTCCACGCGCTGATCCACAAGCCGGGTTACAAGACCATCGCCTCCCAGCTCTACAGCCATGACGACCCCATTCTGGAGACCGACGCGCAGTTCGGCGTCGTACAGCGTCTCATCGGTACGTATGTGCGCCACGAGAACGAGCCGGCGCCGGACCCGGACGTGAACGAGCCCTGGTACAGCCTCGAGTTCACCTTCGTCGTCGAGCCGGGTGAGGCATGGCTGCCGACCCCGCCCGTGTCGGCCCAAGCGCGGCACAAGCCGGACAGCGCGTGACGCGACCGAGAGGAACTCAGTGATCACCGAAGCAGAACGTCGTGCGGCCGCGGCTGCCCTCATACAGGCCGACCGCGACCGGCGACCGATCACCCAGCTCAGCCACACCTATCCCGATCTCGAGATCGTCGACGCCTATGCCATCCAGCAACTCTGGGCGGCGGAGCGTGTGGCGGCCGGGGCACGGCTCGTCGGGCACAAGATCGGACTGACGTCCCGCGCCATGCAGATGGCTTCGAAGATGACGGAGCCCGACTACGGATTCCTCACCGACGACATGGTCGTGGGCGACGGCGCCACTCTCGACGCGGACCGCTACACGAAGCCCAGACTGGAGGTCGAGCTCGCGTTCGTGCTCGGCGCGGACCTGCACGGGCCGAACCTGCGCGTCCACGACGTCCTGCGGGCGACGGAGTACGTCGTCCCCGCGCTCGAAGTCATCGACTACCGCACCGAGGTGCCGCGTTCGATCACCGACACCATCGCGGACAACGCCGCCGCCGCGGCCATGGTCGTCGGCGGTCGCGTCGTACGCCCGATGGACATCGACATCCGGTGGGTGGCCGCGACGCTGTCGAAGAACGGGGTGATCGAGGAGTCCGGCGTCTCGGCCGCCGTCATGGGACACCCGGCGGCAGGCATCGCCTGGCTCGGGAACAAGCTCGCCGCGGTCGGCCGGCACCTCGAAGCCGGTCAGCTGCTGCTGTCGGGCTCGTTCACCCGACCCGTCTCGGTCGAACCGAACACCGTCATCCACGCCGACTACGGCCCCTTGGGCTCGATCGGGGTGGCGTTCCGGTGACCACACCACCCCCGCCGAACGGCGCGCCGCAGCCCGCGCCGGGCCAGTGGCAGCTGCCGCCGAACGCGTTCAAGGCGGCGCTTTCCCGGGGCGAGCAGCTGATCGGCATGTGGTGCTCGCTGGCCGACCCCTACCCGGCCGAGATCATCGCCGGCGCCGGCTTCGACTGGCTGCTCCTCGACACCGAACACTCGCACGCCGATGTCGCGACCGTGCTCTCACAACTCCAGGCGGTCGCCCCATACCCCTGCTCGCCAGTGGTGCGTCCCCCGGCCAACGATCCCGTCGTGATCAAGCGGCTTCTCGACGTAGGCGCGCAGTCGCTGCTGATACCGCAGGTCGAGTCGGCCGAGGAAGCGCGCGCCGCGGTCGCCGCCACCCGCTACGCCCCCCTGGGCGTCCGCGGTGTGGCGGCATTGACCAGGGCCACCCGGTTCGGTCGGGTCAAGGACTACGCCGAGCTGGCACACACCGAACTGTGCGTCCTCGTGCAGGTCGAATCGCGGCACGCCCTCGGGCAGATCGAGGCGATCGCGTCCGTCGACGGCGTGGACGGGATCTTCATCGGGCCCAGCGACCTGGCCGCCAGCCTCGGTCACCCCGGAGACCCGAACGCGCCGAGCGTCATCGCGGCGGTGGAGGAGGCGATCGGACGCGTGCGCGCGGCCGACAAACCGGCCGGCGTGCTGACGACCAACCCCACGTTCGCGCGACGGTGCATCGACCTCGGGACCACGTTCACCGCGGTCGGTGTGGACGTGGGCCTGCTGGCGCGCGGCGCCGACGCCCTCGCACGGACCTTCACGCGGCAGATCCCGGAGACTGCCGCTCCACCCGCCGCGAACCAGTCCCCCGAGGGCCGCTGACACCGGAGCAGTAGCGCCACCCGTACGGCTGACTCGTGGTCCCCTTCGCCCTCGCCGACACCGCCCGCGTATGGTGGCTCCGCCCTCGTGGCCGGCGAGCGGTCAGGCCGCCCTTTCCAAGGTGCCCTGGCCGTCGAGGTAGAAGTCCTCTCCGACCATCAGACCGTCGCGGAACGGTATGACGACGGCCGTCCTCGACCTGTGCACGAAGACGTCGTCGGCCGTTCCCCCGTCCGGCAGGGGCACGCCCGCCTCGGCCAGCGCCGCGCCAGTCAGCCGAAGTCGTGTGTAGCCGTCCCAGGCGATGGCGTCGTCGCTGATGAAGAAGTGCTCGACCTCGACTTCGAGGCTGTCCATCGCCAGCATGCCGTTGGCCATGTTCTGGAGGTAGTTGGCGCGCACCGTGTCCCTGTCGGCGACCCGCCCGCCCTGCTGCGCGATCGCGACGGGGTCGCCGTAGCAGTGGTAGACGCAGTCGTCCACCAGTGTCGCCATGGTCCGGTCGATGTCGTGGTCGCGTACCTCGGCGACCGAGTGCTCGATGAGCAGGTCGATCATCGCGGCATGTTTCGGATTCTCCGTCTCCGCCTTCCGGGCTTCCAGGAAGTCGATGAACCTCGCCATGTCGGGCAGGCGAGCCCCCGTGCTGGTTGATTCCTCTCGCTGTTCAACGGTCGCCATGAACTCCTCCTCAAGATCGGTGTTGTGATACCGCGTCGTTCGTCACGTCCGCGATGAGCCGCCGACGCCGACCGACGCGGCGGTACCGCATCCTCAACTCGACGCCAGTGCCTCGCTCCAGCGCTGCCACCAGCGCCGCTGGTTCCGCTCGCCGAAGGCCGAGGTGCTGGCCTCGCCGGGCCCCATCCAGTCGGGCCTGGGCTCGTAGTCGCTCATTCCGTCCAGGCCCATCTGGAAGTTGAGCTTCATGTCCTGGCGTGCGAACGCCGAGCGGCCCACCATGGGGCCGCCGCGCCAGACGACGGTGTCGTCCTGCTCGAACACCCCCGAGGGCCCGAAGCTGAAAACGGCGGCGTCGTACGAGGCCTGGTTGAACTCGGGCGGGGCCGAGTTCCACACCATGGGCCAGTTCCACAGCTCGAACTGCTCGGGCCCGCGCGGCTGCCACTGCCGCAGGGAGGTGTTGACCGCCGGAAACCCGCCCACCTCCGTCGAACCAGGGGCCTGGAAGAGCGACAGGTTCGGGAAGATCGTGAAGCCGACCACCCCGTACCCGCTCTCCAGGAAGGCGCGCTGGTCGTCGTCGAGCCGGTCCAGATCGAAGGTCGAGGTCACCTCGGGCGGATAGTTCCCCACCCCGAACGGCTCAGGGAGGGCTTTCGGGATGGCGATGAGCCCGTGTCCGCCCTCGAGAGCGATATGGAAGGTCTCGGTCACCGACTTCGAGTTGTCGGGGATGAGACCGATGTCCCCGAGCGAGCTGTGTGCGGACTGGACGTGGTAGGCGTCGCCGACGAAGTTCTCGGCGCCTGACTTCCAGTTGGCGGGGACGATCCAGCGGTGGGGATCGCCGGCCGCTCGCATGCCCTGTTCGTTGAGGCCGAACACGACGTCCAAATACCAGCACATGTCGCCGAGGTACTCGCGCAGGGGGACCGCGTCCGGGTCCAGGCAGGCGAAGATGAGGCCTTGGTAGCTGTCCACGTGGGGTGCCTTGCGCAGGCCCCAGCGGGCGGTGTCGATGGTGCGGTATGCCTTGGCGCGGTGGGGGGCGCCGTTCCATTCGCCGGAGTTCTTGTAGATCCAGCCGTGGTAGGGGCAGCGGAAGTG
>NZ_JBSFWB010000076.1:0-19738 GCF_053592635.1 Streptomyces sp. NPDC002623 | reverse complement strand
GGCGCGGCGAGGCGGCCGCCGCGCCCGGGGCGATCACCCGCGCTCGGTCCCGGCGGCCCGGGCCACGACGTCCAGCAGGCGTCCGCCGTCCTCGCCGGCGAACCACTCGGCGTGCCCCATGCAGTACTCGTACGCCAGCCGGGTGTTCTCCGCGGACCGGGTGACGCCGTGGAAGTAGCCCAGTTCGGACAGCGCGAACTCGGCGTGCACCAGCGGCAGCAGCCCGGGGAGCGCGGCCGCCTCGGCGGGGGCGAGCGGCCGTACGCGCTGATAGCCGTCGACGAGCGCGGTCACGTCCGCCTCCCGCACCGGGTAGCCGGGCCGGAGCCATTGCACCGCGTTGCGTTCGATCGCCGTGGCCAGGTCGTGCACGGCGGTCGTGCGGTCGCTCATGCCGAAGTCCAGGACGGTGGAGACCCGGCCGTCGGCGTCCCACAGCAGGTTGGACGCGTGCCAGTCGTTGTGGGTCCACAGGGGGAGCAGCTCCGGCAGGTGCGGGGCCAGGCTCTCGTACAGGGGGACGAGCACGCGGTCCGTGTCCTCGCGCCACGGGAACTCCCGCAGCCCGTCCGCCAGTTCGGGGCGCTCCTCGACATACCGCTCCAGCGCGGCCCGCGGATCGTCCGCCGCGAACACCGTGAACGACGCCACCAGCGGCTGCACCCGGCGGCGCGGTGCGTCGAAGCCCTCCGCCGCCAGATGCAGCCGGGCCAGCGCCTCGCCCGCCGCCCTCGCGTGCGCGGCCGACCGGAAGGGCGACCACGACAGCGCGTCCCGGTACAGATCCGTGCCGACGCCGGTCGAGTGGACCTCGTACGTCCACTCGCCGCGCGCCGTCGCGTCCAGCACCTCCACCACCGGAGCGCCACGCTCCCGCAGATGGCGCAGGAACGCATGCTCCTCGGCCAGCCCGGCGGGGGTTCGTACGGTGGCGTGGTGGCGTTTCACGAACAGGCGCCGCCCGTCCCGCTCCACGACGGCCGCCGCCGACAAGGGGCGCGGGCTGCGCCACACCACCCGGGCCGGGCCGACGACCTCCGTCACCTCGGCGTCCGTGAGCGGCGCCCAGTCGGGCTCGACCGGGTCGGTGCCCATACCGTGCGCCTGATGTGAACTCACGCCGCGTTCACCGCCGTTGTGCCCCGCAGGGCCGCCAGGACCCGGCGCTCGGTCGCCGCGAACCCGGGTGCCGTGAAGTCCTCCTCGCCGCGCGGCCGGGGGAGCGGTACCTCGACGCGCTCCACGACCGTGGCGGGGCGCGGCGACAGCACATGCACGGTGTCCGCGAGCAGGACCGCCTCGCGGATGTCGTGGGTGACCAGCACGACGGTCCAGCGGTGGCGCTGCCACATGCCGGCGAGCCACAGCTGCATCTCGGTGCGGGTGAGCGAGTCCAGCGCGCCGAACGGCTCGTCCAGCAGCAGCACCGGCCGCTCCAGCACGACCGTGCGCAGCAGCGCCGCCCGCTGCCGCATACCGCCGCTGAGCTGGGAGGGGTACGCCTGCTGGAAGCCGTCCAGCCCGAAGTCCGCGAAGAGGGCGTCGGCCCGCGCCCGGGCCTCCTTCTTCCGCACCCCCTGCGCCTCCAGGCCGAGGGCGGTGTTGTCGAGGACCGTCCGCCAGGGGAACAGCAGATCCTTCTGCGGCATGTAGGCGACCTTTCCCGACGCGACCGAGGCCGGTTCGCCCTCCACCAGCACCCGTCCCGAGGTGGGGCGGTCGAGCCCCGACACCAGGTTGAACAGGGTGCTCTTGCCGGAGCCGCTCGGGCCGATCACCGCCGCGAACTCACCCGGCTCGACGGTGAGTTCGAGGCCCCGCAGGACCTCCAGCTCGCCGAAGGACCTACCCACGCCCTCGATCCGCAGCGTGCTCATCTCCCCGCCTTCCGTTCCCACGGCAGCGCCAGCCGCTGCAGCAGATACGTGGCCCCGAACAACGCGATGCTCAGCGCCGCCGTCACCCCCACCGCCGCGAACACCAGGTCCGTGCGGAACGCGGTCTTCTGCGCCTGCATATAGATCCCGAGCCCCGCCTCGGCGCCCGCGTACTCGGCGAAGACCGCGCCCACGACGGCATAGGTGATGCTCACCCGCAGCCCGGCGAAGAAGTACGGCATCGCGCTCGGCACCCGCACCAGCCGGAACGTCCGCCACCGGCCCGCGCCCAGCGAGCGCAGCAGCCGCATCGCCTCCCGGTCGGTCGCCGCGAACCCGGCGGCCAGATTGGCGGCCAGCGGGAAGAACGTCGTCAGCGTCACCACGAGCATCTTCGGCAGCAGCCCGAAGCCGAACCAGATGATCAGCAGCGGCGCCACGGCGACGATCGGGATGGTCTGCGAGGCGACGAGCAGCGGGTACAGGCCCCGGCGGGCCGCCGCCGAGAAGTCCAGCAGCACGGCGACCAGCCAGGCCGCCGCGAAGGACAGCGCGAAACCGAGCAGGGTCTCCTGGAGGGTGGGCAGGGTCTGCGCCCACAGCTCCTCGCGGTTGGCCCAGCCCTGCTCCACCACCCGGGCGGGCGACGGCAGCGTCATCGGGTCGATCCCGGCGGCGCTGACGTACAGCTGCCAGCCGCCGACCACCACGGTCAGCACCAGCAGGGGCGGCCACAACGACCGCAGCAGCGACCTCACTTGGCGGCCGGGAGGTAGTCGTCGGTGAAGAACTCGGAGGCGTCCGGGGCCTTCGGCAGCTTCCGGCCGGCTCCGTCGACCAGCAGCCCCGCCTTGTACTCGAAGTCGGCGAAGGCCTGCCAGCGCTCGGCGCTCTGCGTGCCGATGGTGCCGTCCGCGGCCTTGTAGTACTCCTTCGCCAGCAGCGCCTCGCTCTTCTTCACCAGTTCGGTGTTGGTGAGCACGCTCTTGTTCTCGGAGATCAGCAGATCGGCGGCCTTGTCGGGGTTCTCGGCGGCGTACCGGTAGCCCTTGTCGAGCGCGGCGAGGAACTTCTTCGCGACCGTCGGGTTCTTCTTCAGGTACTGGTCGGAGGACGCGACGAGCGTCGAGTAGATCGCCGGGAAGCCGTAGTCGGACAGCTGGAAGTTCTTCAGCGGCTTGCCGCTCAGTTCCGCCTCCAGGCCCTCCCAGGTCGGCATCGGCATCGCGAAGTCGGCCTTGTCCGCGTAGAGCGCCGCGTAGGCCGAGGTGTTGAGGGTGACCTGCTTGAAGTCGCCCTCGCCGCCGGCGTTCCGGATGACCGTCTGCAGCAGCGGCTTCTCGTAGGGGGCGCCGAACCCGGCGTACGTCCTGCCGTCGAGGTCCTTCGGGGAGCTGATGTCGTCGCGGCCGGCGCGCACGGCGATCGTGACGTTCGTCTTCTGCGTGACCGCGTAGACGGAGGTGATGTCGGCGCCGGCCGCCCGCGCGGTTGTCACGCCCTCCTGGTAGGAGATGCCGAAGTCGGCCTTGTGGGCGGCGATCAGCGTCTCGGGCGCGGTCGAGCCGTAGGGCACGATCTTCAGGTCGATCCCGGCGTCCTTGAACCAGCCCTTGGCCCGGGCGACGTAGATTCCGGTGTGGTTGGTGTTGGGCGTCCAGTCCAGGGCCAGGGTGACCGTGGTCGTCCCGTCCTTCGCGGCGGCCGAGGAGTCGGCGTTCGCGGAGCAGCCGGTGACGGAGAGGAGGGCGGCCGCGGCGGTCGCGGACAGCAGGGTACGGCGGCGGTGCATGACGGGGTCCTTCGTACGGAGGGGAGTTCGGCGGCGAGAGGCGGTCACGCCCGACACAGCGCGCTGTCCACCCGCTTGAAGTCGACCGCCAGACGGCGGGTCAGGAAGGTCACGCGGCCACGTCCAGCAGACCGTTGGTGAAGGACCGGTCCCAGTCCCGGTCGTGCGCGATGGCCCCGTTGTCCGCGAGCCAGTGCGCGTACGGGCCCATCCGGGACGCGTCGATGACGCCCCAACGGCCGTTCGGATCCGTCCAGGTGGGCGCGATCAGGGCGAGCGAGCGGGCGATGAGCGGACGCGGGAAGTACGGGATCACCCCTTCCAGCAGCTCCAGGGCGTGCTCCTGGTCCTGTGCGGCGGCCGCGTAGCCATGGGCCGTGACGGCCAGGAAGTCCCGTACCAGGGAAGGCCGTTCGGCAAGCAGGCGCTCGCTCGTGCCCAGCAGGTAGCTGTGGTAGCGAGGGGCGCCGATCTCGTCCACCGGCCAGGTCAGCCGTCGCTCCTCGGGCAGGTCGCCGCGCAGGGCGTCCCACGACCAGTAGTTGCCGAAGGTGGCGTCGGCCTCGCCCGCCTCGATGTCGTCCACGGTCAGCTCGCGGGCGCCCGCGTCGACGGTGATCACCGCGTCCGGGTCGCCGCCGTCGTTCGCGACCAGATGACGGACCATCGCACGGCCGCGCGGGGTCGGATTGAGGGCGATACGGCGGCCCGCGAGGTCGCGGGGCCGGGTGATGCCGGTCGAGGTCGTCGTCTGGACCGCCTCCAGACCCCGGTGGTTCACGGCCGCCACGGCGATCAGCGGCTGGCCGTGCGCCGCGCGGCGGGCGAGCAACCGGTTCGGCGGGAAGATCCCGAAGTCCACCTCGCCCCGCGCCAGGTACTCCAGCGTGTCGCCGCGCCCCGGGTCCTGCACGACCAGCTCCACGTCGAGCCCCGCCTCGGCGAACCGGCCGAGCGCACGGGACATGTACAGACCGGCTGAATTCGGCCAGGGGTGGAAATAGTCGAGCATGACCCGGATGTGCGGCATGGGGGAACTCCGAAGGCGGCGCGCGGGAGCGCGGTGAACGGCGAGATGAAGCGAGAGGAAGGGGGTGGAGGCGGGTCAGCGACAACAACAGGAGCGGCGCACCGGGGTGAAGACCACCGGAGGCTTCGGCTCGACTGCTGCGGACACATGAACTCCTACGCGGGGCGCCGGCACGGCGCGGTTGGTGCGGTCGGCGTCCCCATGGGGACCGCTCGGCGAGCGGATCCCAGACGCCCTCTCAGCCCGGTCGGGGAGGGGCTCCCGCGTAGATGGCCGAAACCATAACGGCAGCCGACGGGCACCGCGCAAGCGTGATCCGGAATGTGAGACGCCACTGCCGCTGGGCAAGACGCCCAGTTCACGGGCGTACGATCGGCCGCCATGACCACCCGCCTGCTCCCCGGACCCCCGTTCCGCGGACCCCTGCTCCCCGGACCGCTGGTCGACGACACCTGGCTCGCCGACCGTCTCGGCGACCCGCGCCTGGTGGTGCTGGACGCCACCGCGCTGCTGCCCTCGCCTCGGCACGACGGCGATCACCGCTCGGCGAGCGGCCGTGACACCTGGGCCGGGCGGCACCTCCCCGGCTCCCGCCACGCGGATCTGACCGGCGACTTCTCCGACCCGGACGCCCCCTACCACTTCGCCGTGCCGGCGCCGGCGGAACTGGCGGCCGCCCTCGCCCGGGTGGGCGTGGGGGAGGGCTGCGCGGTGGTCGCGTACGACACCGGGGGCGGGATCTGGGCGGCCCGGCTGTGGTGGATGCTGCGTGCGATCTCCGTCCCGGCGGCCGTGCTCGACGGGGGACTGGCGGCCTGGGAGGCGGCGGGGCGGCCCGTCGTCTCCGGGGAGGAGGGCGAACCGGTCGGGCCCGTCACACCCCTGACGCCGGTGCCGCGTCCCGAACTGTGGACGGACGTCCACGAAGTGGCCGCGATCAGCCGGGGGGAGCGGCCCGGGGCGCTGGTCTGCGCGTTGCCCTCCGCGGGGTACGACGGGACCGTCCCGACCCGGTACAGCCGCCGGGGGCACATCCCCGGGAGCCGCAGCCTTCCCGGGCGGGCGTTGCTGGACGCCGAGGGGCGGGTGCTGCCGGAGGGCGACCTCGCCGCCCGGGTCGGGAGTGTGCTCGGTGACGGCGACACCCCGGTCGTTCTGTACTGCGGCGGAGGGATATCGGCTGCGGGTGCGGCGCTGGCGCTCACTCTGCTGGGCCGCGAGGACGTCTCGGTCTACGACGGGTCGCTGGAGGAGTGGTCGACGGATCCGGGACGGGCGTTGGAGTCGGGCGGCTGAGGGCCCGTGCCCCTGGGGCGCTGCTCCGCCCGGCATCGTCCGGTGTGGCCGGGATGACGTCTCCCTCCCCCGAAGGTGACGTCATCCCGGCCGTTTCCCCGGCGCCGCACAGTGGTTCAGCGGGCGGTCGTGTGCTTTCTCACCAGCACATGACCGCCGTCTCGCCCGAACCCCAGCCGGAGTACAGGCGTACGCGGACGAAGTAGCGGCGGCCCCGGACGAGCCGGGCCCTGATCGTGGCGTTGCGCGGCGTGCCTCCGTCGTCGTGGCCTGCGAGGAAGCGGGGCTCGCCGTCCCGCTCCTCGAAGACCACGACCACCGAGTCGCTCTCCCCGAAGACGCCGAAGGTGTACTCGCGGGTCTCGCGCGGCTCGACGGTGAAGTCGGCCTGCTCGCCCGACCCCAGCGACAGCGGCACCGACCGGAACGGCGCCAGCGCGGGCGGCCGGGGCGCGTCGAGCGGCGGGTACCAGCCGAGGACGAACTCCTTGTCCAGCGGCGACAGCGAGCCGGGCGGATGCACACCCCCGCGGAACTGCTCGGGCTCCAGGATCAGCCCCGCCGAGAAGGGGTACTCCATCACGGACTGCGGATCCCACACCGACCCGTTGACCTCGGCCGGATCCAGCTTGCGCAGGATATTGAAGTAGGTGCGGTCCCGGCTCCAGTGGTTGGGCGGGCCCGCCAGATCGGCGTACACGGCCTCGTCGTCCCAGTGCAGGCCCGCGAACGGGCTCTGGTGCTCGTGCTGCATGCCGAGCGCGTGCCCGATCTCGTGCAGGGCCGTGGTGCGCTCCCCGGGCGCGGTCAGGTCCCACCCGAAGTTCATGGTGCGCTCGCCCCGCCCGGCCGACAGCGCGTCCCGGCCCACCGCCGACCAGGAGCCGTCACCCGCCTGGAAGCCGATGCGCAACTCGGCCTCCGAGCGGTCGCCGACCTCGGCGAAGGACACCCCGATGCCCAGCTCCCGCCACTCGCGGAAGCAGTCGCGCACGATCTCGCGCTGGTCCTCGCCGCCGACCCAGGACACCCACCGGGTCCCCGCGGACCCGGGCACCGGTATGACCGACCCGTCGGCCTCGCCGTCGAAGAAGCAGTAGTGCAGCACCGTGCCGTTGACCCACATCCGCCGCCCGCTCATCAGCGCGCCGAGCCGCTCGACGGCCAGCCCCGGGGCGAACGCGGGGGCCGACTGCCGGGCGAGCGAGCAGTAACGGGCGGTCATGGGTTCCAGGTTGCCCTGCGGCACCGCCCGGGAGCGTGAGTCGGGGGCTACTCAATTCGCCCTGTATCAGGGGTGAGTATGGCTGCTCCCATAGAGGTGACGACCTTTGAGCCCCGAGCCGGGACCCTGCGACTGCCGTGGCCGTTCACCGGCCGGGACGAGGAACTGGAGCTCGTGCGCCGCTCCTCGGCGGCGGGCCGGCCCGGCATCGCGGTCACCGGGCCGGCGGGCTGCGGCCGCACCCGCCTGGCCGCGGAGGCGGTGCGCGGCGCGGACTGCGTCAAGGTCGCCGGCACGCCCGAGACCCGCGGACTGCCCTTCGCCGCCTTCGCCCATCTGCTCCCGGAGGGCGTCACCCTCCAACGTGCCGTGCAACTCCTCTCCGGCACACGGCTGTTGCTGGTCGACGACGCCCACCTGCTGGACGACGCCTCCGCCGCGCTGCTCCATCAGCTGGCCGTACAGGGCCGCACCCGACTGCTGGTCCTCGTCACGGACGGCGCCCCCGTGCCGGACGCGGTCTCCCGGCTGTGGACCGGCGAGCTGCTGCCCCGCCTCACCCTGGAAGCCCTGCCCCGCGAGGACACCGCCCAGCTCCTCACGGCCGCCGCCGGGGGCCCCGTGGAACCGCTCACCGTCAACCGGCTGCACCGTCTGTGCCGGGGCGACCTGCGCCTCCTGCGGGACCTGCTGGACGCACTGCGCGAGCAGGAACTGCTCACCCGGGTCCCCGAGACCGACGAACGGACCTGGCGCGGCCGGGTACCGGTGACCCCGGCGCTGCGCGAACGCGCCGCCGCCGTCCTGGCCCGCACGTGCCCCGAGGAACGCGAGACCCTCGACCGCCTCGCCTTCGCCGAACCCCTGCCGCTGCCGGCGGACACCCTGGACCTGGCGATCCTCGAACGCCTGGAGGCGGAGGGCCTTCTCGACATCGACATCGACATCGACATCGACATCGACATCGACGTCGGCATTGAAGGTGAAAGCGCCGTGGACGTGGACGTGGACGACGGCACGACCGTCCGGCTCGCCCACCCCCTGCACGGGCCGGTGCTGCGCGCCGCGGCCGGCCGGCTGCGCGCGCGACGGCTCACCGGCAGCCGACGGCCCACCGCGGACGCCCTCGACGCCGAGGCGGCCGAGCTGACCCGCCGCATCGAGCGGGCCGACGTCCGTGAGACCCCCACGCCCGTGGGGGAGTGGATCCTCGCGGAGGGGGAAGCGGTACCGCCGTGGTACGCCGCCGTCCGCGCACGGTTCTCACGGCTGCGGGGAGAACTGCGCGAGGCGGCGGCCTGGGCGGGAGAGGGCCTGTCCGCGGCCCCCCACGACCCGGTCTGCCGCACCGAACTCGCCCTGGCCGCCGTGCAGTCGGGGGACACGGGTCCGCTGGTCGAGCCCCTCGCGGAACATCCCGGCACCGCCGCCTGGCCGCCCGCCGCCCGCGGAGACCTGGACGAGGCCCTGAAGACACTCGAGAACACCGACCCCGGCACCGACACCGACCGCGGCACCGACCCCGGCACGGATATCGGCACCGGCGACTGCTACACCGTCTACGACGCCGTACGCCTCGGCGCTCCCGACCGGGCCGCCCGGCTCCTCCCGTCCGACGGCGTCCTCGCCCGTCACGCCCGCGCGCTCGCCCGCTCCGACGGCCCTGCCCTGGACCTGGCGGCCGCCGAGTTGGAGCAGCGCGGGTTCCAGCTCTTCGCCGCCGAGGCGTACGCGCAGGCCGGACGCGCCCACCGGGACGCCGGCGCGGCCCGCACCGCCCGGACGCGTGCCGTCGCCCTGGCCCGGCGTTGCCAGGGGGCGCGCACCCCGGCCCTGGCGGGTCTGGTGCTGGGCGAACTCACCGCCCGTCAGCGGCAGATCGTCACCCTCGCCGCGGCCGGCCTCAGCAACCGGCAGATCGCCGAACGCCTCACCCTGTCCGTCCGCACCGTGGGCAACCACCTGCACAGCGCCTACACCCGTCTCGGCGCCGGCGACCGCGGAGCGCTCCCCTGGCTGGTAGAAGTCCCGGACGCGCAGGACGCGCAACTGGCTTGACGGGGCGGCCGGTTCAGGCCGCGCCGAACGCCGTGAACGCCCAGCCCGTCGCCTGGTGCACCGCGTCCCCCGGCAGCGCCGCCCGTGCGTCCCGCAGGGCCTCCGCCAGGGACAGTCCGGCGCTGAGGCCCTTGTGCAGGGCCAGCATCAGCGGGACGACCGCCGCGTCGTTGACGGGCGCGCTGCTCGCGACCACGCCTGCCGTGCCCAGCGGGAGCAACGCCGTGACCAGGCCGAGGAGTTCGTCCGCGCCGACCGAGGCGAGGCGGGCGGTGTCGCAGCTGGAGAGGATGATCCGGTAGGGGCTGCGGGCGAGTCGTTCGAAGTCGTGGACGATCAGCGGGCCGTCCGCCATGCGCAACGACGAGAACATCGGGCTGTCGGCGCGGAACGTGCCGTGCGCGGCGATGTGCGCCAGCGCGGCCCCGTCCAACTCCCGCAGCACGCGCGACACATGGGCCTCCTCCTGCTCCAGCACCACGGGTGCGCCGTACCGTCCGGCCACCTCCGGCACCTCCGCGCCGCCGGTCGCCAGCCCGGGTCCCCGTACCAGGACCTGCCGGCCGTCCGGGTGCGGCTCGGTCTCCCGTGCGCGCAGCCAGCCGCTCGCCGACGGCGACACGTTGACCACCCGCTCGCGCAGCGACGGCAGCAGCGCCCACGGCACCCGGTGCAGCCGGGCCGGCGGCACCACCACGAGCGGGCCCGAGCCCAGGTGCTTCGAGGCCTCGCCCAGGAGCAGTTCCTCCAGCCGGGCTCCCGCCGCCTCCACCACCGGCAGCCGGCCTTCCGCACCCGGATGGGCCAGTCGCCGCAGCCCGGCCTGGACGTGCTCGGCCTCCCGCTCCGCCTCGGCCAGCAGCCCGCCCGCGAACCGGCGCACCCGCCCGCCCCCGCACAGCAGCACCTGAACCCGCCCGTCCAGCACGGCCAGTTCGACCAGTCGCCCCGCGCCGAGCCGCTCCAGCAGCCGCCGCGCGTCGAACCGGTCCCCGCCGAACCGCTCGCCGCCCCAGGGCGTGACCCCGCGGATGTGCAGGGTCCGGGAGCGGATCTCCCGTTCCAGACGCCGCTGTTCGCGCTCCAGCGTCGGCACGGGCTTGCCGTCCATCCGGGCCGCCTCCGCGCGGGCGGCGATCACCCGGAACGCGGTCAGCCCGCTCAGCAGCGCCGGGTCGGCCGGCGGCCGGGTCGGCGGTGTGGACAGTGCCGTGGCCCGCCAGCGCTCGCTCCACGCCAGCAACTGCCGTGGCCCGCCCCGCTCCAGGCTGACCTCCTGGGCCAGTGCGGCGAGCTCGGCGCCCTGCGCGGTGGCCCGGGCCCGTAGCTCCGAGGCGCCCAGCGTCGTCCGGTGGGCGTCGAGGACGTCGAGTCCGCGCCGGCAGGCCTCCAGCACGCCGCGGTCCGAGCCGGTCGCCCGCGCCCACAGTGCCTGCGCCGCCCAGCCGGTCATCCGCGCCAGCGGGGGACCGCTGCGCCGGCTGCGCGCCGCGATCTGCAGATAGCGCTCCGCGTCCGTGCTCCAGTTCAGGCCCAGCGCGATCCGGCCGGCCAGCAGCCAGGCCTCCGGCGCGGCCGGCGCCTGGAAGGCGGCCAGCCGCTCGGCGAGCTTGGCGGCGTCCGCGACCAGCCGGCCCGAGCCGCGTCCGGTGGCCACCCGCGCCTCGATCAGCACCAGCCGCGCGTGCGTCTCCCACCAGGTGCGCCGCTGTCCGGCGAACAGCCGCTCGGCCACCGCCGCGCGCGCGATCGCCGTCCCCGGATCGCCCGCCAGCCGCGCCGCTCGCGCGGCCGTGAGGAGCAGCTCCGCCTTGCGGGTGGACTGGCCGCCGATGCCGTCCAGCACCCCGGTCGCGGCGTCCGCCTCGGCCAGCGCCTCCGGCGCGAGACCGGCCGCCATCAGCACCTCGCAGCGCCGGATGGTGAGCATGAACGTCGGGGTGCCGAGTTTGGCGTACCGCTCCTGCGCGTCGTCCAGCAGCCGCAGCGCGGCCGGGACGTCCCCCGAGTGGAACGCGGCCAGCCCGCGGCTCTCCACGGCGTCCGCCTTGTCGTGCTCCTGGCCGGTGGTGTCCCACAGCGCCTCGGCCGCGGTGAAGTCCGCCTCCGCCCGGTCCACCGCCCCGAGGGCCAGATGCACGGTGGCGCGCAGGGTGAGGGCGCGCGCCGTCCAGATGACGTCGTCCGCCTGCCGCAGCACGGGAATCGCCCGCCGGACGTCCTCCAGCGCCTCGCGGTGATGGCCGAGCACCCAGAGGGAGAAGGCCCGCCGGTAGAGCACCCGCGCACGGGTGTGGCCGCTTCCGCGTTCGACGCCCCGCTCGAAGGCGGCCAGCCCCTGCCGGGTGCGGCCCGCGTGCACCAGCGCCACACCGAGCGTGCCGAGGACGTCCGCCTCCCGCTCGGCCGAGTCCGCGCGCGCCGCGAGGTCCCGGGCGCGGCGCAGATGGTCCAGGGCGAGACGCATGTCGCCCCACTCCCGCTGCCAGATGCCGATCACCTGGTGGGCGACCGAGGCGTGCAACGGCGTCGGATCGGTGTCGAGCACTCCTTCCGCCCGCGACAACGCGTCGTTGGGGGCGGCGAACACCATCGGCAGCAGTTCGAGAACCGTGTCGTTTCCCGCTGTCACTCCACGGATGGTAGTGCTCCGCTCCGCCCTTCACACCGGTTCGGCACCGTATCCACCAGTAACAATTGGACGTCGTGTCAACGGACTCGGCGATACGGGGCGCACTCGGGGGGCGCGCGGGCGCGACCGCACCACCTGTATCAGGCGGCCGCCTCGCGGGTCTTGCTGACGACCGCCGGCTGTAGGGGAGGACATGCCATGGCACCACAGCGATTCCACGAGCAGTTCGACCAGATCCAACGCTCGCTGCCCGACGTCCCGTTGGCGATGGGGCCGGACGACTCCGCCGAGTTCATCTACGAGAAGGGCGTCGTCCTCGCACGCGACGGCGAGGAGGCCCGGGTCGTCGAGGACGCCGTCCGCTCGCACTTCACGGCGACCGACGGCCTGGTCCCGGACCATGTGCGCCGGGCGGGCCCGGGGACCAACCGCTCCGGCATCACCCGCATCCGGGTGGGGGACCCGGGTGAAGGCGGCCGCGCCGCCGACCACGCCGTCGCGGGGGCCCTGCGCGCGCTGCGGGAGACGGAGGGGCGCGCCGGCCGCCGACTGATCAGCCGCAACCACGTGGTGTCGATCGCGGTCAACGCCTGCCCCGGCGACGAGCCGGTGCCCGCCCCGCGCACCGAGCCGCCCAACCCGTCCGCGGCCGACGCGGCCCACGACCCGGCGGGCGCGGTCGGCGTGCTCGTCATCGACACCGGCCTGACGCACGACTACCGCTCCTACCCGCCGCTCGCCCACACCGAGGGCGACGCCCAGCTCAGGGAGACCGACGACGAGGGGATCCTCCAGCAGTACGTCGGCCACGGCACGTTCATCGCCGGACTCGTCGCGGCCGTCGCGCCGAACACCGACGTCACCGTGCGGGGCACCCTCAACGACGCCGGCGCGATCCTGGAGTCCGAGTTCGGCGAGAGGCTCTTCGACTCCGTCGCGGACGGCTGGCCCGACATCATCAGCCTCTCCGCCGGCACCTCCAACGGACGCGTCGACGGCCTGCTCGGCGTCGCCGCCTTCATGGAGGAACTCCGCACCCGGCACACCCTGTTGGTGGCGGCCGCCGGCAACAACGCCAGCGCCGCGCCCTTCTGGCCCGCCGCCTACGCCGCCCTGCCCGGCCACGCCGACGCGGTGCTGTCGGTGGGCGCGCTGCGCACCGACGGCGAGTTCGGCGCCTGCTTCAGCAACCACGGCGCATGGGTGCGGGTCTACGCCCCCGGCGAGCGCCTCACCAGCGCCCTCACCGGCTTCGGCACACCCGTCCCCTACGTCTACCAGCACTCCACCTACGAGGCCTGCCGCTACGGCTTCACCTACGACTGCACCTGCCGATCCCCGCGCCACACCGGCGTGTTGAGCGAGGCGCAGCAGGTCAGCCCGGGCAAGCCGGACCAGGTGATGTTCGAGGGACTGGCGTCCTGGAGCGGGACGTCCTTCGCGACTCCCCTGGTGGCCGGGCTCGTCGCCGCCCACATGAGCGCGAACCGGATGACCGACCCACGGGCCGCCGCCGCCCAACTGCTCGCCGGGAACACCGAGTTCGCCGAGGTGCGGGGTGCGCATGTGCCGGCCCTGCTTCCGCCCACCTGGCGCCCGGCCCCGGCAGGTCCGCAGTGAGGGCCGCATGAGGTCCGAGACAGGCCCCGCCACGGCGTACGATGACAGGCCGTACACGAGGGGTGGGGC
This sequence comes from Streptomyces sp. NPDC002623, assembly GCF_053592635.1. NCBI lineage: Bacteria > Bacillati > Actinomycetota > Actinomycetes > Kitasatosporales > Streptomycetaceae > Streptomyces > Streptomyces sp. NPDC002623. The sequence goes on along the minus strand of NZ_JBSFWB010000076.1, from coordinate 6,139 downwards.
CGTGGACCGTAGTGATGTCGGCGCGCTCGTCCAGTCCGCCGTCGACGGTGACACGGCGGCCTGGAAAGCGCTGGTGGACGGGCTGAGCCCACTGGTGTGGTCGGTCGTGCGGGCACACCGGCTCTCGGAGGCCGACGGGCACGAGGTGTACCAGACCGTCTGGTTCCGCTTCGCCCAGCATCTGGGCCGGATCCGGGAGCCGCACAAGGCGGGTTCCTGGCTCGCGAGCACCGCACGCAACGAGTGCCTGAAAGTGATCAAGGGCCTGCGGCGACTGACCCCTACGGACGATCCCCTGCTGCTCGACCGGGCCAGCGAGGACCGCACCCCGGAGCAGTCGGTGCTGGACTCGGAGGAGGCGGCCGCGCAGAGCGAGCGGGTCCGCTTCCTCTGGCAGGAGTTCGAGGCCCTCGGCGACCGCTGCCGACAACTGCTGCGGGTGCTGATCGCCTCGCCGCCGCCCAGTTACCAGGAGGTGTCGGCCGCCCTGGGCATCGCCGTCGGCAGCATCGGACCGATGCGCCAGCGATGCCTGCGCCGCCTGCGCGCCCGACTCGACGCACGGGGAGCACTGTGAGCGACATGAACGACATCCATGACATGAGCGACGGCGAGCCGGACGACTTCTTCGGCGACGTCCCTTTCGTCGACGAGGAGTTCGACCACGACCGGATGGAGGAGGAACTGCGCGAGGCCACCGCCATCCTGGACCCGGTCCCCGCGGAGCTCCGGCGGCTCGCCATCGAGGCCTACGCGCTGCACGACCTGGACGCGCGGATCGCCGAGCTGACCTTCGACTCGCTGGTCGACGCCATCCCGGTGCGCGGAGCGGTGGACGTGCCGCGGATGCTGACGTTCCACACCGGCGGGCTGACGGTCGACGTCGAGGTCACCGAGGAGGGGCTGATGGGGCAGTTGCTGCCGCCCCAGTCGGCCTCGATCGAGGTCCTGCACGGCCCCCGCGCGGGCGCCGCGCTCACCGCCGACGACATGGGCCGCTTCGCCTGCGACGCACCGCCCACCGGCCCCTTCGCGCTGCGGCTGCGCACCGGCGGGGAGGTGGTCGTGACGGAGTGGCTGCGCGCCTGAGAGCCTGTGTCATAGCCCCGGCCGCTCAGGAGACGGCGTCCGCCAGGGCCGCCAGGGCCGAGGCCAGTCGGGTCAGCCCCGGCCCGGCCGGTCCGCCCGGCTCGCTCATGTAGGTGTCCCGCCGGATCTCCACCATCAGCGCGCTCACCCGCGGCTCCTTCCCGTAGTGCTCCAGCGGTACGTACGTCCCCGCGAACGGGCTGTCGAGCCCGGTCTCCCCGACCTCCGCGAACGCCGTCCGCGCGGCGGCGAGCAGCTCGGGCGGGGTGTGGAAGGCGTCGGTGCCCAGACAGACCGGCGGCCGCGGGCCCGCGCCGTGGAGTTCGTAGGGCAGCGGCTCGGACGGGTAGGAGTGCACGTCGATCACGACGGCCCGGCCGACGGCCGCGAGGCGCTCGGCGACGGCGTCGGTCACGGCCTGCGCGTACGGCCGGAAGTAGCGGGCGAGGAGCGGCTCGGCCCCGGTGTCCGCGTCGGCGCCCTCCGGCCGCAGCGGCTCCCGGTGCGTGGTCCGGGTGTACACGGCGCCCATGCCGACGGCCCGCATCTCCTCCCGCTCGTCCGGGAACCGCTCCGGATCGACGACCAGCCGCGACAGCCGGTTGACGAACCGCCAGGGCGTCACGCCCGCCCGCCGGGCCGCCTCCTCGGCGATCTCCGCGGTGTGCGAGTCGGTGATGTGGTCCAGCTCCCGCTCCAGCGCGCCGTCGTCCAGGACGATGCCCGCGCGCACCTCGGCCGGTATCGCCCGCGAGGAGTGCGGCACATGGAGGATCACCGGCGAGGCGGCGGCGCCGGGCAGGAACGCGAAGGGCGGTGCGGCAGGGGTCATCGGGCTGCTCCCGGCGTTGACGGTCGTAGGGGGGGGAGGGACCCCCCGGACGGGACGGAGGAACAGACCTGCGCCCCGGCCGGGCGGGTGCCGGTCGGGGCGCAGGCGGGTGCGTCAGCGGGTCGGTGCGTCAGCGGGTCAGTTCAGGGTGGCCAGGGCCTCGTTCCAGGTGGTGGACGGGCGCATGACGGCCGCCGCCTTGGCCGGGTCGGGCTGGTAGTAGCCGCCGATGTCGGCCGGCTTGCCCTGGACGGCGTTCAGCTCGTCGACGATGGTCTGCTCGTTCGCGGCCAGCGTCTCGGCGAGGGACGCGAACGCCTTCGCCAGGTCGGCGTCGTCGGTCTGCGCGGCGAGCTCCTGGGCCCAGTACAGGGACAGGTAGAAGTGGCTGCCGCGGTTGTCGATGCCGCCGACGCGACGGGTCGGGGACTTGTCCTCGTCGAGGAAGGTCGCCGTGGCGCGGTCGAGGGTGTCGGCGAGGACCTTGGCGCGGGTGTTGCCGGTGGCCGTCGCGCACTGCTCCAGGGACGGGACCAGCGCGAAGAACTCACCGAGGGAGTCCCAGCGCAGGTAGTTCTCCTTGACCAGCTGCTGGACGTGCTTCGGGGCGGAGCCGCCCGCGCCCGTCTCGAACAGGCCGCCGCCCGCCATCAGCGGGACGACCGACAGCATCTTGGCGCTGGTGCCCAGCTCCAGGATGGGGAAGAGGTCGGTGAGGTAGTCGCGCAGCACGTTGCCGGTGACGGAGATCGTGTCCTCGCCGCGGCGGATGCGCTCCACCGACAGCTTGGTCGCCTCGACCGGGGCGAGGATGCGGATGTCCAGGCCCTCGGTGTCGTGCTCCGGCAGGTACGCCTCGACCTTCTTGATCAGCTGGGCGTCGTGCGCGCGGGTCTCGTCGAGCCAGAACACCGCCGGGCTGCCGGTGGCGCGGGCACGCGTGACGGCCAGCTTCACCCAGTCCCTGATCGGCGCGTCCTTGGTCTGGCAGGCGCGGAAGATGTCGCCGACGGCGACCGTCTGCTCGATCACCGTGTTGCCGGCCTGGTCCACGAGGCGGACCGTGCCCGCGACCGGGATCTCGAACGTCTTGTCGTGGCTGCCGTACTCCTCGGCCTTCTGCGCCATCAGACCGACGTTCGGGACCGAGCCCATGGTGGCCGGGTCGAGGGCGCCGTGGGCGCGGCAGTCGTCGATCACGGCCTGGTAGACGCCGGAGTAGGACGAGTCCGGCAGCACGGCGAGGGTGTCGGCCTCCTGGCCGTCCGGGCCCCACATGTGACCGGAGGTGCGGATCATCGCCGGCATCGAGGCGTCGACGATGACGTCCGACGGCACGTGCAGGTTGGTGATGCCCTTGTCGGAGTCGACCATCGCCAGGGCCGGGCCCTCGGCGAGCTCGGCGTCGAAGGAGGTCTTGATCGCGTCGCCCTCGGGCAGGGACGCCAGGCCCTTGAGGATGCCGCCGAGGCCGTCGTTGGGGGAGAGGCCGGCGGCCGCGAGGGTCGCGCCGTGCTGCTCGAAGGTCTTCGGGAAGAACGCGCGGACCACGTGACCGAAGATGATCGGGTCGGAGACCTTCATCATCGTGGCCTTGAGGTGCACCGAGAACAGCACGTCCTCGGCCTTGGCGCGGGCGATCTGCGCGGTGAGGAACTCACGCAGCTCGGCCACGTGCAGCACGGACGCGTCGACGACCTCGTCCTTCAGGACCGGTACGGACTCGCGCAGCACGGTGGTGGTGCCGTCCTCGGCGACCAGCTCGATCCGCAGCGAGCCCGCCTCGGAGATCACGGCGGACTTCTCGGTGGAGCGGAAGTCGTTCTCGCCCATGGTCGCGACGTCGGTCTTCGACTCGCCGGACCAGGCGCCCATGCGGTGCGGGTGGGTCTTGGCGTAGTTCTTGACCGACGCGGGGGCGCGGCGGTCGGAGTTGCCCTCGCGCAGGACCGGGTTCACGGCGGAGCCCTTGACCTTGTCGTAGCGGGCCTGGACGTCCCGCTCCTCGTCGGTCTTCGGGTCGTCCGGGTAGGCCGGCAGCGCGTAGCCCTGGGCCTGCAGCTCGGCGACCGCGGCCTTGAGCTGCGGGATCGACGCCGAGATGTTCGGCAGCTTGATGATGTTGGCCTCGGGCGTCTTGGCCAGCTCGCCGAGCTCGCTCAGCGCGTCCGGGATGCGCTGGTCCTCGGTCAGGTACTCCGGGAACACCGCGATGATGCGCCCGGCCAGCGAGATGTCCCGCGTGGTCACGGCGACACCCGCCTGCGAGGCGTACGCCTGGACCACCGGCAGGAAGGAATACGTCGCCAGGGCCGGGGCCTCGTCAGTGTGCGTATAGATGATGGTCGAGTCAGTCACCGGGTGCTCCGCTCCACGTCTGCAACATTGCTCGACATCAAGATATCTCGTGAACGGGATCGGCTCGACAGGGGTCTCCCCGCGGGCCGGCGGGTCCGGTGCAACCGAACCGTCCGTTCCGGTGGTCATACAGGGCGATCGTCGATTCATCCGACGGCCGGACCGACCACCCGGCCGTCCCAGCGAAAGCGGACCAGCGGATCATGAGATATCGCAGCAGAGTGACGGCCCCGGCGGCCGCCCTGATCGGCACGGCGGCAGTCCTGGCCGGGGGGAACACGGCCCACGCGGACACGGCGGACACGGCGGCCGCCAAGGGCGGGGGCGGCGTCCCCGCCCCCGAGACCCTCGGCGACCCCGTCTTCCCCGCCCTCGGCAACGACGGCTATCGCGTCGCCTCCTACCACCTCGACTTCTCCTACGACGCCACGACCACCCTCGTCGACGCCGAGGCGACCCTGGAACTGCGCACGACCGAGGCCCTCACCCGGCTCTCGCTCGACGCCCTGGGCCTGGACATACACACGGTCCGTGTCGACGGCCGCGACGCCGCCTTCGAGCAGGTGGGCGAGAAGCTGCGGATCACGCCCGCCCGGCCGCTGTCCGCCCGGGCCCGGGTCACCGTGTGCGTGACCTACACGGCGGACCCGCGCCGCCTGCCCCTCCCGCACACCGCGTGGGTGCCCACCCCGGACGGGTTCGCGATCTGTCCCCAGCCGGACGCCGCGCACACCGTGTTCCCCTGCAACGACCACCCGTCGGACAAGGCGGACTTCACCTTCCGGATCACCGTCCCGGCGGGCCTGCGGGGCGTCGCGAACGGCTCGCTCGTGCGCACCGAGCACCTGGCCGGCGACCGGACCGCGTACAGCTACCGCTCGCGCCGGCCGATCGCCACCGAGCTGGTGCAGATCACGGTCGGCGACTACGTGGTGAAGCAGCGGCAGGGGCCGCACGGACTGCCGCTGCGCGACGTCGTCCCGACCGCCCGGGCCGAGGCCCTGGAACCGGCCCTCGCCCTCACCCCGGGCCTGGTCGAGTGGATCGAGGCACGGCTGGGCGCGTACCCGTTCGAGACGTACGGGCTGCTGCCCTGCAACACCGACGACCCGAAGGCCTTCGACTTCACCGGCCTGGAGACCCAGACCCTCACCCTCTACAAGCCGAACTACCTGCTCCAGGCGGAGCCCAAGATCGGCTCGCACATGATGCACGAGCTGGTCCACTCCTACTTCGGCAACAGCGTCAGCCCCGCCACCTGGGCCGACCTGTGGCTCAACGAGGGCCACGCCGACTTCTACGGGCTGCTCTACCGCTACGAGCGCGGCTGGACCGACTCGCTCGGCTACAGCACGTTCGAGGACCGGATGAAGTACACGTACGCCCTAGGCGACCAGTGGCGGCACACCTCCGGCCCCGTCGCCGCCCCGAACGCGGTCAACCTCTTCGACAACCAGCGCTACACGGGCGGCGTCCTCGTCCTGTACGCGCTGCGCCAACTCATCGGCGAGGACGCCTTCCACAGGGTCGAGCGGACCTTCCTGGCCCGCCACCGCGACTCCTCGGCGTCGACGGACGACTACATCGCCGTCGCCTCGCACACCTGCGGACAGGACGTGTCCGGCTTCCTGCGGGACTGGCTGTACGGCACCACCACACCGCGCATGCCCGGCCACCCGGACTGGACGGTCACCCCGGTGCCGCCGTCCCTCGCCGTCCCGCGTCAGCGGACGGGCGCCCGCCCGCACGACAACTCGGCGACGCTCTAGTAGTGCCTGGTCAGGTTGATATGGGGTCTGGCGTGGTGCGGTGGCAGGTCGGGCAGGCGCCGGTCCAGACCGCGAGGAGTGTCTGCAGCTC
>NZ_JBSFWB010000075.1:0-20321 GCF_053592635.1 Streptomyces sp. NPDC002623 | reverse complement strand
GGGATGCAGCCCACGTTCAGGCAGACGCCGCCCCAGTACTTCTCCTCGACGACCGCGACGCGCTTGCCCAGCTGGGCGGCCCGGACCGCGGCCACATAGCCGCCGGGACCGGCGCCCAGGACCACGACGTCGAAGCGTTCGTCCTGCTCGACCATCAAAAGATCCTTTTCCACAGGGAAGTCCACGGTCCCAAGATCCGGCGCACGGAAGGCAGACGGTCAGTCAGCCACGCGGGCAAGGGTCTTCTCTAGGTCCTCGACGGTGTCCAGGACGACGTGCTCATCGGCGATCGCGGGCGTCCGGGCGACGCCGACCGCCGCCTCCCCGACCTGATCGGCGGTGAGCCAGTTGGGGTCGCCGCCCGGGCGGCTGCGGTTGATGATCGGGCCGAGGACGAGGTCGTTGATCCGCCGCTTCCCCTTCAGCTCGGCGCTGAACGCCTCACGCATCATGAGCTGCGCGGCGCCCTGCATGCTGACGATGCCGGCGGCCGGGTACGGCTTCTGCCCGGAGAAACCCGCGATCGTGATGTAGCTGCCGTCCTCCGTGAGGCGGGGAACGAAGGAGCGGGCGAGCGCCATGTGCGAGGTGGCGACGTCGACGAAGACCTTCTGCCAGTCCTCCTCGCTGATCTGCCACAGGGCCTTGCCCATCCACCAGCCGCCGACCGAGGCGACCACGTGGTCGACGTGGCCGAGCTCCTCGACGAGCTTCGTGGCCAGCGCGTCCGTGTCGTCGAAGGTGCCGTAGCCGGCCTCGATGGTCTTGAGGTTGCCCGTGAGTTCGGGGCCGATCAGCTTGGCCAGCGCGTCGAGGCGCGATTGGCTGCGGCTGGGGACGACGACCGTGGCGCCCGCCTTGAGGAAGGCGCGGACGATGCCTTCGCCCACGTTGCCGGTGCCGCCGGGGACGACGACTACCTTGCCGTCGAGAGGTGTTGAGGTCGGGGTGCTCATGGTGCTGTTCCTTATGGGGAGTTACTTGGCGGGCGGGAGCTGGTCGTCGGGTATCGACGCCGGTACGGCCTGCACGTTGACGGTGAAGTCGATCGCGTCGGAGATAACGCCTTGGAAGGCGTCGACGCCGAAGTCGCTGCGCCTGACGCGCCCGGTAGCCGTCGCGCCGACGCGTGGGACGCCGAAGGCATCGGTGACGGGGCCGGCGGTGTCCGCCGCCAGGTCGACGGTCCGGGTGACGCCGTGCAGGGTGAGTTCGACCGTCATCAGGTAGCGCGACGGTACGTCCTTGGCCAGGGAGACCAGCCGTATCTTCGCCTCGGGATGGGCCTCGGCGTCGAGGAAGTTCTCGCCTCTGATGTGGTGGTCGCGCGGCGGGATGCCGGTCTGGAAGCTGGTGACGTCGAAGGTGGCGTCGAAGGAGAGCAGTTCGGGTGTCTCGCCCTGGGCGGCGTCGCTCAGCCGGACGGGTCCGCGCAGGCCGGTGAAGTTGCCGCGGACGGTGGTGACGAGGTAGCGGACGGCGAAGTCCACGGACGAGTGGGACGGGTCGATCTTCCATTCCATGGCGGTTGTCCTTGGTCCTTTCCTAGGCGTATGTGGGGCGGATCGGTCAGTCGCCGAGCATCGCTCTGGCCTCGATCGGGCTCAGATGGGACACCCGGGTGGTGTTGCGGGACGGTCCCTGCAGGAAGTTGACGAAGACGGTGCTGAACGCTTCCGGCAGGTCCGTCTCACGGGCCGATTCGGTCATCAGCCGGATCCAACGGAGTCGCTGCTCCTCGGTGATGCGCAGGCCCACGTGCTGCTTGAGCAGGAAGCGCAGGTCGCCACGCTCGCGCAGATAGTCGTCGGGGCCGCCGAAGGTCATGACGAAGAAGTCCGCGATGTGTCCGGCGTGATCGTCCAGGCCGGCGAACATCGCACCGAGCAGGTCGTCCGCCTGGGCCTTGGCGAGGAACGTCTTGGTCATCCGGTGGAAGGCCTCACTGCCGCCGGCCAGTTCGTAGAGGTTCATGGTGTCCGGTGCCCCATTCAGCCGAGGTCGCCGGACTGCGCGGCACCCGAGAGTGTCCGCCGCACCTGGTCGGGGGTGCGCAGGTGGATGGTCCGGCCGTGCACGCCCTGTGCGTTCGGACCGGCGAGCCAGGCCAGGAACTCGCCGACCTCCTCGCCCTGCAGGGGCGATCCGGGGCGGGTGCCGTTCGGGCCGAGGTAGGCCCACATCACCATGTCGTTGACCCGCGGTTCGCCGCCGGTCTCGTCGGCGACGGCGAGGACGAGACGGTTCTGCGCGGCCGTCGCCGCGGCGATGGGGCCGGTGGAGGAGTGCACGCCGTCTGTGAAGCCGACGGGGCCGTTGACGGTCGTGAACGAGCCGCCCGGCTTCAGCACGGGCACCAGCGCTTCGGCGATCACGAAGTGCGGGTACACCGTGGACTCGATCACCTCGCGGAACGCGTCGAATCCCCCGGACAGCACCGGCGGTCCCTGGTACCAGCTCGCGACGGTGGACACCACGGCGTCCAGACCGCCGAAGGTCCGGGCCTTCGCCTGCTCGGCGATCTCCCGGGCTTCCTCGGGGCTGCCGATGTCGCCCGGAAGCCCGGTCAGTCGGTCCCGGAGCTCCGGGTCGAGCCGGGAGCGCAGACGGTCGAACTTGGCCTTGCTGCGGGTCGGCACGAGCACGTCGGCACCTGCGCGCAGCAGCGCGTCGACGGCGAAGAATCCTACGTTGCCGGTGCCGCCGGCAACGAGCGCGGTGGCTCCGTCGAGTGCGGGGAGCGGGAGCGGGGTGGTCATCACTGCCTCTTTCCTGGAGGTCAGGTAACTAAATACAACCTGATTACTCCACACAACCTGGGGAGTCGGGATTCTGTTCCCGCCCGCGCTCCCCCTCTTCATCAGGCCAGTGCGGCGCGCACGCCCGGCACGACCTCCAGCGCGAAGACGGTCAGCTGGCGCAGGTGATCGGCGTCGGGCCAGTAGACGAAGCCGTTCATCCCGTACTCGCGCACGAGGGACACGAGCTGGTCGACCCACTGCCGCACATTGCCCTGGAACGGCACGGCGGACTCGACGGGACTGATCAGTCCGTTGAGGTTGTAGACCTTGCGCAGCGACGCGGGGTCCCGGTCCGCCTCCTGCGCGCCCGCGTCGAGCCGCGCGACGGCGCCCTTGAGGCGGTCGAGGCCGAGAAAGCCGTACGAGGGCATCCAGCCGTCCGCCTTCCGGCCCGTAAGCGCCAGCATTCGCGGGCCGTAGGCGCCGAGCCAGATGCCGAGGTCCGCCGAGGGGGCAGGCCCCGGGTGGACGCCGGAGATCGAGTAGTGCTCGCCCTTGAAGCGCACCGAGCGCTCGCCGCTCCACATCAGCCGGGTGATGTCGATGGCCTCGTCGAGCGCCGCCACGGCCTCCTTGGGCTCGCGGCGCGGTCCGCCCATGGCCTCGATGGCGTCCCAGAAGGCTCCGGTGCCGAGGCCGAGCTGGATCCGCCCCGGGGCGAGCACGTCGAGGCTGGCCGCGGACTTCGCGAGCATGGCGGGTGGGCGCAGCGGGAGGTTCGCGACCGTGGGCACGAAGGTGATGCTCCGGGTGGCGCCCGCGAGGTAGCTGATCAAGGTCCAGGCGTCGTAAAACCTGGGCTGATACGGGTGGTCCTGGACCGTGACGAGATCCAGGCCGGCCTTCTCGACCTGCCGGGTGATCCGAAGCGGCTCCCCCGGGTCCTCCCAGACGGGGTCGACATTGGCCCCGAAGAGCACGGGAAGTGACATGGGGGACTCCGCTCACTCGACCATCACCGCTTACTCCAAAAGAGTATCCACTTACACATCACCTCTCGACGCGACAGCACCGAAATCCCCCGGCCTTCGCCTGGACGGCGCGCAAAGTGCATCCCGCGGTCTTGACGGGCTCTAGGTAAGCCAGTTTTTACTTACTTCATCGACCGCGCATCGTGGAGGCAACAGACATGCGGTTCTTCCTCTACACCAACGCCCAGTCCCCCGGCCCCGAAGCCGACACCCGGATCATCGAGGCCCTCGTCGAACAGTCCCTGCTCGCCGATCGTTCGGGTTTCGAGGGCATAGCCCTGACCGAGCACCACTTCGACAACTACAACACCTACGGGAACGCGTTCATGATGGCGGCCTACCTGGCCCCCAGCTGACACAGGCCACGCTCCTGCTCGCCCTCACCGTCCCCGCAACCCAGAACCCGATCGAACTCGCCGAACGGGCCAACCTCCTCGACCAGTTGACGAAGGGCCGGGCCATCATCGGTGTGGGTCCCGGCAGTTCACCAGTGGAGTTCGCCGGCCTGGGCCGCGACCACGCCACCCGCCACGCCGCCATGGAGGACGCCCTCGAAGTCGCCCAGCAGGCCTGGGCGTTGAAGCAGGACACCGAGCCCCCTCACCTACTCCACCGCCTACGACCACGGCAAGGTGACCGGCCGGATCATGCCCGCCCCGGACGGCGGCAAGCAGCACCCCCGACTGGCCCGTGGCACCCTCTCCGACAACGGCTTCCACTGGACGGCCGAGCGTGGCTGGCCGGTGTTCTTCGGCCGCTACCCGGCCCCGCAGATCGCGGACAAACTCGCCCTGTACCGCACGGCGCTCGAAGAGAGCGGCCACTCCCCCGACGTGATCGACGAGGCCCTGCGCTGGTCCTTCGTCCAGAGGATGGTCTACGTCGCCGACACCGACGAACAGGCGCTGGCCGATCTGATCGAACCCGTCCGCTTCTACCAGTCCCTGATCGGACGGGCCTTCCCCAAGCCGAAGGGCGACCACGTGGGCGAAAGCGTCGACGTCCGCAAGGCGTTGGGCGCGGCAGCGGGCGACCCCCGGGAGTTCCTGGACGCCGCCGCCTTCTACGGCTCCCCCGACACCGTCGCCAAGAAGATCGAGGAACTGGTCCCCACAGGGCTGCAGAACCTCGCCTGCCACATGTACTTCGGCGACATGCCGCTGCCGAAGGTGAATCGCTCGATGGAGCTGTTCATCGACGAGGTCATGCCCCGCTTCACCAACGACTGATTCGGGAGACCGTGCCATGGCGACATCACAAGACGCGGCTGACTTCCTCGAGCAGAACATGCGCGGCGATGTCCACCCGGGATTCCGCGCCCTGGAACGGGTCGACCCGACATACCTCCGGGCCTACCAGGAGTACGCCCGGGTCGTGTACGGACAGGCCGACAGCGTCCTTCCCTCCGGAATGCGCGAACTGATCGTCATCGCGCTGCTCGCCGGGAAGGGCGACTGGCCTCAGATGCAGCTGCACACCCGCCGAGCGCTGCTGAACGGAGACCGCGACCAGAAAGTCGGTCAGCGCCGCCGACGTGCGGGCCGAGCCTCACGTGGAGCGGAACAAGGAAACCTTCCGACGCCTGCAGTACGAGGTGATCATGGGTGGCCGCGACGAGTTGATCGAGGAGCCTTGGCGTCGCCGACCGCGTTGACCTGGTGCGGGACTTCGCGCGGCAGTAGCAGCGGTCCTCACTCCGGAGCGACCACGCTGAGCGAACTCCATGTGCCCGGCAAGGCTCGCACCGCCTCGATGATTCGGGATCTGAATGCTTGAGCCCCAGGAGAAATGGCGTTGCTTAAAGCATTGACCATCCCGGTTTCGGGCTTCGACACTCGAACGCGCCGCCCTACGATCAAAGGCCGCCGTTGAGTTCACCTTCTGACGGCAGCTCAGGGGTGGTGTGCCAGATGACGTGCACCACAGGGAAGGGACGCCCTCATGCACCAGCCCCGAAACCATGCCCCGACCGAGCACAGACGTACGGACGGGCCTACTCGTCGCGACACGCTGAAGGGATTCGGCGCCACGGCCGCCGCCGTCGCGTTCCTCGCCACACTGGGACCGGCCGTCGCCGCGGGACCCGCTTCCGCAGCCACCACCGGCAGCCGCCGGGTCCGCGACCTGCTCGCCCGGCTCACTCTCGACGAGAAGATCTCCCTGGTCCACGGGGCCACCGACCCCGTACGCCTGGGCCAGGCCGGATACCTGCCCCCGGTGCCCCGGCTCGGCATACCGGAACTGCGCCTGAGCGACGGCCCTGCCGGGGTCAACGTGGCGGCCTCGGCCACCGGCCTGCCGCCCATGTCCACCGTGAGCGCCTCCTTCAACCGCGAACTCGCCCGCGAATACGGGGAGGTGATGGGCCGTGAGGGCCGCACCCTGCGGATGGACGTGCTGCTGGCGCCGCAGATCGAGGTGTCGAGGGCGCCGTTCTTCAGCCGCAACAAGGACCAGACCGGCGAGGACCCCTACCTCAACGGGGTCCTCGGTGCCGCACAGATCCAGGGCGTGCAGGCGCAGGGCATGCTGGCCCAGGCCAAGCACTACCTGGCCAACAACCAGATCCTGGGGCAGTTCAACCGCGCCGCCCCCAACGACCCGCTGACCAACTTCGACTTCCGGGTCGACGACCGCACCCTGCACGAGACCTACCTGCCGGCCTGGGAGGCGGTCGTCCGCGCCGGTGTCTCCTCCGTCATGGCGGCGTACAACCACCTCAACGGCGAGTGGTGCGCGGAGAACAGGACGACGCTGACCGACATCCTCCGCGGCGAGCTGGGCTTCGAAGGATTCGTCACCTCCGACTGGGGCGCCACCCACAGTCTCTCCATCGAGGACGGCCTCGACCTGCAGATGCCCAACGGCTCCTTCTTCGGCGACCCGCTGAAGCAGGCCATCCAGGCAGGCACCATCCCCGTGACCGCGCTCGACCTGGCGGTCGGCCGGATACTCGGCCAGTACGACCGCTTCGGCCTGCTGGACGGCAGCCGCAAGCCCGCCCGCCCCGCCATCGACATCGCCGCGGGCGCCCGCACCGCCCGCAAGGCCGCCACCCAGGGCGCGGTGCTGCTCACCAACGACGGCGGACTGCCGCTCGGCCGGGCCGCGCTGCGCTCCCTGGCCCTGATCGGCCCGACCGCCGCCCAGGTGGCGGTGACGGTGTCCGGCGAGCGGGCGTACGGCTTCGAGGACCGCATGGTCTCCCCGCTGGACGCGCTCCGGCGCACCGCGGGCGTCGACATCGCCCACTCCGTGGGTGCGGACCTCACCGGCGCCCCCGTGCCCACCTCGGTCCTCACCCCGGCGAGCGGCACCGGGCACGGGCTGACCCGCACTCCCGCCGCGGGCGGTGACCAAGTGGTCGACGCCACCGTGGACTTCACCGGCGGCAAGGCCTTCCCGATCGGTTCGTCCTACGTGTGGACCGGCACGCTGACCCCGCCGAGCAGCGGCGAGTACGCGCTGATGGTCCAGGCGTGGGGCGGGGCCGCCGCCCTCTCCCTCGACGGCGCCCAGCTCGCCACGGCCGCCTCCTCCCGAGACAGCTTCGTCCGCAAGTGGACCAGCATCGTGCCGACCACCGACGGCCTGGACAACGGGCGGGCCGTGGTCCAGCTGACCGCGGGCAAGGCGTACCAGATCAGAGTCACCGCCACCGGGTGGGCCGAGACCATCCAGGGCCGAGGCCCGGTCCAGGTGCGCCTGGCCTGGGTGACCCCCGAGCAGCGCGCCGCCGACATCCGGGCCGCCGTACGTCTGGCCCGGCGGGTGCACACCCCGGTCGTGTTCGCCTTCAACGGCTCCGGCGGCTCCACCGGCGGCTCCGGCGACCGCACCAGTCTCAGCCTGCCCGAACACCAGGACGAGCTGATCGAGGCGGTCGCGGACGCCAACCGCAACACCGTCGTCGTGCTCAACGTCGGCGACCCCGTCACCATGCCGTGGCTCGACAAGGTCGGCACCGTCCTGCTGGCCGGATACGTCGGCCAGGAGGGCGGCTGGTCGACCGCCGACCTGCTGCTCGGCCGCGCCAACCCCGGCGGCAAACTCACCATGACCTATCCGAAGAAGGAGGCCGACCACCCGGTCCTGGACCCGGCCCACCCCGAGCGCTACTACGGGATCAACGGCGTGGTCACCTACAGCGAGGGCATCTTCACCGGCTACCGCCACTTCGACCGGGAGGACATCGAACCCCTCTTCTGCTTCGGACACGGCCTGTCCTACACCAAGTTCGGCTACGACCGGCTGACGGTACACCCGGCCCGCGACGGAGGCCTGGACGTCACCTTCACCGTCACCAACCGAGGCCGCCGCACCGGAGCCGAGGTCCCGCAGGTCTACGTCGGCCCACCCAGGAACGCGCCCGTCGAGATGGCGGTCCGCAGCCTCGCCGCCTTCGACCGCGTGGAACTGGACCCTGGCCACTCACGCCGCATCACCCTGCACGTCACCGAACGCAGCCTCTCCTACTGGGACACCGACGCGCAGCGCTGGATCCGGCCCGCCGGCCGCCGCACCGTCCACGTCGGCTCCTCCTCCCGCGACATTCGCCTCACTGGTGGCGCGACCCCGCGACAGGACTGACCCCGGCCCCTGTAGGGCGTGGTGATTGAAGCCAGCCGGGGAAGAACCGGTGTTCCACACCTGGCGCCATTCGGTCCGGCGGCCGGCGGCAGCTCCCTTTCGAACATGGTGGGGCACCACAGGAAGTCCGCGGCTCGGCGCGGGCTGACGGACACGGGTCGACGGCTCCCCGCGCCATCGGCCCATCCCGAAGGAGGCAGGAACCCCCGGCGCTACGCCCCGTTGCTGCCCCTGCTCAGATCTGTCCAGGGCGGCCACCCGAACCAGTCACTTCGCAGCATTTCGCTCCGCCGATCACCCGATCCGCACTCCCTATGGACGACGACGTCACGGTGCCTGTCTCCCCTGGTCGCGGGAAAGACAGGCACCGTTGCTTTCACAGGAATGCCGGCCAGTCAGTCGGCCTGGGCAGGCGGCGGGCCGACGATCTCGACGTCGTACTTGGCCGCCAGCCGGCGCAGTTCGTCCATGTCCGGCCGGACCGACACCGGCGGCACGGTCCGGGTCTCGGCCGGCACCCCGGCCTCGCGGTGGAAGGCCTCGATGCCGCCGGGGAGGGAGAACTCCAGCATCCGCACCTCGGTGTCACCGACCGCGTTGACCTGGTGCGGGACTCCGCGTGGCAGCCAGATGAATGTGCCTGGGCCGCATTCGTTCACGTCGTCCCCGCATCGGGCCTTGACCTTCCCTTCCAGGACGTAGAAGGCCTCGTCGTGCTTGTGGTGGATGTGCAGCGGTCCGGCCATGCCGGGACTGGCCCGTACTTCGAGGACGCCGAACTTTCCGTCGGTGTCCTCCGCTGAGGCCAGCACGGTCATGAGCGACTCCATGTACCAGACGGCGGTGCCGTCGGCCTCGGTCGCGACAAACCCGGGTGCGGTCATGAGCATCTCCAAGAACGCGTTTGGAGATAAGTAAAAATATACTTATCCAGATGTGGTCGTACGAGGTCGGTCGTACGAGGTCGAAGGAAGGTGGGGCACGTGGCGAGAGACGCCGATCTGACCCGGCAACGGATCATGGAAGCCGCTTTGGACGAGTTCTCCGAGAAGGGCCTCGCCGGAGCGCGCGTCGAGTCGATCGCCCAGCGCGCCGGGGTCAGCGTGCGCATGCTGTACGTCCACTTCCGCAACAAGGACGGGTTGTACGAGGCGGTGCTGCGCCGGCATGTCGCAGCACGCGCATCGGCGCTGTCGGACACGTCGATGCCCCTGCCCGACTTCGTGCCCCGGCACTTCACCGGCCTCCGCCACGACGAGATCTTCGTACGGCTCGTCATGTGGGAGGCGCTGACCGGCTCCGATGCGCACCCTGTCATGAACGAGGGAGAGCGGAGCGAGAGCTACACGAAGACGCTCGGCTACCTGGCAGCGCGCCGGGACGCGGGCGAGCTGGACCCGTCGCTCGACACCGAGATGACGCTGCTTGCCGTGATCGCGCTGGCGTCCTTCCCGCCTGCCTTCGGTCAGATCGTCCGCATGGTCACGGGCCTGCGCCCGGACGACCCCGCGTTCGTCGAACGCTACGAGACCTTCCTGCGCGACCTGGCCCAGCGGCTGGCACCGGCGTCTCCGCCGTGCCAGGGCTGATCCGGCGCCGTGCACGGTCATGTCGTCCGCGTGCCGAACAGTTCGCCGAAACGGCCCGTCATCAGGTCCGCGCCCTTGTACTGGGCGGTGATGGCGGCGCCGAGGACGCCCTGGCCGGGGAGTTGGGCCGCTCCCCCGGTCGGGCCGAGCGGCAGGATGATGGCGGCGGGACCCGGCCGGTAGGTGGCGAGTCCGTCGGAGCCCTCGCCCTTGATGAGCGCCTTGATGTTGTCGGCGACCACCTGCGCGTGGCGCGATGCCGTACCGGCGCGCTTGGACTCGGCGATGTCGGTGATGTCTCCGAGGGCGAAGACCGAGTCCTGTCCCTTGACCTGGAGGGTGTCGGTGACCGCGACCTCGCCGTTCGCCAGCCGCACGTCCGCGAGAGCGCCGGCCAGGTAGCCGGTGGTGGGGACGACGCCGAAGCAGCGGAACCAGATGTCGGCGGTGATGTCGACGTCGGCGGTGGTGCTGACGTGGAAGGTGCCGCGCTCGCCGGACGCGGTGGACGGGTTCTCCTTCAGCGGAGAACCGAGGACGAGCTGAATGTCCAGCTCACCGAGTTGGCGGCGGATCTCCTCGCGCAGTTCGGAGGCGTACTCGCTGAGGATGTCGGCCACCGGGTCGACGACGACGACCTTCTTCTCGGGCCATACGGCCTTGATCTCACCGGCGAACTCAAGTCCGACCGGTCCGGCGCCGAGCAGCAGCACATGGTCGGCCGCCTGGAGCTCGGCCTGGGCCTCCCGGTACTTCTGCTGGGCCCCGGCGGTGTCGTCGAGGTCGCTCTTTGCGGGGAAGGGGTAGCCGGAGCCGGTGGCCAGCACGATGTAGTCGGCGGCGATCTCCTCGCCGGAGGCCAGGGTCACGCGGCCCGGTTCCACCCGCACCGCGCGGTCGCGCACCACGCGCCCGTTGGTGAGCAGCTTGTCGTAGGGGAGGAAGACCCGCGGCAGGAACTCCGGGTCCACCAGGGCGCGCAGGGCGCCGACGGCGTGGAAGAACGCGTCCTTGGGCTCGACGAGGACGACGTCGGCGACGCCGTCCAGGGCCTTGGCCGCGGCGCTTCCGCCGTAACCGCCGCCGATAACCACTACGGTCGGGGACATCTGTGCTCCTTCAGGGTCAACTCGTGTGTCTGTCGTGCGCGCGGTCACGGTGCCGTCAGCAGTCCGTGCATCGCGCCCGACTGGTAGCGCTCGACGGCTTCGACGACGCGGGTGGGGCTGGAGAGGCAGAACCCGCCGTACATGTGCGCGGGGGTGCGCAGCGGCCTGCCCGCTCCGAACAGGAACTGGCCGCCCTGCTCTCCGGCCTCCAGCTCCACGGCGCCCATGCCGGGTTCGAACACGGCCAGCCCGGCCGGGCCCAGCTCGCCGCGGCTCGCTGGTGTGGCGATCCGGCCGGCGCCGTCGACCATCATCACGAAGCCACGGAACTCGGGGGCGACGGGGATCTCGACACGAGCGCCGGGCCCCAGCATCAGGTCGTAGACGTGTGATCCGGCCGCCTCGCGCACCGGCGAGCGCAGCCCGAACGCCTCGCCCGCGACCACGCGGACCCGCACGCCGTCGGCGAGTTCGTCCGAGGGCAGTTCCTGCGGGGTGAAGTGCATGCCGTACGGGTCGCTCTGCTCGTCGGTCTCGGGCAGCCGTACGAAGATCTGCGCGCCGTGACCGAGCCGCCCGACCTCCTCCACGACCTCGTCGTGCACGATGCCCGAGCCCGCGACGGTCCAGTGCACCCCGCCCGGTTCGATCAGGCTCCGGTCGCCGAGGCTGTCCCGGTTGTGGAACCGGGTGGTGGAGTCGTCGAACAGATAGGTGACCGCGGAGAAGCCGGCGTGCGGATGCGGCGAGAAGACCGGTCCGGTCATCCGGAAGAGGTCCGTGTTGAGGAACGGATCGAGGTCGACCACGAAGCGGGCACCGCGGGCCGAGAACAGCGTTCCCCGCTCGTGGGTGTCCAACTCCATGACGGTGGACAGGACTCGGGGCCCGTTCACGCCGAGTGCTCCTGCTTCCTCGCGTTGATGGCGAACAGCGTGATCAGCAGGCCGCCCACGAAGAGGAATCCCGCGACGGTGAAGGCCGTGGTGTAGCCGTGTGTCAGTGCCTCGCCGGCCTTGGCGACCGTGGCGAAGTCCTTCATCGCGACGGCGCGGTAGAAGGTGCCGGCCGCCTCCGCGAGACGGTCGTTCGCCGCCGAGGTCGAGATCGTGGTGAGCACGGCCAGGCCGAGCGCGCCGCCGACCTGCTGCGCGGTGTTGAGCAGTGCGGAGGCGATGCCGGAGTCCTGGTCGCGCACGCCGCTGACCGCGCCGAGCGTCATCGGCACGAAGCTCATGCCGAGGCCGAGCGCGGTGACGAACATGGCGGGCATCAGATGGGTGACGTAGGAGGCGCCCGGCTCCAGGGTGCTGAACCAGAACATCCCCGCCGCGCCGATGACCAGTCCGGGGCCGGCGATCTGCCGGGGCGCGAGGCGGGCGACCAGCTTGGAGCTGATGCCGGCGGCGATGCCCATGCCGAAGCTGAACGGGAGGTAGGCGAACCCGGTCTTGACCGGGCTGTAGCCGAGGATCTGCTGCATGTAGAGCGTCAGGAAGTAGAAGGTGGCGAACATGCCGGCGCCCAGGAACAGCATGGTCGCGTACGACCCGGCGCGGTTGCGGTCCTTGAACAGCCGCAGCGGCAGCATCGGGTGCGTGGTGCGCATCTGGAGGACGAGGAAGAGGGCGAGCAGGACGACGGCCACGCCGAAGAAGGTCAGGGTCAGGGCGTCGGACCAGCCGTCCTGGCCGCCGCGCGTGATGCCGTAGACGAGCGCGATGAGGCCGCCGGTGCCGGTGATCGCGCCGGGGACGTCGAGGCGTCCGGTGTTGCGCTCGCCCTCGGCGAGCAGCTTCGTTCCGGCGAGTACGGCGATGCCGATGGGGATGTTGACGAAGAACACCCACCGCCAGTCGAGGTAGTCGGTCAGGACGCCGCCGAGGAGGAGTCCGACCGTGGAGCCGAGGCCGGCCATGGCCGCGTACACGCCCATCGCCTTGTTGCGGGCCTTGCCCTCGGGGAAGTTGGTCGCTATCAGGGAGAGCGCGGTGGGTGCGGCGATCGAGGCGCCGATGCCCTGCAGGATGCGGGCGCCGATCAGCAGTTCCTCGTTCGGGGCCAGGCCGCCGAGCACCGAGGCGAGCGTGAACACCGCGATGCCTATACGGAACATGCGGCGGCGTCCGAAGAGGTCGCCGGCCCGGCCGCCGAGCAGGAGAAGTCCGCCGAAGGCGAGGGCGTACGCGTTCACGATCCAGGCCAGGTTCGACGCCGAGACCTCGAGGTCGGTCTGGATGCTCGGCAGCGCGATGTTGGTGATGGTGCCGTCCAGCACGACCATCAGCTGTGCGGCGGCGATGACGACGAGGGCGAGACCGAGGTGACGCCCGGGGGGAGCCTCTTCCGCTTCTCCCGGTGGGACGGAGTCCGGGTCGGCGGGCGTGGTCGTGCTGTCAGCGGGCATGGCAGGACTCCTGGTTCGGCGGCAGGCCGGAAGCGGCACCTCAAAAAATATACAAGCGTTGAGATTTATTTCGCACCGCCCCCGGCCCACCGTCCTTCAGGAGTTCGGCTCAGGAGTTCCGAGCCGGGGTTCAGGAGTTCTTCTCCTCCTGGTTGACGATGAAGTCGGCCGGGATCTCCGGGCTCCAGACGGCCGGCGGGCAGTCCCAGTCGCCCGCCTTCCAGTTCTCGGTGATGCAGTCCATGTCGCTGGAGTACTCGATCCAGCTGCCCCACGGATCCTGGATGTAGTGGAAGAAGTTGGAGCCGAGCGTGTGGCGGCCGAGTCCCCAGCCATGGCGGTGACCGGCGGCGGACATGGTCCGCGCACCCATCGCGATCTGGTCGATGTCGGCGACCTCCCAGCTGGAGTGGTGCAGACCGGGGTGGGTGGCAGGCAGGAAGCCGAAGACGTGGTGGTCGCCGGGCCCGGAGTTCATGAAGGTCGCCTTGCCCCGGATGCGGTCCGACAGGCGCAGGCCCAGGGTGCGGGCGTAGTAGGCCTCGGACGCGTCCAGGTCCGTGCTGAAGATCAGCATGTGGCCCAGGCGCCGGGGGCGGGGCTTCTCGTCGGCGGTGAGCCAGCGCGCCTGGCCGACGCGGCGGATCCGGTCGCCGAAATTGACCTCGCGGGCATCCGTGGTGCCGAAGTCCCGCCAGGCACCGAGCCGTTCGTCGCGCAGGTTCAGCAGGTTGCCCTCATGGTCACGGAACCACAGGCCGCCGGGGAGCTGGGCGGGTGCGTCGAGCAGCCGCACACCGAGACCCTCCAGATGGCGCTGCCACTCGGGCAGCGAGTCCGGCTCCACGGCGAACGCCACATGATGCAGTCGCTTGACCGGCCCCTCCAGCAGGACCGCCTGGTCCTGCTCGCGGCCGTCGCAGCGGACTACGAGAGCGTTGTCCCGCTCGGCCGTCCGCAGCCCGAAGGCGTCGTAGAAGCTCTGGCCCGTGTCCAGGGAGGGGACCTGGAGTCCGTAGTGCAGCAGGCCTTTGACACGCAGCATGGCAATCTCCTCACAGTTCCGGTGCGCCACGCCCCGGCGGCTCACACCACTTCTAAGTGTGTACACCTTTTGGGGCAGGAGTCCAGCTCTCCACGGCTGCCGTTCCGAGATCCGCACCGCAGACCATGACGGTCGCCTGGCCCACATCGGGGGCCGCACGGCCCGGGGCGAGGTCGTCGATCACCCGGCGGGCGGTGCGCGCAAGATGCCTGGTGATCAGCCCCACGGCCTGGTCCGGGGCGCCCGCCATGACGGCCGCGAACAGGTCGTAGTGCTCCTGTCGGCGCTGCGGGAACACGCCGGGATGGCGGTCCTGCAGCGTGCGCAGATAGCGCTCGCTGCGTTCGGCGTACGAGGTGATCGTGCGCAGGACCGTGGGAGTGCAACGGCACACGAGCATGCGGTGGAAGGCCCGGTGCGCCTCGTGCCACGCCATGGCGTCGCCCGTCTCCTCGGCGCGGTCCATGTCGTGCAGATGCGCCGAGGCCTCCTGCACCTCCTGCCGCGTCAGACGCCCGGCGGTGATCCGCACGCCCATGGCCTCCAGGGAGATCCGCGCCGCGTAGAGGCAGTCCAGATCGGCCACGTCCAGGCCCGTGACCCGGCCCCGGTGGTTGATGTCGGCGTCGATCAGCCCCTCTTCCTGGAGCATCCGGAACGCCTCGCGCAGCGGGGTGCGGCTGACGTCGAAGACCCGCGCCAGCTCGGCTTGCTTCAGCTCCGTGCCGGGCGGCAGGAGACCGTCCAGGATCAGCCGTCTCAGGTGGTCGTGGATCTCGACGCTGGTGCGCCGGGGATGGGAGATCACCGGCCGTGGCAGACCGCCGAACAGACCGAGCAGACCTTCCGTCGCATCCGCTGCATCCGTCGCGTCCATCCGAGTCACCCGCACCGACCGCCTCTCCACTGCATCCGGCTGCCCGGGGCCTGGTCACCACATCTCCCGCAGCTTACCCTTCCCGGCGTAATGTGTATGCACTATGGTCCGACTGCCGTCCACGCAGTCCCACAGAGCCGCCCGTTGGAGGAGAGCCATGCAGTCAGCTGACTGGTCGTTGGTGCAGTACCGCGCCGGAGACTCCGAGAAGACCGCCGTCGGTGTCCTGATCGACGGAAACGTGGTCGAAGGGCCCCCCGAGACGGGCGGTCTGACGCTCCTGGAGGTACTGCGTCGCTGGGACGCCATAGCGCCCGGGCTGCGCAACTGGACGCCGTCCGCGTCCGCGACCATCTCCGATGCCCGGCTCGCCCCTCCCCTGACGTACCCGGGCAAGGTGCTGTGCGCCGGCGCCAACTACTGGGACCACATCGCCGAGATGGGCATCGAGCGTCCCGATGCACTGGGCGAGCCGTTCTTCTTCCTCAAGCCCCCGACGACGACGGTGACCGGACCGGGCGATCCGGTGCCGCTGCCCGCCTACCCCGGCGCGCGGGTGGACTGGGAGGCCGAACTCGCCGTCGTCATCGGCCGCCCCGGCCGCAACCTCTCCCCCGAACAAGCCCCCGACCACGTGGCCGGCTACCTCGCGGCCAACGACATCTCCGCCCGGGACCGGCTCAGGTCCGCGCTGCCCGTCGCCGAGCCCTTCACCTTCGACTGGCTGGGACACAAGGGGCAGGACGGCTTCTGCCCGCTCGGACCGGGTCTCGTGCCCAGCTGGCAGGTGCCCGACCCGCAGAACCTGCGGATCCGGCTCAGCGTCAACGGGGTGGTGAAGCAGGACTCCTCCACCGCGCAGATGATGGTGCCCATACTGGAGGTGGTCGCCGCCGCGAGCCGCCTCACCCGGCTCGAAGCCGGGGACGTCATCCTCACCGGCACCCCGGCGGGATGCGGGATCCCGCGCGGTGAGTTCCTCGCCGCCGGGGACGAGGTCGTCGTGGAGATCGAACGGATCGGCCGCTTGCACAACACGGTGGTGGCAACGGCGATGACGTCGTGAACAGCACACCGATGCGTACGGCGGTGACGTCATGAACACTCTGGACAGTACGCCGACGGTCTGGCCCGAGCCGCTGCCGGTGCCCGGGTCGATGCGGGCCGTGGTCTTCCGCCGCTTCGGCCCGCCGGACGTACTGGAACAGGCCGTGCTCGACACGCCCCGCCCCGGCCCCGGCGAGGTCCTCGTCCAGGTCGCCGCGGTGAGCATCGGCCGCCTGCTCGACCTGACAGCCCGCGCGGGCCGCCACCCGTACGCGCAGTTCCGGCTGCCGCACGTCCTGGGCGCGGACCATGCCGGGGTCGTCGCCGCGATCGGGGACGGCGTGGGCTCGGTCCGGGTCGGCGACCGGGTGGCCGTCTTCCCTGTGGTCACCTGCGCCGCCTGCGCCATGTGCGTCGAGGGCCGCGAGGAGGCCTGCACCTCCCTGGCTCTGATCGGTACGCACCGCCCGGGGGCCTACGCGCAGTACTGCGTGGCCCCCGCGCGCAACGTCCACCGGGTGCCGGACGGCATCACGCCCGCGGTCGCCGCGACCCTCGCGCTGAACGGGGCGGTCGCCGCCAACCAGCTCGCCCAGGCAGGACTGCGGCCCGGCCACTGGGTACTGGTGCAGGGCGCCGCCTCGGCCCTGGGCTCGGCCACGGCCGCGCTCGCCCGTCATCTGGGCGCGCGGATCATCGCCACCTCCCGCTCGCCTCAGAAGCGCGAGGCCATGGCCGCGGCCGGAGCCGACGTCGTCCTCGACGCCACCGCCACGGACTTCGCCGCACAGGTCCGCGCGGCCACCGACGGCCATGGCGCCGACATCGTCGTGGACAACCTGGGTGATCCGACCGTGTGGGACGCCACGATCGACGCGCTCGCCCGCGGCGGCACGGTGGTGACGTCCGGGGCGTTCCTCGGCGGCAAGGTGCAGCTGGACCTGCTGCGCCTGTACTCGAACTGCCAGCGCGTCATCGGCGTACGCACCGGGAACCCCGCCGCCGTGGAACAGCTGTGGGCGCAGGTCGAGCAGGGGTTCCGGGCGGTTCTCGACCGGACGTTCCCCATCGCGCACGCCGCCGACGCGCATCGCTATCTCGAGGACGACAGCAACGTGGGGCGCGTCGCGCTGACAGTAGGACCGCAGGACTGGGAGGACTAGCCGGCCGTGCATGGGGGCGATGTCCGCCTCGTCGCACCAATCGGAGCCGCGACCGTCTTGGCCTGCACAGAGCGCCGGGGCGGTCAGGTTGCGCTGGGGAGATGGAGCCCCCGGTGGTGGGCGGCACGGTAGTCGCGGGGGCGCATGTGCTTGAGGCGGAGGAAGCGGCGGTTGAAGTTGGAGAGGTTCTGGAATCCGCTGCGGGCGGCGACTTCGGTGACGGGCAGGTCGGTCGTGGTGAGGAGGCGGCAGGCGGTCTCGACACGGAGTTGGTTGACGTAGTCGGTCAGGGTGCGGCCCATGGTGCGGTGGAAGAAGCGGCTGAACGACGTCGGTGCCATGTGCGCGATGGCGGCGATCTCGCCGAGCTCGACCGGGCGGGTGTGGACCTGCTGCAGGTGGCGGCAGATGTCGTCGATGCGGCGGCGCGCTTCGGTGTCGGGGGTGGGGGCGTAGCCCGGGCCGGTCAGGGGCTCGGAGCCGGTGTTCCGCGCGAGTTGGTTCAGGACGTCGAGCAGGGCGACGGTGGCGGCCGCGCTGTCGGCGAGCTGCGGCAGGCCGGTCAGGAGGCGCCGGGCGGGCTCGGGAGCGTGCGGGAAGAGCAGGCCGCGGGCGGACCGGTCGAGCAGGGGCTGCACCGGGCGGAACTGCGGCAGGGCAAAGAAGTCCGCACCGAGGAAGTCGTGCCGGAACTGCACGACCGAGGCCTCGGCCATGCCCGTGGGGTACGGGACGGAGCTGAAGGTGTGCGGCAGATCCGG
This sequence comes from Streptomyces sp. NPDC002623, assembly GCF_053592635.1. Taxonomy (NCBI): domain Bacteria; kingdom Bacillati; phylum Actinomycetota; class Actinomycetes; order Kitasatosporales; family Streptomycetaceae; genus Streptomyces; species Streptomyces sp. NPDC002623. The sequence continues at coordinate 1,961 of NZ_JBSFWB010000075.1, read as the reverse complement.
GCCGAGGAGCATGAGGTCGCCGGGCCGGTAGGGCTCCACGGTGGTACCCACATAGCGAGTGCCGGAGCCCTCCGTGATTAGCACCAGTTCGTACTCGGCATGGTAGTGCCAGCCGAATTCGAAGGCCTCCTCACGTCGTAGGAAGCACTTGAAGGTGGTGTTCTCGGGCAGGCTCCAGTGCTCGTGGCGAGGTCTCACACGAGGCAGCGTACCCAGGGCGGCCGGATCGCTACCGGCTAATTGAGTACCGGAATCGGACAACACGCGCGTAGTGCGGACGGCGACGCGCTGCGACGGTGGACAGCGGCATCCCCCTGGGGCTGACGACGAACGAGGAGTAGCCGCGCATGACCGCCATCACACGATCCCGGGTGTCCGAACTGGACCTTCCCTACGAGGGCCTGAGTGCAACCGCCACCGCCGACTTCAACCGGGACGGCTTCACCCACCTGTCGCGGGTTCTCTCGCCGGACACCATCGCGGAATACGAGCCGACCATCACCTCGGAGGTGATCCGGCTCAACACCCAGGACCTGCCGTTGGCGGAGCGCGACACCTACGGCAAGGCGTTCCTCCAGGTGACGAACCTGTGGCAGCACAGCGACACGGTACGGGAGCTGGTTTTCTCCCGCCGCCTGGCGAAGATCGCCGCCGACCTGCTCGGTGTGCACGCGGTGCGCCTGTACCACGACCAGGCCTTGTACAAGGAACCCTCGGGCGGCATCACCCCCTGGCACGCCGACCAGTACTACTGGCCGCTGTCCTCCGACCGTTGCCTGACCCTCTGGCTGCCGCTGCAGGAGACCCCGCCGGAGATGGGCCCGCTCGCTTTTGCCCGCGGCAGCCACAACTTCGCCCACGGCCGCGATCTGCCCATCAGCGACGCGTCCGAAGCGCGACTGAAGCAGGCTCTCGAAGAGCAGGACTTCGAGGACGTCGTCGCCCCCTACGCCCTCGGCGATGCCAGCTTCCACCGCGGCTGGACCTTCCACCACGCCGGCCCCAACCACAGCAGCGTCCCGCGCCGCGTCATGACCGTGATCTACCTGGACGCCGACATCCGCGTCGCCGAACCCACCAACGACAACCAGACCGCCGACCGCGACTGGATGCCCGGCACACCGGTCGGTCAGATCCCGGACACTCCGCTCAACCCCGTCCTCTACGACGCCAGCCAAGCCTGAGCTTGTCCTACCTTCCGAGCATGGGTCTGAGACGGTCACTCGTAGGATCGTCGGACCCAGGGGTTCCGGGTATGGCTGTGAGCTTGTCGCCGTCAGCTCCGTCTCGCCCGCCCCCTGGCCGTCGACCTGCGACGCCCCTGGGAACGACCCGTCCCCTCGAACAGGCTCACCCCTGCCCGGGTCCGCCGTGGGTTCCGACACCTGCACGCCAAGATCTCAACGCCAGTCGGAGTGCCGAAACCCTCCAGGGCCGGCCCCGGACGCCCATCGGGCTCGAAGAACCGCCGCCCCGCCAAACGCTACGACGTGGGCCTACTCCTAGTCACCGGTGCACTTCACCGCCGACCGACCCACCACAAGATCGGCACCAAACCCCGTAGGACGGGCTGACAAGCACGAAGGAGGATCAGCACACTGAGTACATGCGATATGAGGAGAGAGCCAAGCTCACGGCAGTGAAAGCCCTGGTCCCGGTGGCCATCCTTGTCTCCTCACCAGTGATGCTGATAGCAGGGGCACCGATTCGTCGCCGATACCTCCGCTACATCTACCGGGAAGATGCCCCGCAGATCCTGAACAAGGAGCGGGGCCAGGTCAGCGTCCACTACTTCGTGGTCACCAACCCTCTTCTCGGATGGATCTGCTGGCCCGCCGAAGCACTCGCCCGTCTCATCCCACGCCGAGGGTCGGGTGGCCCGGGGGATCTCACCCCCGGGCTCCCACAGAACGGAGCGTGACAGTCTCCCGTCACTCCGCTCTTCTCATCGAGTCCACACG
>NZ_JBSFWB010000074.1:0-20513 GCF_053592635.1 Streptomyces sp. NPDC002623 | reverse complement strand
ACCGCGCCGTCCACCTTCGCCCGCAACACCTTGTGCAGCGCCTCATCCGTCATCGCCTCGACCAGACCGTCGTCCAGCACACCGGCGGCATGCACTACACCGGTCAACACCCCCTGCAAACGCAGCACTACGTCGGCCAAGGCATCTCGGTCGGCCGCATCGCAGGCCTCCACCACCACCGACGCACCCAGCTCCGCGAGGTCCGACGTCAACTCCCGCACGCCTGGGGCGTCCTGACCTCGGCGACCGAGCAGCACCAAGCTCCGCACACCATGCCGAGAGACCAGATGACGGGCCATCAGCCCGCCCAACGTCCCCGTGCCACCGGTGATCAACACCGTGCCGTCACCCAACGACACCCCTTCGCCATCAGCGGCATGCCGCACGAGCCGCGGCACCAGCAACTCCCCGTCGCGAACGGCCACTTCCCGCTCGTCCAGTGCCACAGCGGCGGTCCAGCCCCCCTCGTCGACATCGACATCGACCAGCGCGAACCGGCCCGGATGCTCCGTCGCAGCCGACCGCACCAACCCCCACACACCCGACGACCCCACATCCGACACACCATCCAGGCCCACACCCACGCCCACCGCACCCCGCGTCACCACCACCAACCGCGAAGCCGCCAAACGAGGCTCAGCAAGCCACGCGCGCAGGACGGCCAGAACCCGCGCCACAGCAGCGTGGGCGACCGCCGCATCCGGGACGGCCTCCGCCGGCAAGCCGACACACGGCAGCACAACCGTCGCCGGAACAACCCCATTCACATCCAGCGCCGCCGCCAAGGCCGCCACGTCCTCGTGACGCGCCGCCACCAAATCCCCAGGCAACGGCCCGAACGACTCCGCACCCAGCACCACAAGGCCGGCCGCCCCGACCTCAGTCGGCTCCGCCACAACCGCCGGCACCCACTCGACGGCGTACAGCGGCTCCTTGACGCTGACGGAGTCGCGCAGTTGTGTGGCGTCCACCGGACGCAGGGTCAGCGCGGCGACCTGCGCGAAAGGCTGTCCGGCGGCGTCGGCGAAGGCCAGGGCCACGGTGTCCGCGTTCAGCCGGGAGATCCGTACGCGGGCGGTGTGCGCGCCGGTCGCGGACAGGGCGACGCCGTTCCACGCGAACGGCAACCGCAGTCGGCCGTCGTCCGCGTCGGGGTGCCCGGTCGTCGCGACGGCGTGCAACGCGGCGTCCAGCAGTGCCGGGTGCAGCCCGAAGCGGGCGGCCTCTTCCCGGTGCTCGGTCGGCAACGCCACCTCGGCGTAGACCTCCTCGCCGAGCCGCCAGACCGACGTGAGCCCCTGGAATGCCGGGCCGTACTCGTAGCCGCGCGCCGCCAGGTCCTCGTAGAAGTCGTCCAGGTCCACCGACTCGGCTCCGGCCGGTGGCCATACAGGAGCGTCGCTGTCGCCGACGGTCTCCGGCAGGGCGGACGGCTCATCCGACAGCCGACCGACCGCATGGCAGATCCACTCGGCACCGAGGTCCTCGTCGCCGGTCCGCGAGTGGACCGAGAGCGCCCGACGGCCCTCCTCGTCCGGCGCGGACACGACGACCTGGATCGCCACCGTCTCCTGCGCGGGGACGGCCAGCGGAGCCTGGAGGGTCAGTTCGTCCAGGTTGCCGCACCCTGCCTCGTCTCCGGCCCGGAGCGCCAACTCCACGAAGGCTGCGCCCGGCAGCAGCACCGTCCCGGCGACCGCGTGGTCCGCCAGCCACGGCTGCGCGGCGAGCGACAGCCGCCCGGTGAGCACCACTCCGCCGTCCACGGCCGGCACACAGGCCCCGACCAACGGGTGCTCCGCATCCCGCAGACCCACCGCGCCGAGATCGCCGCGCGCGCCGGGAGGGGCTTGCAGCCAGTAGCGGCGGCGCTGGAAGGCGTACGTCGGCAGGTCCACGGTCCCGGCACGAGGCTCGGGCAGCAGCGGCCGCCAGTCCACCGACAGCCCCGCGGTGAACGCTTCGGCGAGTGCGGCGGCGAAGCGGTCCGGACCGCCCTCGCCCCGACGCAATGTGCCCAGCACCACCGCATCGGCCTCCACCGCCTCGACCGTGCTCTCGATCGGCGTCGTCAGGACGGGGTGGGCGCTGGCTTCGACGAACGCGTCGAAACCCTGCGCCAGCAGCAGGCGCACCGTCTCCTCGAAGCGGACCGTCTGGCGCAAGTTCGTGTACCAGTACTCGGCGTCCAGGCCGGTCGTCTCCAGCCGCCCGGCCGTCACCGTCGAGTAGAACGGGACCGCCGCCGCCGTCGGCTCGATGCCCGCCAGGTCGGTCAGGAGCCGGTCGCGTATCGACTCGACCTGCGCGGAGTGCGAGGCGTAGTCCACCGGCACCCGCCGCACCCACACACCCCGGGCCTCACAGGCCGAGAGCAGTTCGTCCAACGCAGCGTCCTCACCTGCGACCGTCACCGACGACGGACCGTTCACCGCCGCCACCGACACCCGACCCTCCAACGGGGCCAGCAACTCCTCCACACCCACCACCGGCAACGACACCGACGCCATACCGCCCGACCCGGCCAACTCCAGGATCGCGCGACTCCGCAAGGCCACGACCTTCGCCGCGTCCTTCAACGACAGGGCCCCCGCCACGCAGGCCGCCGCGATCTCGCCCTGGGAGTGACCGATCACTGCGGCCGGCTCCACACCCACCGACCGCCACAGGGCCGCCAGCGACACCATCACCGCCCACAACACCGGCTGCACCACGTCGACCCGGCCCAGCCAGTCGTCCGACTCGGAGCGCAGAACGTCGCTCAGCGACCAGTCCACGAACGGCGCGAGCGCCTCCTCGCACTCCCCCAACCGCACCCCGAACACCGGCGACGACTCCAGCAGTTCGGCCGCCATCCCCACCCACTGCGACCCCTGCCCCGGGAACACGAACGCCACCCGTCCCGAAGAACGGGCCACACCCGACTCCGACTCCCCGGCGCTCAACGCCTCCAGCCCGGACACCAGCTCACCCCAGCCGGCCGCCAGCACCACACTCCGGCACTCCAACACCGACCGCGTACCGACCAGAGCGTGCGCCACCGCAGCCAGCTCAAGATCCTCCCGCTCCCCCACGAACCCGGCCAGCCGAGCCGCCTGCGCCCGCAATGCCGCCTCAGACCGCCCCGACACCACGAACGGCAGCGCCGTAGCAGGGTCCCCGGTCGCCACCGACAGCTGTACCGCCACTGGAACGGCAGCCGCCTGCTCCAGCACCACATGGGCATTGGTGCCGCTGATGCCGAACGACGAGACACCCGCCCGCCGCGGACGACCCGCGTCCGGCCACTCCCGCGCCTCCGTCAGCAGTTCCACCGCACCGGCCGACCAGTCCACGTGCGGGGTCGGTTCGACCACGTGCAGCGTCTTGGGCAGCAGGCCCTCGCGCAACGCCATGACCATCTTGATGACACCGGCGACACCGGACACCGCCTGGCCGTGGCCGAGGTTCGACTTCAGCGAACCGAGCCACAGCGGGAGGCCGGGTTCACGGTTCTGGCCGTAGGTGGCGATGATCGCCTGCGCCTCGATGGGGTCGCCGAGGGTCGTGCCCGTGCCGTGCGCCTCCACGGCGTCCACGTCCTGAGCGGTCAGACGTGCGTTGGCAAGCGCCTGCCGGATCACCCGCTGCTGGGAGGGGCCGCTCGGTGCGGCCAGGCCGTTGCTCGCGCCGTCCTGGTTGGTGGCGCTGCCGCGGACCACCGCGAGCACCCGGTGGCCGTTGCGCTCGGCGTCCGACAGCCGCTCGACGAGCAGCACGCCCACGCCCTCGGCCCAGCTCGTGCCGTCCGCCGTGGAGGAGAACGCCTTGCTGCGGCCGTCCGACGCGAGTCCGCGCTGACGGCTGAACTCGACGAACAGGCCCGGGGTCGGCATCACGCTCACGCCGCCCACCAGCGCCATCGAGCACTCTCCGCCGCGCAGCGCCTGGACGGCCAGGTGGAGCGAGACCAGCGAGGACGAGCAGGCCGTGTCGACGCTCACCGCGGGCCCTTCGAGGCCGAAGGTGTACGCGACCCGCCCGGACCCGACGCTGCTGGCGTTTCCGGTGCCGAGGTAGCCCTCGACGTCGTGCGGAGTGCGGTCGAGGCGCGCGGCGTAGTCCTTGGCGAGCATGCCGAAGTAGACGCCGGTCTGGCTGCCGCGCAGGGTGGCGGGGGCGATCCCGGCCCGTTCGATCGCCTCCCACGAGGACTCCATGAGAAGCCGCTGCTGGGGGTCCATGGCGAGCGCCTCGCGCGGGGAGATCCCGAAGAACTCGGCGTCGAAGTCGGCGACGTCGTCCAGGAATCCGCCGGTGCGCACGTAACTCTTGCCGTGCCGGCCGGGGTCGGGGTCGTAGAGGTCGTCCAGGTTCCAGCCGCGGTCGGTCGGGAAGTCGCCGATCACGTCGCGGCCCTCGGCCACCAGCCGCCACAGGTCCTCGGGCGACTCGACCCCGCCCGGGAACCGGCACGCCATGCCGACGATCGCGATCGGCTCGTTGTCCGTCGCGGTCCTGGTGCCAGGGCTCTCCGCGCCGCCGGCCTCCGTCGTCCCGAACGCCGTTCCGGACGACGTACCGGGCGTCGTACCGGGCGTCGTTCCAGCCGCCGTTCCGGACATCGTGCCGAGCAGTCGCTCGCGGAGGAACCCGGCCAGAGCGAGCGGGGTGGGGTGGTCGAAGACGAGGGTCGTGGGCAACCGCAGGCCGGTGGCCGCGTTGAGACGGTTGCGCAGTTCGACGGAGGTGAGGGAGTCGAAGCCGAGATCCTTGAACGTGCGCTCGGTGTCCGCCGATTCGGCGGAGGTGTGGCCGAGGACCACGGCGACGTCGGCACGGACGAGGTCGACGAGGAGGCGCGTCTGCTCGGCCTCGGTGACCGCTGCGAGTTCGCGGGCCAGCGGATTGTGCTGTCCGACGGCGACGGCCTCGACGGCGCGACGCGCCTCGCGGGTGCGCACGAGGCCCTGGAGCGGCCTCGGCAGCGAGCCGGCCGCGGCCTGGGCGCGCAGCGCGGTGTGCTCCAACCGGACGGCCACGAGGTGCGGTTCGTCGATGCTCAGGGCGGCGTCGAGCAGCGCGAGCCCTTCGTCCGCCGTCATGGCGGCGATTCCGGAGCGGCGCATCCGGGCCAGGTCCTGCCGACCGAGCTGTCCCGTCATACCGCTGGCCGGCTCCCACAACCCCCACGAGACAGACGTCGCGGGCAGGCCGTCCCCGTGCCGACGTCGCGCGAGCGCGTCCAGGAAGGTGTTGGCCGCCGCGTAGCCCGACTGGCCGACGTTGCCCAGGACTCCGGCGAGGGAGGAGAAGAGGACGAAGGCGGCCAGGTCGAGGCCCGCGGTGAGTTCGTGCAGGTTGACCGCCCCGTCGACCTTCGCCCGCAGCACCCGCTCCAGCCGGTCCGGCGTCATCGCCTCGATCAGGCCGTCGTCCAGAACGCCCGCGGCATGCACGACACCGGTGAGGGGACGGCCGGCAGGGATGCGAGCGAGGACGGCGGCCAGCGCCTCGCGGTCGGCCGCGTCACACGCCTCTACGGTGACGTCGGCTCCGAGAGCGGTGAGTTCCGCCGCCAACTCCCCCGCGCCGGGGGCGTCCGCACCACTGCGGCTCAGCAACACCAGGCTGCGGACGCCGTGTCCGGTGACCAGATGCCGGGCGACCAGGCCGCCCAGGGTGCCAGTGCCGCCGGTGATCAACACCGTGCCGTCCGGATCGAGCCGCCTCGGCATCCGCAGGACGATCTTCCCCACATGCCGGGCCTGCGACATGAACCGGAACGCCTCCGGCGCCCGCCGCACATCGAACGACCGCACCGGCACCGGCTCCAGGGCACCCGACCCGAACAACCCCATCAGCTCACCGAGCAACACGCCGATCCGCTCAGCACCCGCCTCCAACAGGTCATACGCCTGATACGACACCCCGGCACGGGCAGACTCCACCTCCTCGGCGTCCCGGATGTCCGTCTTGCCCATCTCCAGGAACCGGCCGCCCTCGCCGAGCAACCGCAGCGAGGCGTCCACGAACTCCCCGGCCAGGGAGTTCAGCACCACGTCCACGCCCCGGCCGGCCGTGGCCGCCCGCACCCGCGCCTCGAAGTCGAGCGACCGCGAATCGGCGATATGCGCCTCGTCCAGCCCCAACGAATGCAGCGTGTCCCACTTGCCACGACTCGCCGTCGCGAAGACTTCGGCACCCAGATGCCGGGCGATCTGCACCGCGGCCATCCCCACACCACCCGCACCGGCATGGACCAGCACCGACTCACCCGCCCGCAGACCCCCCAGCTCCACCAGGCCGTAATACGCCGTCAGGAACACCACCGGCACCGACGCCGCCTGCTCCCACGACCACCCGTCCGGAATCGGCGCCGTCATCCGGCTGTCGGCGACGACGAGCGGGCCGAAGGCGTCCCGGAACATCCCGAACACCCGGTCTCCCACAGCAAATCCGGTCACGTCCGGACCGACCTCGGTGACGACACCGGCGCCTTCGCTGCCCATACCGCTCTGACCAGGCACCATGCCGTGTCCGATCAGCACGTCGCGGAAGTTGACTCCCGCCGCTCGGACGGCGATCCGTACCTCGAGCGGGCCCAGCGGCCGTTCCGCCGTCGGGGCGGGCAGGAGAGCCAGATCGGACAACGTGCCGGCACGGGCCGTCTCCAGACGCCAGGCACCGGAGAGCGGAGGCAGCAGTCCGACGCCCGACTCGGTACGGGCCAGCCGCGGCGCGAGCAGAGCGCCGCCACGCACCGCGACCTGCGGTTCCCCGCAGTCGAGAGCCGCGGGGAGCAGCGCTGCGAAGGGCACTGCGGGGGACGGATCGTCGGCGTGGTCATCGGGGTGGTCATCGGGGTCGAGGTCGACGAGGACGAAGCGGTCCGGGTGCTCGTTCTGCGCGCTGCGCAGCAGCCCCCAGACAGGGGCGTGCGTGAGGTCCGCGTCATCGGTCCCGTGCGTCGTCCGGGCGGCGCCTCGGGTCACCGCCACCAGGCGGGACTGGGCGAAGCGCTCATCGGCGAGCCATTCCTGAACGATCGCGAGGAGGTTGGTGAGGCTCTCCACCACGTCGTCGGCCATTGCGGGGACCGAGCCCCGGTCGTGGACGATGCCGCCGGCCGAGGGAAGGCAGGCGACGGCGACGACGTCCGGGACTCCGCCATCGGACTCGCCATCGGACTCGCCATCGGACTCGCGGAGTGCGTGCAGGTCGGCGTACGCCTCGGCGTCGACGTCCGCACCGCGCAGCCCATTGACCACGTCCGCCACGTCAGCCGCGTCAGCGCCGAGGACGGCCCAGGTCTGGTGGACCGAGGCGGCGTCGGTCGTCGGTCCGACGGGGACCCAGTCGAGGTGGAAGAGGGAGTCGTGGGCGGGGTGGCGGGCCAGGTCGAGACCGTCCAGGGCCATCGGGCGCACGGTCAGGCCGCGCGCGGAGAACACCGGACGGCCGGAGGAGTCCGCCGCGTGCACCGCCAGGGTGTCCGTGCCGGTGACGGAGAGCCGGACGCGCAGTGCGGTCGCGCCGGTCGCGTGCAGCGTCGCGTCCGTCCAGACGAACGGCAGCCTGACCGAGCCGGACGGGGCGGGGGCCAGGCCGCTGTGACCGGCGGCGTGCAGGGCGGCGTCCAGCAGTGCCGGGTGCAGTCCGAACCGCTCGGCCTCCCCGACCAGTTCGGCGGGCAGCGCCACCTCCGCGTACACGTCGTCGCCCGAACGCCAGGCGGCCCGCAGGCCCTGGAACGCCGGGCCGTAGCCGTAGCCCGTGGCCGCCAGGTCGGAGTAGAACCCGTCCAGCGCGACGGGCCGTGCTCCGGCGGGCGGCCAGTCGGCCGGATCGGCCGCCGCTTCGGCGGGAACCGGCGCCAGCACACCCGTCGCATGGCGGGTCCATGTGTCGTCGAGAGCGCCGCCGTTCTCGGCGGCGCGTCCGTACACCGATACGCCGCGCTCCCCGCCGTCGTCCGGGGCGTCGACGAACACCTGAAGCTGTACGGCCCCGTGCTCGGGGACCACCAACGGTGCTTCCAGGGCGAGTTCGGCGATGCGTCCGCAGCCGACCTCGTCCCCGGCACGTACCGCCAGCTCCACGAACGCGGTGCCGGGCAGCAGGACCGTCCCGGCGACCGCGTGGTCGCGCAGCCAAGCGTGGGACTGGAGGGAGACCCGTCCGGTCAGCACGGCACCCTGCCCGCCACCGAGCCGCACGGCCGCGCCGAGCAGCGGATGGTCCGCCTCGGCCAGCCCGAGCTCCCGCGCGTCGCCGGCCGAGCGCGTGCGCGGCAGCCAGTACCGCTCATGCTGGAAGGCGTACGTCGGGAGATCGACGTACCCGGTGGCGGGGCTGCCGGCGAAGTCGCCGAGCAGTGCTGACCAGTTCACGGCGAGACCGCCGACGTACGCCTCCGCCAGTGCCATGGTGAAGCGTTCGTGTCCGCCCTCGCCACGGCGCAGCGTGCCCACCACCACCGCCTGGACGTCGGCGTCCTCGATCGTCTCCTCGATCGCCGTGGTCAGGACCGGGTGGGCGCTGGCCTCGACGAAGGCGTCGTGCCCCTGCTCAAGAAGCAGGCGGACGGTGTCCTCGAAGCGGACCGTCCGACGCAGGTTGGTGTACCAGTACTCGGCGTCCAGAGCGGTCGTCTCCAGCCGCTCGGCCGTGACCGTCGAGTAGAAGGGAACCGTCGGCGCCATGGGCTCGATGTCGGCCAGATCCATCAGGAGCCGATCGCGGATCGACTCCACCTGAGCGGAGTGCGAGGCGTAGTCCACCGGCACGCGCCGGGCCCACACACCCTGGGCGTCACAGGCCGCGAGCAGTTCGTCCAGCGCGCCGCTCTCACCCGCGACCGTCACCGACGACGGACCGTTCACCGCCGCCACCGACACCCGACCGTCGAACGGCGCGATCAGTTCGGTCACTTGTTGCACGGGAACCCGCACCGACGCCATGCCGCTCGACCCCGCCAGTTCCAGGATCGCCCGGCTCCGCAACGCGACGACCTTCGCCGCGTCCCCCAACGACAGGGCTCCCGCCACACACGCCGCCGCGATCTCCCCCTGCGAATGTCCCACCACCGCGGCGGGCCGCACGCCGTGCGACCGCCACAACTCGGCGAGGGACACCATCACCGCCCACAGCACCGGCTGCACCACATCCACCCGGTCCAGCCACTCATCCGACTCCGAGCGCAGAACGTCGCTCAACGACCAGTCCACGAACGGTGCCAACGCCGCTTCGCACTCCGCCATCCGCGCCGCGAACACCGGCGACGACTCCAGCAGCCCAGCCGCCATCCCCACCCACTGCGAGCCCTGCCCCGGGAACACCAACACGGGCCGGCCCACCTGACGCGCCGTGCCCGACACGACACCCGGCACTGTCTCTCCGGCGCTCAGCGCCTCGAGCCCGGACACCGACTCGCTCCGGCCCGCCGCCAGCACGACACCTCGGTGCTCCAGAGCCGACCGAGTGCTGATCAAGGCGTGCGCCACCGCGGCGGACTCGGCATCCGCATCCGCATCGGCATCGGCATCGGGACGCTCGGCAAGGAACGCTGCCAGTCGACCCGCCTGCGCCCGCAGCGCAGCCTGCGACTTGGCCGACACGACCAACGGCAGGGCAACGGCGGCGAGAGCGCTCGGCCCGGCATCGGTCTTGTCCTCGGCAGTGGGTTCCGGGTCGGGTCCCTGTTCCAGGACGACGTGCGCGTTGGTGCCGCTCGCGCCGAAGGACGAGACACCCGCCCGGCGGGGACGGCCGGTGTCCGGCCACTCGTGCGCCTCTGTCAGCAACTCCACCGCGCCGGCTGACCAGTCCACGTGCAGGGACGGCGCGTCGACGTGCAGCGTCTGCGGCAGCACGCCTTCGCGCATCGCCATCACCATCTTGATGACGCCCGCCACACCGGCGGCGGCCTGCGCGTGACCGATGTTCGACTTCAACGACCCCAGATACAACGGACGTTCACCAGCGCCCCGCTCCTGCCCATAGGTCGCGATGATCGCCTGCGCCTCGATCGGATCGCCGAGCGTCGTACCCGTCCCGTGCGCCTCCACGGCGTCGACGTCCCGCTGTGTGAGGCCCGCGTTGGCGAGCGCCTGGCGGATGACCCGCTGCTGGGAGGGCCCGTTCGGCGCGGTCAGGCCGTTGCTGGCACCGTCCTGGTTCACCGCCGTACCCCGTACGGTCGCCAGGACGCGATGGCCGTTGCGCCGCGCGTCGGACAGCCGCTCCACGAGGAGAACGCCGACACCCTCCGACCAGCCCGTCCCGTCCGCCGCGGCCGAGAACGCCTTGCAGCGCCCGTCCGCCGACAGTCCACGCTGGCGGCTGAACTCGACGAAGACCTCCGGAGTCGACATCACCGTCACACCGCCGACGAGGGCCATGCCGCACTCGCCGCTGCGCAGCGCCTGGCCCGCCAGATGCAGCGCCACCAGGGACGACGAGCAGGCCGTGTCCACCGTGACCGCGGGGCCTTCGAACCCGAACGTGTAAGCGACCCGCCCCGAGACGGCACTGCCCGACTTGCCGGTCAGCGCGTAGCCCTCCACCTCCGCGTTCGCCGGGCCGGTGCCGTCGGCGTAGTCGTGGTACATGACGCCGGCGAACACGCCCGTCTGACTGCCGCGCAGCCCGGCCGGATCGATCCCGGCCCGCTCGAACGCCTCCCACGACGTCTCCAGCAACAACCGCTGCTGCGGGTCCATGGCCAGCGCCTCGCGCGGCGAGATCCCGAAGAAGCCCGCGTCGAAGTCACCCGCCTCGTAGAGGAACCCTCCTTCGGAGGCGTAACTCTTGCCCACAGCCGTGGGGTCCGGGTCGTACAGGCCGTCCAGATCCCAGCCCCGGTCGTCGGGGAACCCGGAGATCGCGTCCCGCCCGTCCGCCACCAGACGCCACAGGTCCTCAGGCGACCCGACCCCGCCCGGGAACCGGCACGCCATGCCCACGATCACGACCGGATCCCCGTCCACCACCACCCCACCACCGGCAGCAGACGGCCCCCGCACAGCGACAGCGTCCGTGCCCACCAACTCCGCACGCACATAGCGGGCGATCGCCGCCGGAGTCGGATGGTCGAACACCAACGTGGACGGCAACCGCAGGCCCGTCACCGCACTCAACCGATTGCGCAGATCCACGGCCAGCATCGAGTCGAAGCCGAGTTCCTTGAACGCCCGCTCCGCGCCGACCGACTCCCCCGACTCATGGCCGAGGACGAGTGAGACGTTCGTCCGGACGAGGTTGAGAATCTCGGCGTCGCGCGTCTCCTCGTCGAGCGCCGCCAGCTGCGAGGCCAACGTGGATCCGGCCGACTCCTCCGCCGTGGCCGCTGTCCGACGGCTCGTCGCACGCACCAGACTGCGCAGTACGTCCGGCAACGCACCCGAGGCGGCACGGGCCCGCAAGGCCACCGGGTCCAGCAGGACGGGGAGCAGGTGTGCCGCGTCGGAGCGCAGCGCGGCATCAAAGAGGGCGAGCCCTTCGTCGTTCGTCAGCGCCCGGACACCGCGCCGCAGGACGCGGGAGGCCGCGCTGTTCTCCGAGGCTCCGGTCAGACCGCTGGCCTGGGCCCACGGACCCCAGCCCAGAGAGATGCCCGGCCGGCCGGACTCACGGCGGTACTCGGCCAATGCGTCGAGGAACGCGTTCGCCGCCGCATAGTTCGCCTGCCCGCTGTTCCCGAACACGCTCGCGGCGGAGGAGAAGAGGACGAAGGCGGAGAGGTCCAGGTCGCGCGTCAGCTCATGCAGATTGACCGCGCCGTCCACCTTCGCCCGCAACACCTTGTGCAGCGCCTCATCCGTCATCGCCTCGACCAGACCGTCGTCCAGCACACCGGCGGCATGCACGACACCGGTCAACACCCCCTGCAAACGCAGCACTACGCCGGCCAAGGCATCCCGGTCAGCCGCATCGCAGGCCTCCACCACCACCGACGCACCCAGCTCCGCGAGGTCCGACGTCAACTCCCGCACGCCTGGGGCGTCCTGACCCCGGCGACCGAGCAGCACCAAGCTCCGCACACCATGCCGGGAGGCCAGATGACGCGCGACCAGACCGCCCAGCGTCCCCGTTCCACCGGTGATCAACACAGTGCCGTTACCCAACGACACCCTCTCGCCACCAACCGTGTGCCGCACCAGCCGCGGCACCAACAACTCCCCATCCCGAACGGCCGCTTCCCGCTCGCCCGCCGCCAGAGCCCGCGCCACAGCAGCCGTCCAGCCGCCCTCGTCGACATCGACATCGACGTCCACCAGCGCGAACCGGCCCGGATGCTCCGTCGCAGCCGACCGCACCAACCCCCACACACCCGACGACCCCACATCCAACACACCACCCACACCCACACCCACCGCACCCCGCGTCACCACCACCAACCGCGAAGCCGCCAAACGAGGCTCAGCAAGCCACGCACGCAGGACGGCCAGAACCCGCACCACAGCAGCGTGGGCGACCGCCGCATCCGGGACGGCCTCGCCCAGACTCCCGACACACGGCAGCACAACCGTCCCAGGAACAGCCCCACCCACATCCAGCGCCGCCGCCAAAGCCGCAACATCCGCGTGACAGGTCACCACCAGATCCCCAGGCAACAACCCGAACGACTCCGCACCCAGCACCACAAGGCCGGCCGCCTCGACCCCAGTCGGCTCCGCCACAACCGCCCGCACCCACTCGACGCGATACATGCCCCGCCCGATATCGCTCCGGGCCTCCTGGAACTCCTCGATCGAGACGGACCGGACCACCAACGAGTCGACGGACATGACCAGTTGGCCCGTGCGGTCGGCGAGTTCGACGGCGATCTCGTCGGGACCGAGGTGCGCGAGCCGTACGCGCAGTGCGGTGGCTCCGGTCGCGGCCAGGGACACGCCGGCCCAGCGGCTCGGCAGCCGCAGCCGTCCTTCCTCGTCACCGGTGAGGGCGACGCCGTGCAGCGCGGCGTCCAGCAGCGCCGGGTGGATGCCGAACCCGGACGGAATGTCCTCCCCCGGCGGCAGCGTGACGTCGGCATAGATGTCGTCGCCGACGCGCCAGGCAGCCGACAGTCCGCGGAACAGACCTCCGTAACCGTGCCCGGCCTCGGCAAGACCCTCGTAGAAGCCGTCGAGGTCGATCGGCCGCGCCCCGGCCGGCGGCCAGACCGCGAACCGGTCGTCGACCTCCCGGCCCGCAACGGAACCCGTTCCGGTCGCCAGTACGGCTGTGGCGTTCCGCGTCCAGGGCTCGGCGGAATCCGCGTCGGCCGGTCGGGAGTGGATGTTCAGGCCGTACGTCTCGGAGGTTTCCGCCTGCTCCACCCGGACCTGGAGGCGTACCGCGCCATGCTCCGGGATCCGCAGCGGTGTCTCCATGACGAGTTCTTCGAGAAGCCGGCATCCCGTTTCGTCCGCGGCGCGGATCGCCACGTCGACGACGGCCGCACCCGGCAACACCACCGATCCGGCGACCCGGTGCCCGTCCAGCCAAGCGTGCGAGGAGAGCGAGAGCGAGCCGGTGAGGAGCAGGCCGTCGGAGTCCGCCAGTCGCACCGCGGCACCCAGCAGCGGATGATCCGCCGCGGCCAGACCGACCGCTGTGATGTCGCCTCCGATCGAGGCACCGGTGGCCGGCCAGTAGCGCCTGCGCTGGAAGGCGTACGTCGGCAGGTCCACGGTCCCGGCACGAGGCTCGGGCAGCAGCGGCCGCCAGTCCACCGACAGCCCCGCGGTGAACGCTTCGGCGAGTGCGGCCATGAAACGGTCCGGACCGCCTTCACCCCGACGCAGCGTGCCCAGCGCGACCGCGCGGGCGTCGGCGGAGTCGATGGTGTCCTCGATCGCCGTGGTCAGCACCGGGTGGGCGCTGGCCTCGACGAACGCGTCGAAACCCTGCGCCAGCAGCAGGCGCACGGTCTCCTCGAAGCGGACCGTCTGACGCAGATTCGTGTACCAGTACCCGGCATCCAGAGCGGTCGTCTCCAGCCGTCCCGCCGTCACCGTCGAAAAGAACGGAACCGCCGCCGCCGTCGGCTCAATGCCCGCCAGTTCCGTCAGGAGCCGGTCACGGATCGACTCCACCTGCGCGGAGTGCGACGCGTAGTCCACCGGAACCCGCCGCGCCCACACACCCTGCGCCTCACAGGCCGCGAGCAGCTCGTCCAGCGCAGCGTCCTCACCCGCCACCGTCACCGACGACGGACCGTTCACCGCCGCCACCGACACCCGACCGTCGAACTCCGCCAGCAACTCCTCCACACCCACCACCGGCAACGACACCGACGCCATGCCACCCGACCCGGCCAGCTCCAGGATCGCGCGACTCCGCAAGGCCACGACCTTCGCCGCATCCTGCAACGACAGCGCCCCGGCCACACACGCCGCCGCGATCTCGCCCTGCGAATGCCCCACCACCGCCGCCGGCTCCACACCCACCGACCGCCACAGGGCCGCCAGCGACACCATCACCGCCCACAACACCGGCTGCACCACATCGACTCGGCCCAGCCAGTCATCCGACTCAGAGCGCAGAACATCCGCCAACGACCAGTCCACGAACGGCGCGAGCGCCTCCTCGCACTCCCCCAACCGCGCCCCGAACACCGACGACGACTCCAGCAGTTCGGCCGCCATCCCCACCCACTGCGACCCCTGCCCCGGAAACACCAACACCGGACGACTCACCGAACGGCCATCCCCCGCCCCCAACGCCTCCAGCCCCGACACCAGCTCGCCCCGACCCGCCGCCAGCACGACACCCCGGCACTCCAACACCGACCGCGCACCGACCAGAGCCCGCGCCACCCCCGCCAGGTCGACGTTCTCCCGCTCCCCCACGAACTCCGCCAACCGCTCCGCCTGCGCCCGCAGCCCCGCCTCAGACCGCCCCGACACCACGAACGGCAGCGCCTCAACCGGATCCCCGGTCGCCGCCGACGGCTGTACCGCCACCGGAGCGGCAGCCGCCTGCTCCAACACGACATGGGCGTTGGTACCGCTGATCCCGAACGACGACACACCCGCCCGCCGCGGACGACCCGCGTCCGGCCACTCCCGCGCCTCCGTCAACAACTCCACCGCACCGGCCGACCAGTCCACGTGTGAGGACGGCACATCGACGTGCAAGGTGCGCGGCAGCACTCCCGCCCGCAACGCCATGACCATCTTGATCACGCCGCCGACGCCCGAGGCGGCCTGCGCGTGGCCGAGGTTGGACTTCAACGACCCCAGGAACAGCGGCCGTTCGTCGGGACGGTCCTGACCGTACGTGTCGATGATCGCCTGCGCCTCGATCGGGTCGCCGAGGGTCGTGCCCGTGCCGTGCGCCTCCACGGCGTCGACATCGGTGACCGACAGACCGGCACTCGCCAGTGCCTGCCGGATCACCCGCTGCTGTGACGGACCGTTGGGCGCGGTCAGCCCATTGCTCGCGCCGTCCTGGTTCACCGCCGAACCCCGGAGCACCGCGAGTACCCGGTGGCCGTTGCGCTCGGCGTCCGACAACCGCTCCACCAGCAGCACGCCCACGCCCTCGGCCCATGCCGTCCCGTCGGCGCTCTCGGCGAACGCCTTGCAGCGGCCGTCGTCCGAGAGGCCGCGCTGACGGCTGAACTCGATGAACATCTCGGGGCTGGACATGACGGTCGCGCCGCCGGCCAGTGCCATCGTGCATTCGCCCCGGCGCAGGGCCTGGGCCGCCAGGTGCAGGGCGACGAGCGAGGAGGAGCACGCGGTGTCGACGGTGACCGCGGGGCCCTCGAAGCCGAACGAGTAGGCCAGTCGGCCGGAGGCGACGCTGCCGGTGGTGCCGGTCAGGCGGTAGCCCTCTACCGGGTCCGCCGCACGGCTCAGCAGTGGGCCGTAGTCCTGCGACACCGCGCCGATGAAGACTCCGGTCGCGCTCGCCCTGAGCGGAGACGGGTCGATCCCCGCTCGTTCGAACGCCTCCCACGAGGTCTCGAGGAGGAGCCGCTGCTGGGGGTCCATGGCGAGCGCCTCGCGCGGGGAGATCCCGAAGAATTCGGCGTCGAAGTCGGCGACGGAGTCGAGGAATCCGCCGGTGCGGACGTAGGTCTTGCCCGAACTGTCGGGGTCCGGGTCGTAGATGCCGTCGAGGTCCCAGCCGCGGTCGGTCGGGAATGCGGTGATGGCGTCGCGGCCCTCGGCCACCAGCCGCCACAGGTCCTCGGGCGACCCGACCCCGCCCGGGAACCGGCACGCCATGCCGACGATCGCGATCGGCTCGTCCTGCCCGGCCGCAGCGCCGGGCGTGGCCACGGCGGGCGGGGTCGCTGCGCGCCGGCCGAGGAGCCGGGACTTCAGGTGCCGAGCCATCGCGACGGGCGTCGGGTGGTCGAAGGTGAGTGCGCCGGAGAGTTGCAGGGCGGTCGCGGCACCGAGCCGGTTGCGGAGTTCGACCGCGGCGAGCGAGTCGAATCCGGCGGCCTTGAAGCTCTGTTCCGGCCCGATCAGGTCGGCTGAGGTGTGGCCCAGCACCAGGGCGGCCTGCGTCCGCACCAGGTCCGTGAGCACCTGGTCCTGTTCCGCCTCGGACAGCCCGGCCAGGCGCTGCGCCAGCGCCGACTCACCGTCGGCCGCCGCGACCACGGTCTGAGCCGCACGACGCACCTGAGCCCGTATCAAACCGCGCAGCAACGCGGGGGGCTGGCCTTGGACGGTCCGGGCGCTCTGAGCAGTCTGAGCGCTCTGGGCAGTCTGAGCGCTCTGGGCGGCTTGGGCTCGGAGTGCCGTGTGGTCGAGGCGGACGGCGGCGAGGTTCGCGTCGCCGACGTTCAGGGCGGCGTCGAGCAGAGCGAGCCCTTCGTCCGCCGTCATGGCGGCGATTCCTGAGCGGCGCATCCGGGCCAGGTCCTGCCGACCGAGCTGTCCCGTCATACCGCTGCCCGGCTCCCACAACCCCCAGGCCACGGAAGTGCCGGGGAGCCCGGCCTCCTGTCGGCGGGCGGCGAGCGCGTCCAGGAAGGTGTTCGCGGCGGCATAGTTGGCCTGGCCCGGGGTGCCGAGCAGACCCGCGAAGGAAGAGAAGAGGACGAAGGCGGCCAGGTCGAGGCCCGCGGTGAGTTCGTGCAGGTTGACCGCCCCGTCGACCTTGGCCCGCAGCACCCGCTCCAGCCGCTCCGGCGTCATCGCCTCGATCAGGCCGTCGTCCAGAACGCCCGCGGCATGCACGACACCGGTGAGGGGACGGTCGGCGGGGATGCGAGCGAGGACGGCGGCCAGCGCCTCCCTGTCCGCCGCGTCACACGCCTCTACGGTCACATCAGCGCCCAGGGCCGTGAGTTCCGCCGCCAGCTCACCCGCGCCGGGTGCCTCCGCACCACTGCGGCTCAGCAGCACCAGGCTGCGGACACCATGTCCGGTGCGGAGGTGCCGGGCGACCAGGCCGCCCAGCGTGCCGGTGCCGCCGGTGATCAGAACCGTGCCGTCGGGATCCAGCGGCCTCGGCATCCGCAGGACGATCTTCCCCACATGCCTGGCCTGCGACATGAACCGGAACGCCTCCGGCGCCCGCCGCACATCGAACGACCGCACCGGCACCGGCTCCAACACCCCCGACCCGAACAACGGCAACAGGTCGTCGAGCAGCGCCCGTATGCGCTCCGGAGCCAGCGTGATCAGGTCATACGGGAGATAGGCCGTCCCGGGATGCGCGGCACGGACCTCGTCCGGGTCGCGCAGATCGGTCTTGCCCATCTCGAGCAACCGGCCGCCCTCGGCCAGCAACCGCAACGAGGCGTCCACGAACTCCCCGGCAAGGGAGTTCAGCACCACGTCCACGCCTCGCCCACCACTGGCCGCCCGCACCCGCTCCTCGAAGTCGAGCGACCGCGAATCGGCAATATGAGCCTCGTCCAGCCCCAACGAACGCAACGTGTCCCACTTGCCACGACTCGCCGTCGCGAACACCTCAGCCCCCAGATGCCGGGCGATCTGCACCGCGGCCATCCCCACACCACCCGCACCGGCATGGACCAGCACCGACTCACCCGCCCGCAGACCCCCCAGCTCCACCAGGCCGTAATACGCCGTCAGGAACACCACCGGCACCGACGCCGCCTGCTCCCACGACCACCCGTCCGGGATCGGCGCCACCGTCCGCGCGTCCGCCACGGCCAACGGGCCGAACGACGCGAACATCCCGAACACCCGGTCCCCCACAGCGAATCCGGTCACCCCCGGACCCACCTCGCACACCACGCCCGCGCCCTCGCCGCCCATCGACGCGGCACCCGGGTAGACCCCGAGCGCGATCAGCACATCGCGGAAGTTCAGTCCCGCCACCCGCACCGCCACCCGCACCTGCCCCACGCCCAACGGCTCCACCGCCTCCGGAGCCGCCCCCAACACCAGACCCTCCAACGTCCCCGACCCCGCCGACTCCAGCCGCCACACGTCCGACGACGGGACCAGCGTCCCGCTCCGGCCTGCGCGGGTGAGCCTCGGCGCGAGGACGGCACCGGCTCGCACGGCGACCTGGGTCTCACCCGCGGCCAGGGCGACGCGCGCCGCCTCCACCGGGTCCGCCGCATCGGCGTCGTCGTCCGGGTCGGCGTCGATCAGCAGGAACCGGTCCGGGTGCTCGCTCTGCGCGGACCGCACCAGACCCCACACCGGCGCGTGGACGAGGTCGGAGACCGGATCGCCGAGGGCCGTCGCGATCGCGCCGCGCGTCACGACGACGAAGCGCGCCGCGGTGTTCTCACCGGTCGTCGCCTCCGCGAGCCACCCCTGCAGCTCCGCCAGGAGCCGGACGGCCGCCGCCTCGGCAGCGCGCGCGAGGTTGTCGTCGCCCACCGGGACCGACGTGCAGTGGTGGAAGGTCAGCTCCAGACCCAGGTCACGATCAGCATGTCCGCTGTGCGACGTCGGCCGGGCGACCGGGGTCCAGACCACCGGGTACAGGGAGTCCGCCGCCGAGGACGCGGAGACCAGCAGCTGTGCCGGGTCGGCCGTACGCAGTTCGAGAGCCTCTGCGGTGAGGACGGCCTGCCCGGTGACGTCGACCGCCTGGATCCCGATCATGTCGACGTTTCCGTCGACCGGCGCCAGGCGAACCCGGAGCACGGCCGGCCCCGCCGCGTGCAGGGTCACTCCGTGCCAGGCGAAGGGCAGGCGCAGTGCCGGTTCCTCGCCTCGGGGAGCCGCGTCGAAGCCGGCTGCGACCAGAGCGTGGAGGGCGGCGTCGAGCAGGGCGGGGTGGACTCCGAATCGGCCTGCGTCGGCGGTCAGTTCCGTCGGAAGTCCGACCTCGGCGAGCAACTCGCCGTCCACGCCCCGGTACAGCGCGCGCAGGCCCTGGAAGGCGGGCCCGTAGCCATATCCCGCGGCCGCGGCACGGACGTAGAAGCCATCGATGTCGACCGGCCGCGACCCGGCGGGAGGCCAGACGGCAAGTTCCACCGCCGCCCCAGCCGCCCCAGTTGCCTCCGCCATCCCAGCCATCCCAGCCGTCTCGGCCGCCTCCTCGACGTCGTCGGCGGCGCTCTCGGCCAGGAAGCCGACGGCGTGGCAGGTCCACTCGCCGTCCTCCCCCGCCGCGTCGTCCCGGGAGTACACGCCCACCGGCCGACGGCCGTCCGCGCCCTGCGGCTCGACGTGCACCTGGAGGGCGAGGGCACCCTGTCCAGGGATCACGAGCGGGGTCTGAAGCGTCAGTTCGTCCACCCGCCGGCAGCCCACACTGTCGCCCGCCCGGACGGCCAGGTCGGCGAAGGCCGCCCCGGGCAGCAACACCCTCCCCGCGACTGCATGGTCACGCAGCCATGGCTGGGCCTGGAGTGAGATCCGCCCGGTCAGCATCACGCCGCCGCCGGTCCCGGCGAGACGTACGGTCGCCCCGATCAAGGGGTGCCCGGCAGCCACCAGCCCGAGCCCGGCGGCGTCGGCCGACGCGCCCGCGCTGCCGTCGAGCCAATAGTGCCGACGCTGGAAGGCATACGTGGGCAGGTCGAGGTCGGGACGGGCGGTGGGCAGGGGCAGCGCGGACCAGTCGGTCGGGCAGCCGCGGGCATGGCCCAGGGCGAGGGCCGAAAGCAGCGCTTCGCTCTCCCCGCGGCCGGCGCGCAGCACGGGGGCGGCAGCGACGTCGGACACGGTCGCGTCGGCGGCACTCGTGTCGGAACCCGTCGCGTCGGTCTCGTGGACCAGGGCGCTCAGCGGGCCGTCCGGACCGAGTTCCAGAAACGTCTTGGTGCCGGCCGAGCGCAGATATCGCACGCCGTCGGCGAAACGCACGGCCTCACGGACCTGCCGTACCCAGTAGTCCGCGCTGCCCAACTCCTCGGCGTCGGCGGGCCGTCCGGTCAGGTCAAGGACGATCGTCAGCTCCGGCCGGCCGAAGGTCACACCCTCCAGGACGGCACGGAACTCGTCGAGCATCGGCTCCATACGGGCGGAGTGGAAGGCATGACTGACCGTCAGCCGTTTGGTCTTGCGACCCCGCTGCGCGAACTCCGCCGCCACCCGCAGCACCGGCTCCTCATCACCGGACACCACCACCGACATCGGCCC